>CALVCO010000086.1 GCA_944326095.1 uncultured Erysipelotrichaceae bacterium | reverse complement strand
GTAGCGCCGTATACGAGACCCGTACGTACGGTGCAATGAGAGGGGCGAAGATTAATTTCTTCCCTCTACTCTATTTGTCGCACTGGCATCCACACCCTCGCTCACCTTTACTTTTTATCCTATAGTAAAGCTAGGAGGTAAGCAAAAATGAAAGCTATTGAATACGAAAGAATAGGTGATTATGATCTTCCTTTATTAAGATTAAAACAAGAAAAAAGCTATGATATAGGATTCTTTGGAAGAATATATAAAACATATCTTAAAGAAAATCATAAAGCTTATTACTATCGTTTACTAACATCTCAAAGACTAATTAAACAGATAAAACTAGTAGAAGATGAAGCCAAACAGAGATATGAATCGCTGATTGAATCATTATCTAAGAAAGAAAATATCAATGAAAATCTTAAAACAAATGATCCAATAAAATGGATAAAGATGATGAATAACATCAAAGAAAGAGCTATAGAAATTGTCTTAAATGAAGTGATCTATCGCTAAAATTCAAAAGAAAAGCGGCAGTTATGATATACAAATTTATTCATTAAACATATCATTACATGCCACTTTTTATTTATGTGGGCAACATTCCCTTATCTTAGCGAGCAGACCGTTTATACTCCTGGATCATATAAACGGTACTCGTTAGGGATAATCCCTAAAACCTTTGTTGGTTGATATTTATAAATAACATAGGATAATCTTGCGACACACCTGCCAAAAAGAAAACCCTATTTGAAGTCATCTTTGAAAAAAGTAGGACTCAAAAGACTGTAAACCTATTATTTATAATGATTTTGCAAAAGGGTTTTCTAAACCGACTTTTATTTGCCGAATTTATTGATATAATCAGCGACAACATTTTTAATTGGCGGTGATATTTGCTCAAGATCGATTTCTTTTGGATCATAAAAGCGTAATTCGTCCATCTCGCCATCACTACAGTTTGGCACACCACTCCATTTTCTACACAGATATACTATTTCAAAATTAGACACCTCATCGCCATTAGGGTAAATATAATGGGCTTGAGGTCCAGAATTTACACAAAAGAACTCTAATTCTTCTGCTATGATACCCATCTCTTCAAGCAATTCTCTTTTAGCACAATCCTCAACACACTCATCGATTTCAAGCGAACCACCCGAATATCCAAGCAGATGATTGTCATTTCGTCTTCCAAGCAATATCTTTCCATTTTCGTCTATACATATTATGCTGGCAGCACATTGGATGATCGTTCTATGTCCAACAACTTTTCGCATCTCATTTATATATCCACTCATATAATTCTACCTCCCCCAAATTCCAATTTATCGTTTAGATAATTATATCATTTTTCTTTCACTTTTCTGTTATATCTTGACAAGAGAACATGACAGAAATATAATAACACTGTTATATAACAGTGTTATTCGGGGAGAATGTCATGGATGATAAGGGAAGTACAACTTTAGAAAGTATTGAACAGGCAGCTATACAGGAATTTCTTGAAAAAGGATTTCAAGGAGCATCGCTAAGACAAATCGTGAAAAATGCTGGAGTGACTACTGGAGCGTTCTATGGTTATTTTTCCAGCAAGGAAGCCTTGTTCAATGCGCTTGTGGAACCTCATGCAGCCGCTTTGATGGGGCGCTTTATGGAAGCACAGACTTCTTTTGCGGAGTTGCCTGAGGAAGAACAAGTTTCTCATATGGGAGATGAATCCGGAAACTATGTGAGATGGATGGTGGATTATATCTGCCAGCATCGAGATCCGGTAAAGTTACTTCTTACACGTTCAGAAGGAACGAGCTATGAGCGCTTTGTTCACAACATGGTAGAAATAGAAGTGGAATATACACTTCGCTATATAGAAGTGCTTCGCCATTTGGGTAAAGATGTTCCAGAACTAAGCAATTCCATTTGTCATATCATTGCAAGTGGTATGTTCAACGGATTGTTTGAAATCGCAATCCATGACATGCCTAAAGAACAGGCTTTGCAGTATGTGGAGCAATTTCGAACCTTTTACACTGGCGGATGGCTCTCATTAATGGGGCTTTGACCCCCTTTAAATTTTAACCATTAAGTTAGTCAAAACTAACTAAAAGAAGGAGGTTTTTGGATGAAACAGAAGAAAAAGAGTGATGTAGCGATCTTGATGGATTATGCCGGAAGTCATCGAATCTTGACTTATATCGGATTGATCTTGTCAGCTATTTCGATGATTTTGAGCATGATCCCTTATGTATGTATCTGGTTAGTTGCCAGAGATCTGATTGCGGTAGCGCCTAATTGGAGCCAGGCAGAAATGATTACTCAATATGGATGGATTGCCTTTGCTTCGGCAGTAGGTGGGATCCTTATCTATTTTATTGGATTGATGTGTACGCACTTAGCTGCTTTTCGTACCGCAGCCAATATTCGTAAACGCGGTGTCGCTCATTTAATGGAAGCTCCGCTTGGCTTTTTTGATGCCAATGCTTCCGGATTGATTCGTGGACGCTTAGATGCAGCGGCAGCGGATACCGAAACTTTATTGGCTCATAATCTGGCGGATATTGTAGGGACGATCACTTTATTTATTGCGATGTTAGTGCTGATGTTCGTATTTGACTGGCGTATGGGATGTGCCTGCCTTTTGGCAGCTGTGATCTCAATTCTTTCTATGTTTGCGATGATGGGTGGTAAAAACGCTGGCTTTATGGCTCAATATCAGGCAGCTTTAGATCGAATGAGCAAAGCCGGTACGGAATATGTACGTGGAATCCCAGTTGTTAAGATCTTCCAACAGACAGTGTATTCCTTCAAAGCTTTCCAGAAATCTATCGAGGAATACAGCTATTTCGCCGAACACTATACCTCAAATGTCTGCAGCAAACCACAATCTGTAAATTTGACTTTTACTGAAGGAGCTTTTGCTTTCTTGGTGCCGGTTGCCTTATTTTTGGCGCCTGGGGCATTATCCGGTGGCAACTTTGCGGAGTTTGTAACCAATTTTGCCTTTTATGCCGTCTTTTCAGCTATTATCTCTACTGCTTTGGCGCGTATCATGTTTGCGTCTTCTGGAATGATGCTTGCACATACGGCTTTAGGACGTATTGCTCAAGTTATGGATGCACCTACATTATCGGTAAGTAAACAGCCAAAACATCCTGTGGATAGTTCTGTAGAATTTAAGGATGTCAGCTTTACATACGAAGGTGCACAAAGAGAAGCTTTATCTCATGTTTCTTTTAAAGCAGAACCAGGACAAACGATTGCTTTTGTTGGGCCTTCTGGTGGTGGCAAGACCACGGCTGCCAGTCTGATCCCAAGATTTTGGGATGCCGGTTTAGGTGAAGTGCTGGTAGGAGGCGTGAATGTAAAAGAAATGGATCCGCATGAACTGATGGATCAGATAGCATTCGTATTCCAAAACAGCCGTCTTTTTAAAACCTCCATTTATGAAAATGTGCGATCTTCTAGACCCGATGCCACGCGTGAGGAAGTATTGTCGGCCCTAATATCAGCGCAGTGTAAAGATATTCTGGAAAAACTTCCTCAAGGAATGCATACCGTAATAGGGACGGAAGGAACATATCTTTCTGGAGGAGAACAACAGCGTATCGCCTTGGCCAGAGCTATATTAAAAGATGCTCCGATCGTTGTATTGGATGAGGCTACTGCATTTGCGGATCCGGAAAACGAAGCTTTGATTCAAAAAGGTTTTACGAAACTTATGAAAGGAAGGACCGTCATCATGATTGCCCATCGTTTATCTACGGTAGTGGGGGCTGATAAGATCATCGTCTTGAACGAAGGAAAGATTGCTGAACAAGGCAGACATGAAGATCTCGTTAAAGCAGATGGCTTATATGCAAAGATGTGGACTGATTACAACAAGGCGATAAAGTGGAAAATTACCGCTCAAAAGGAGGTGGCATAAATGTTTGGCGAAAAGTTTCAACGCACCTACGCTTTAACAGATCAAGGTGTCAAAAATACAAAGCGTGGAGCTCTTTTTACCGTGATCACCAATTTAGTTGTCATGGCAGGAACTGGTATTTTGTATCTGGTTATGGGAAGCTTTATGGAAACTTTGATTAGCGAATCAGCAGCAACCAATATCCTTGTGCCGATCTTATTGATCATTGCATTTTTACTTCTATCTTTTATAACGCACTATCTTCAGTATAAAGCGACCTATGGTCTGGTGTACGGAGAAGTTAAAACGACACGTCTTCATTTAGCTGAGCGTTTGCGTAAACTTCCTTTAGGGTATTTTGGCAAGCGCGATCTGGCCGATCTTACCGAAACATTGATGGGAGATGTCAATCGAATGGAGCATGTATGGAGTCATGTTTTGGGATA
>CALVCO010000085.1 GCA_944326095.1 uncultured Erysipelotrichaceae bacterium | reverse complement strand
TCTTTTTTGTTGAATAGAAAAATTAATTTTTCTATTCAATAAAAAACAACATTGCAAAGAATAGAAATGATAAAACCCTTTTTTATATACGCAAATAAGATGTTCGCGAAAAAACAAATTTGAAAGGGAATTTTGTAATATAATTGAAACAAAAATATAAATAAATTGTCATAAAATGAAGATATGTGCATCCCTAAAGGGATACAAGATATGAAAAAAATTTCCATGAATTCCCTATTGAAAAGAAAGAATATTCGCGTTAAAGTAAAATATATATATGTATATTAGGGGGAAAAAATATGGGTACTTATGGAAGAAACAGAAAATCATTAGTAACAATAGTGATATTTTTAATACTTTTATTGCTTTTAGGTTCTCATCTAGTTATTGCAAATGAAAATAACGTAGAAGCACAGAAGGAAACAACTGTAGATATTGCTATTAGTCAAAAAATAGAAAAATATTTGCCTGTAGATGATCAAACAGTATTACTACAGCAAAAAGTGAGAATAGAAAGCAATAATATTGCTGTTAAGGAGAAAGAAGAAGTAAAAATAAGTGCACCAAAACTTATAGATAAGCTTCCAGATACTGCTATTGTGCTATATAATGGAAAGAAATTACAGGATAATCTATATTCTTATGATGTACAAGCAGGGCAAGTATATATTCAAAACATGAATGGACAAAGCCAGATGAACAATACAGCAGAATATACCATCATTTATGGATATATGAATACTAATATTGAAGAAGAAATATCTATAAATTCTAGAGTAGAAGTTAATATAAAACTAATAGATAATGATGTTATTTTTAGTAATCAAAATGACTATGAAGATGTTATAAATCCAATAGGAAATAAGGTTAGTATATCAGGAAGAATAACACCTAGAATAAACAAAGGATACATGTATACTGTAAACAAAGGAAATATTAGTTTTGCAGAACAATATAATGTAGAGATTTCAAATTTGCAAAATGTTCAAGAACTAAATATTAGCAATCATGATTTAACATTTTTTATAAATGATGAAAATCAAATTACAGCTGATGAGTATGTTTTCTTTGACACTACTATTATTAATAAGGAAAATATGATAAATATACTTGGAGAAGATGGACAAATTCAAGTATTAAATGAAAAAGATGAAATTATATATGTAATAAATAATTCGACACAAACAGATCAAAATGGAAACATACGAATTGAATATGGAAACAATGGATTAGCAAAAAATATGAAACTTCGTATAAGTTCACCAAAAGAAATAGGTGTATTAGAATTTGCTAATATAAAACATCTTAATACAAATGTAAATTATGATATAGAACAAATTAAAAATATAAAATCATTAAGAGAAAAAATTACAGTAAACGATAGTGAAATGGTTTTAAATATGAACTTAGAAGAACCAAAAACAACGATAGCATTGGAAACCAATAAAAATCAATTAGATACAATGAATAATCAAAATGAACTAGAAATAAATGTAACTTTGAAAACAAACGAATCTACAGAAAAATTATTTAAAAATCCATATATAGAAATCGTTTTACCAAGTCAAGTAGAAAATATTGTACCAACAGAGGACATTAAATTATTATATGACCAAGAATTACATATAACAAATTATGAAATTCAAAATAATATTATAAGAATTTATGTAGAAGGACAACAAACAAATTATAAAGAAGGTAGTATAGAAAATGCTATTTTAAACTTAAAATTAAATGTAAAACTAAATAACAAAGCAACAGATAGTGAAGAAAAAATACAAGTAAAATGTATTAATGATGGAGAAGAAATTCTTTCAGAAGGTGTAATGAATATAAAAGCACCAGAAGATGTTATTACAGTAAATTCTATAAAGGATTTAAATGTAGAAACAATAGGAGAAGCAAATACACAACAAGTTACTTTATTGCCAAGTGATACAGATAAAACTTATAAAGTAACATCACAAGTTATTATTAATAAAGAAAATGTTAAAGATATTAGCATTGTGGGTGATTTACCAACTGACTCAAATGGAATTAATCAACAAGGTGAAACCTTAAAAAATAACATGGGAATAAAATTAGTATCAGATGTTACTACAAATATAGAAGGACAAATTGTATATTATACAGATAATATTGATGCTACAAATGATTTAGCGAATGAAAATAATGGATGGTCAACTCAAAGAACAGAAAATAGTTGCAAATATTTAATTGCAATTCCTCAAATGAATAAAGCAAATACAATAGATGTAGAATACACAATACAAACAGCTCCACAAATGGAATACAATCAAACAGCATATCAAGGATATTATGTGGAATACACAGATGAAAATAGAGTAACAACAAATACAGCAAAAGCTACTTATTTGACATTAACTACAGGACAAGGACCAGAATTAGAAGTTAATTTATCTGCTAAATTAGGAAATCAAAACTTAAAAGAAAATGACATAGTAAAAAGAGGGGAAGTAATTCAATATATAGTTGAAGTAAAAAATACAGGAAATGAAGATGTAAATAATGTTGCAGTAAAAGGAATAGTTCCAGAAGGTGCAATTTTTGTTGAAGCAATGGAAGATTATATGTATCATACAGGACAATATTATCAAGAAGTGGATAAGAAAGAACAAGAATTCACAATTGAACATTTAGGTATTGGGCAGAGTATACAAATGTCTTACGAAGTAAGAATAAAAAGTGATACAGAAGTTGGAAAGACTATTAGTGGTAAAGCTTCAATTATATATAATGATGTTACAAAAGAAAGTACTATATTAAATAATGTGGTAGGAAATGCAAATTTAAGAGTAACATTAAAATCAACTCTAAATGAAGATATTGATATTATGGAAGGTTCTATTATGCAATATCAAACAATTATTGAAAACATTACAAATGAAGCACAAGAAAATGTACAACTAGTTTGGAATGCTTCAGAAGGATATACTTTTAAGGGTCAACAAATAGTAGAACCAGAACAAATGGAAATGATTGAATCTAATACAATAACAATAGATAAAATTGAAGCAAATGATAGAGTATCTATTAATGGTATCTTTTATGTAGATAGTATTACAGAAAGTTTACAATCTATTGATATTTATACAGAAATAACACAAAATCAAGATAAGATGATTTCTAATTTATGGCAAGAAGAAATTATTAGTATGACAAATGTAGACGTTAGTTTATCAGCAAATAATGAAGGAGAATATTTAAAACCGGGAGATGAAATAACTTATACAATTAAAATTGCAAATAACAATCCATTAGATTCAACAGTATATATCTATGATGAGCTTCCAATAGAACTAAGTGTACAAGAAATACTAGTTAATGGGGAAAAACAAGATATAGAAATGAAGCAGAATATTGTTAATATGACAAATGTTAATGTAACAGCTGGACAAGAAACGATAGTAGAAATAAAAACAGTAGTAAATCAAAAAGAAAATGCAAACGAAGTTGTCGAGATTGCAAACCATGCAACAGTATATGTAGGTAAAAAGGAAATTAAAAGTAATGAGATTAAACATTATATTGAATATAAAACAATTGAAGGAACAGATAATGTAGATATTAATTTACAAA
>CALVCO010000084.1 GCA_944326095.1 uncultured Erysipelotrichaceae bacterium | reverse complement strand
TGCCGACTTAGCTCAATTGGCAGAGCAACTGATTTGTAATCAGTAGGTTGTAGGTTCGATTCCTATAGTCGGCACCATTTTTGGAGAAGTAGCGAAGTGGCTAAACGCGTCTGACTGTAAATCAGATCCCTATGGGTTCGGTGGTTCGAAACCGCCCTTCTCCACCATCTTCTGATTGGGGCATAGCCAAGCGGTAAGGCAACAGACTTTGACTCTGTCATTTCCCTGGTTCAAATCCAGGTGCCCCAGCCAATTTATTTATAATGTCCCGGTAGCTCAGGTGGTAGAGCAACTGACTTTTAATCAGTGGGTCGGAGGTTCGATTCCTCTCCGGGACACCATCTTAATGCGGATGTAGTTCAATGGTAGAACCTCAGCCTTCCAAGCTGACTACGTGGGTTCGATTCCCATCATCCGCTCCAGATTTAAATTTAAAGGACTTTGCGAAAAGTCTTTTTTTTAGCTATTTTAGCTATTATTTTGAATGTTTTATTATTGCAGATAATGGCAGTTAATGACCATTTTTTTGTCCTCAGTTTGTCCGCACCCCCCTCTCAACAAAACAGGTAATCAATCGTTTAATATCGATTAACTACCTGTTTTTATATTGATAATTACATATTTAACATATTGTCTTTGATGACATCGTGGTCTCTTAATAATTTTTCTATGACCGTACCTTTGATTAATTTTAATAATGGTTTTTTAACGGCGTTTAGAGGACCTGGCAATCTAAGTTCTAGTGGAGAACGTCCATCCATTA
Source organism: uncultured Erysipelotrichaceae bacterium (assembly GCA_944326095.1). Lineage (GTDB taxonomy): Bacteria > Bacillota_I > Bacilli_A > Erysipelotrichales > Erysipelotrichaceae > JALEVB01. The sequence continues at coordinate 3,309 of CALVCO010000084.1, read as the reverse complement.
GTTTAACAGACGCATCTAATAATTCACGGATATCATATACGCTTCCCCATACCTCAGGAACACCACGATCAACACCTAATAAACCATAAACAGCTTCCATTGCTGTTCTTACAGAGTACTCTGTAGTAAATACCGTATCTCTTGGAGTATCGGCAAATTGTCCTAAGAAGGCAAAGTTTACACAGCCATCAGGAATGACATCAGGACGATCACCTTTGGCTCTTGGCATGAAGAAAGCAGTGATATATGGCATCATGGTAGGAACCGTATTGGCATGGTTGGTTGCTAGATCAATGATCATATCTTTAGGAACTCCTAAGTGATATAACCATTCTTCACAAATTTCGATACCAGTACAATCTTTCATTGGTTTCTTTACAAAGTCACCAGGAATATCGGTAAATAAACCATATAACCAGATAGCGACCGTACCATCTTCTTGATTTACAAGCTGTGGCTGTCGGTTGATGGTCCATGATAATAACCATGAAGAATCCATACAGCTTACGATACCACCGGTAACCACTTTTCCTGATAATGGATCACGTTTGCAGATCTTTTCGATATATGGCAAGATCTTATCGTCTAATGTTGTTACGGTAGCACTTTCCCAGTTGGTCTTGCTGATATCGCTACAGAATTTTTCAGGATGGCCAAAGCTAGGATCTTGCTTAGCTATGTTTTTCCATAGATCCCAAACACCAGTATCTCTTCTTTCAGCATTTAGGTCTGGCGCATGGTTTTGATCACCATAGATCGTGCCATCAGTACAGCTGCCATTGGTTACAAATACAAGATCATTTTCTGTTAATGGAATATTTTTGATTCCATCTTTGGTCTTATATTCAATGCTTTTAGCAATCTTTTTACTGTCCTTAAATTCAAATATGACATTGGTTACAAAGGTATTATATTCAAAATTGACCCCAGCTTTTTCTAGATAACTTACCATTGGTAATATCAAAGATTCGTATTGGTTATATTTTGTAAATTTCAAAGCTGAGAAATCAGGTAAACCACCGATATGATGGATGAATCTTTGAAAGTATAATTTCATTTCTAAGGCGCTGTGCCAATTTTCAAAAGCAAACATCGTACGCCAATATAGCCAGAACGTTGAATCGAATACTTCATCGTCGAAAACATCTTCAATCGTTTTGTCATATAGATCTTCGTCTTTGGTGAAGAATAATTTCATGATTTCCATGCAGCCCTTATCGCTGATATTAAATTTACCATCGGTATGAGCATCTTGGCCTCTATTGACGGTTGCCCGACATAAAGAGAAATTTGGATCATGTTTGTTTAGCCAATAGAATTCATCTAAGACAGATGCTCCATCTTTTTGCAGCGAAGGAATGCTTCTAAATAGATCCCATAAACATTCAAAATGATTTTCCATTTCTCTACCACCGCGCATTACATTGCCACGGTTTGGATCGATGATGCCATCACATGCACCTCCAGCAATATCCATTGCTTCAAGGATGTGGATATGGTCGCCGCTCATTTGCCCGTCTCTGACCAAGAAGCAAGCGGCTGCTAATGATGCTAGACCACTTCCTACAAGATATGCAGATTTCTTATCAACATCTTTAGGCTTTTCTGGTCTGGCGAAGGCTTCGTAGTTGCCATTGGTATAGTATATTCCTTTGGCGTTTTTTTGTTGTTTGCCTCTTTCGGTATTTTTATAATCTTTCAATTCTAATTGGCGAGCATTTTCTTTTATTTTTTTAGCTGCTTTTTTATTTGCATATTCTTCTAAGATATCTTCACTTTTTTTGATGACTTTTGGTGCGCACATAGCGGTAGCTGCTACTGCGGTAGCTGCAATTCCGGTTATTGTTAAAGCTTTTTTCTTGTTCATGCTAAACCTCCTATATTTTTTTTTCAAGATGTTTATAGTATAGGAATGTTTAGTAGATTAATCATCTATCAAAAAAGAAGGAATGATAAATTTTTTATCATTCCCGTGAATTTGATTAAATTATTTTATAAAATTCATGATCGATCTTTCCATTGAACCATGGATCATAACGCTTAAGTGTATGACGATATCCTCCGGCTTTTGTTTCATGCCAGATCTTACCCAATCTAACATGATGCCTACAAAAGCATATTTATAAAAATGCGCAATTTTTTCTTTATCATCAGTAGCTATATTTTTGTCATGAGCCAATTCATCTACGACATCATATAGCAGATTATAGACCAAGGTATATAGATAATTTTCAATTTGTTCTTTGCTGATAGAATTATAAACATTCATGACAAAGGTTTTATTAGCAAGTACGGCATTAAATATATTTAACATGCCTTCTTGCCAGGTATCGTATGTTTTTTTACCTTTTAAGGCTTTTTGAGCATCGTGTTGGCATGTCCATTCTATTAGTTCATAAATATCTTGAAAATGATAATAGAAAGTCATACGGCTAATACCAGCAGCTTTGGTTAGATCGCTGATAGTTATCTTGTTTAGAGGTTTTGTTAATAGTAATTCTTTTAGTGATTGTTCTAGGATGATCTTTGTTGCTTGTGACATATAATCTTTCCTTTCCAAATACTATGATGTTTACTATTAATACTACTATTTTATCCTTAAAGAAGCAAATATGTATTTTAGATAATGTCAAAATATCTATTAAATGTTTTTATTGGTATGTAAATTTAACATTTATTTAAAACTCTTTGTCTTGTGCATATTGCTGATTTGTTTGATAATACTGCTTAATGTTTTAACATAAAAATAATTTAGATTAACAAAACCAGGTAAATCTTTCTCTAACAAACAGTTAATTTTTTAGCATGATGATATTATCAACTGCAACATCAATATCTGTACTATGATCATTGTTAACTAATTTCAGACATAACTGGATTAATTTCTAATAGCATTGATGCTTCCTTATGCAATACGGCAATCTTTGTTTTATATCCTTTCGACTTTCTATATTCAGTTATAATCGTGTTGATCGTATCTTCATCAAAACTTAATCATTTTAAAAATTCCCTTTTCATTTTCTGCCTCCTATGTGAGTTATACGTGCCACTAACACGAGAGAAATTAATGTTATTAGCTCTATCGCTGCTATGTCTTACGAGAATATAAAAAGCACAGTTCCATGACCAATGATTAACGGCATGCGAGCTCCGCATTTTATGCGAGAGTAAATGCCGCTTTTTGTTATATTTTCTTATATATATTAGTATAATAGATATATAATGAGTTATATATTATGAAATTAAATGAAAATCTTTATCATTCATCAAATCATACTGTTTATAAATGTGCATATCATATTGTTTTTT
>CALVCO010000083.1 GCA_944326095.1 uncultured Erysipelotrichaceae bacterium | reverse complement strand
CGATGTAGGTTATGTCCTCACAAGTGCATCGGCTTCGACGGGCAATGAATGGGAACAGATTCAGTTGCAGATAGAATCAGCCGAAGGCGCGTCAATGAATTTCGACTTGTATTATTATAGCAGGAATGCCAACGGAAAACTAGTCGCAGACGTGTCGGCAATCAACACGACGATGAATGTGGAGACTGGCCGTGACTATCCGATAGTCATCACCAACGTGGGCAAGGGCGAATCCGGAGAAATAACCTTTGCGCTCCCTTCGTGGATGACGACTGCCACGCCGAGTGTGGTGCCCTCGCTGGATTGCGGTGAGTCAGCCACCGTCGTGTTGCGTTTTAAACCGGATGAAGGGATGCAGCTCAATGTTCCCGTGACAGGCCAGATAGGCATAAACTGTGCAAACGGTGAGGGGTTGCCAATCGCCTTTACCGTCGAACCTGTCTCGGAAAATACCGGGACGCTGGTTGTGGATGTTTGTGACGAATATACCTATTATACGGACGAGGCTCCGCATGTGAGCGGTGCCGAAGTGTTGGTTAAGCATCCCACGACAGGCGAAGTGGTCGCACAGGGCTTGACGGACGAAACCGGACAGTTCATGACGACGTTGCCCGAAGGCTACTATGCACTTAGTGTAACAGCGGACAGGCATGATGCTTATCAGAACAATGTTTTGCTCGACCCGGGCAGGGAGACGAAGAAGACCATCAACCTCAGCTTCCAGGCCATCACCATAGATTGGAACGTGGAGGAAACGGAAATAGAGGATGAATATACCATTGCGACAACAGTGGAATATGAAACCAACGTGCCGAAACCTGTGGTGACAATTACCGGACCGGAAAAAATAGACGGGGATGCAATGAGAGAAGGTGAGTCTGTTCTTCTAAATTACACTCTTATTAATAAGGGCTTGGTCGAAGCTGAAGATGTAGAAATTTTCGTACCTGAAGCAAACGCTGAATGGTCATTCACCATACTCGATAATGCAGGGCCGTTTGACTTATCCGCACAACAAAGTATAACCGTCCCCATATTATTGACTAAATTGTCAAATGGCGAAAATCAAACAAGCCGGAAATTAGCTAGAGCGCTTCCAACGAACTCTTATATTACTTCATGTATGGCCGCTATGTCATATCACTATAAGTCGCATTGCGGTACAGAGTTGAAAGACAATGAAGCAGCATTTCGTTTGGCCCTTAAAGCCTGCACATATGGGGCTGTCATGGATGCTATCGCTCAAGCTTTTATCGGATTAGGTGGAGGTTATGGCGGAGATTTGGGCTTGCCGATTATTGGAGGAGGTGATGATTATACTTATGGAAGCTACTATCCGGAAGTAAAGATAGAAAATACTATATGCGACCCTGAAGTTGCAGCCTGTGGAGAAGCCATTATTGATGCCTTGGCTGGAATGTATCGTGGTTTTGGTAACATTCACTCAATTAATAGTACGGCAATACAAGTAGCTGACGATTATGCAAGAAATGGAAAAATTTCTGGTAACAGTGTAATTAGCTTAGCTCTGTTGTTTACTCCTCCCATATTGGATATTTATGAAAATACACTGCCGAAGAATAGGCGTATAGGAATGGGGAATCTTGCAAATTATGCAGGAAGTCTATACAGTGTAGTGAGTTCATGTAAAGGGGTATTCAATCAAAATGCGCTCCAACGTCGGATAACAGAAAAGAGCTCCAACAGCTGGATGGAAGAATTTAATGGTAAAGCCATCAGGTATTATGATCAGATAATTGCATTAAATAATGCTTTATTTGAGATATTTGGGGATAACGTATGGTATGATGATTTTGATGAAAGCAAAAAATCTTTCTTCACTTATTTAAGTACCCTAAGCGATGATGAGCAATTGACATTTGATAAATTGCGAGATTATAAACCTGAATCTGTTTCGTCTGAACAACTTGAAAGATTCATTGCCCGTATAAACAATTCATTTGTAGGCTCAACAGATGAAAACAAAATAGATGTTGACAACCTGATGGAACAGGCGACAATTGTGTCCAATTTGGAAGAAGACGCTATTAATGAAGGATATGAGTCTCTTGCAGATTTATTTGACCATGGTTATGAGCAAGTTCTAACAGACTTCAATGAGGCATCATCAAACGTTTGTTCCAGCATCACTTTACAGTTCTCGCAAACCATGACGATGACCCGTCAGGCATTCCGCGGAACGCTGACCGTGTTCAACGGCAACGAAGAGAAGCCGATGGAAGATGTCAGGTTGAACCTTGAGGTTCGCGACGATGAAGGTACGCTCGCCACATCGCACGAATTCCAAATCAACACAGAGAGCCTCGACGGCTTTACGGGTGAAATGAACCTGACCGACGGATGGAATCTGGCGGCCAATGAGACGGGAACGGCCACGATTCTCTTTATCCCGACGAAGTATGCCGCACTAGAAGCGGACAAGGCTTACTCGTTTGGTGGGAGCCTGACTTACGTGGATCCGTTTACGGATTTGGAAGTGACACGCGACTTGTATCCGGTGACGTTGACCGTGAAGCCGTCGCCCGAGCTTGACCTCACCTATTTCATGCAGCGTGACGTGCTTGGCGATGACCCGCTCACGGCTGATGTAGTGGAAGCAAGCGAACCGGCAGAGTTTGCCCTGGTGATAAACAACAAGGGATATGGCGATGCCACGAACGTAAGGATGGTGACGGAACAGCCGGAAATCGTGGAAAACGAGAAAGGATTGCGCGTTGATTTTGAACTGACAAGTTCACAACTTAACGGGCAAGATGCCACTCTTGCGCTCGGTGGAAGCATTGCTACTGAATTCGGCACAATTCCGGCTCATTCACAGGCCTATGCGCAGTGGTGGCTGCAGAGTTCCCTGCTCGGACATTTCACGGAATATGATGTCAAGGCTACGCATGTCACGAGTTACGGCAACGAAGATCTTTCGTTGCTGGATAACGTGACGATTCATGAACTGATTCATGGATTCACTGTGGACGGACAGGCAGAGGTTCCCGTGAGAGGTTTTCTGGTCAATGACATTGTGGATGCCGAAGACTTGCCCGATATGGTTTATTTCACCGATGGGAGAAGTGAGGAAAGCCTGTCATTGGCCATTTCGGCCGTGATGCGGCAAACGAGCGGCACGGAATTCAGCGTGACTGTGTCGCCTTCCGCAGCGGGCTGGAATTATGGTGCCGTCAATGACCTTACGGCGGGGAAACAGGCTTTGGTGTCCGTCGTGCGTCAAAGCGATGGGAAAGAGTTGCCTTTGGACAACTTTTGGCAAACCGACCGTACGCTGCGAGACGGGAAAGACCCGCTGTATGAATACAGATTGCATTTTGCCGTGGAAGGGAATAAGGAAGAAACTTATCTGTTGACGTTTGAACCACGTCCCGACATGAAACTTGCCGTGGAGAGCTTTGGCGGATTGCCGGAAGAAGATGTCGTGACCTCACAAGTGAAGACGGTCAACGTGAGGTTCAACAAGCCGATAGATGCTTCCACCTTTACGGCAGACGATGTGACCCTGACATGCCAAGGCCGTCAAGTCGATTTGTCTTCCATGGTCATTTCGAAAGTCAGCGACGTGGAATATGCGTTGGGGCTTGATGAAGTGACTGTCGAAGACGGTTATTATGTGTTGGCCGTGCAGACGGCTGCGATAACCGACGGGGAAGGCTATGCCGGAGAAACAGGCAAGAATGTTTCTTGGACACAATATCTGGATAGGAAAGTCACGCTTACGCTGCAGGCTTCTCCTGAGTATGGAGGAACGGTTACTCCTGCAACCGGACGCTTTGATTATGGCGAGACAGTGGAGCTTGAAGCGATTCCGGCCGAAGGATATGAGTTCGCGGGCTGGATGCGTGGCGGTGAACTGTATTCCGAAGATGAGTCCTTTAGTTATTTGCCATTGAAGGATGAAGAGTTCACTGCTTTATTCACGTTGAAGCAGTTCAATGTGAGCGTGTCTTATGACGAAACCCGTGGTGTCGTGGAAGGTGATATGAA
>CALVCO010000082.1 GCA_944326095.1 uncultured Erysipelotrichaceae bacterium | reverse complement strand
GTAAATGCAGCAATAAGTTATAAGAAATTGGAATTGCTTAGTGCAAGGAATAGCTATTTAAAAGAAGAAAGGAGCAGACAATTCCTTCCTAACTTATAGAAGTTAGAGTATCCTTGCCTAATATTTAGATGAAGAAATGTATGATGAATTATTTGAAAAAGTAATGGAATGTGATGATTTTGATTCTTTATTTAAATATGATTGTGTTTTAAAAGAACATTATCCAACAGAAATTATTAATAAATATACTGAATTATTGGAAAAACATGCATCTTTAGCAAATGAAATTACGGATTATCAACACATACTTATAGCCTTATATGGATTAAGTCAAATTGCTGGTGGCGAAGAAGTTGCGAAAGTGTTAATTAATAAATGGAATTTGCAATATAAAGATAAACCAGAATTCTTAGCATTATTAAAGAGATTTAAATTTTAAAAAATTAAGCATATGGTAAATCAATTAAGATACCATATGCTTTTAATATGGACTACACAAAGTGTAAAAGTTTTGTTAGTTGATGTCAATAATAAATCAATTTTTAAAAAATCATTTACCTATGGATGAATATTAAAATTACATTAATAAACATACAAGGTTTAGAAGGTAATAATTATAAATCTAATTTCATTTTAATATGGGGTATGCCATCTTCTAGAAATTCATCAGATATTTGATAAAAACCTTGTTTTTCATAGAATGGTTTGGCATAAGTTTGAGCTTCAATAATAATCTTTTTAGCAAGCTTTTGTTCTTTTGCTAGATTGATTGCAGCTTGAAGGATTTTAGATCCTAGACCACATCTTCTTTTGGTAGCTATTACTCTACCAATGGCCATTGTTGAATCATCAATAGAAAATACTCTAGCATAGGCTAAGATATCATTATTTTCAATTAAGAATAGATGATAAGCATTTTTATCAATATCATCTACTTCTTGATAAGGACAATTTTGTTCTACCACAAATATGGATATGCGTAATTTGTAGATGTTAAATAGTTCGTTGGTAGTTAAATCTTTAAAGTGTTTTATTATTAATTCCATATTGTTTTCCTCTTATTTAAGTTTTAATATATTGTTAGAAGGGAGCTTTTTATATGAATAAAGTATTGGTTGCTTATTTCTCAGCTAGTGGAGTTACAGCTAGACTTGCTAAAAAGATTGCGGAAGTTACAAATGGAGATCTTTATGAAATTAAACCAAAGGTTCCTTATACTTCAGCAGATCTTGATTGGATGGATAAAAATTCTAGATCATCTATTGAGATGAATGATAAATCTTCTAGACCAGAAATTATTGATGATTTAGAAAATGTTAGTAATTATGATACCGTATTTATTGGTTTTCCAATTTGGTGGTATATTGCTCCTACAATAGTTAATACTTTCTTGGAGAAATATGATTTTAGTGGTAAAAAGATTATTACTTTTGCAACTTCAGGTGGTAGTGATATGGGTAAATCATTGGATAATTTAAAGAGTAGTTGCCCTAATGCTATATTTGTTAATGGAAGAGTATTTAGGGCTAATATTAATAAAGATGAATTAGCTAAATGGATAGCAGGTTTAAATTTATGATTATAACTTGGATAGGACATTCTTGTGTAAAAATTGAAGAAGATGGTTATGCATTAGTTATTGATCCTTATGGGATTGATACAGTACCAGGACTACTTCCTGTAAAGGAAAAAGCTAATAAGGTTTTATGTTCACATGAACATAGTGATCATAATTATCGTGAAGGAATAGAAATTGTTGAAAGTGATGGTACACCTTTTGAAGTAACTACTATTAATAGTTATCATGATGATGCTAAAGGTAGTTTAAGAGGTTCTAATATCATTCATATTATTAGTGATGGAAATGAAAAAATCGCTCATTTGGGCGATTTGGGTTGTATTCTTGAAGCTGCACAAATTGACATGCTTAAAAATATCGACGTATTATTAATCCCAATTGGTGGTTATTATACGATAGATGCTAAAAAAGCTTATGAGTTGTGTAATAAAATTAATCCTAAATTAATTATTCCTTTGCATTTTAGAGATGATGAACTTGGTTTTGGTTATGATGTTATATCTACTAAAGGTGAGTTTGTTGAACTAATGAAAGATGTAAAAATAGTAGATACTTGTTCAATAGATACCAAAGATAATTTAGATGCTAAAGTAGTTGTATTAAGACCACAAAATATTTAATTATGATAATTTCCAACTACTTGGATAGATTTATCAGTAAATTGCATGATTTCAAATTTATTACCATCGGGATCATGTAACCACATTTGATAGGTTTCACTAGGTCCTTTAGTAATAGGGGTATCGATAGTGATACCTTTTTTTGTTAGTTCTTCTCTAGTTGCATAGATATCTTCTACACATAGTGCAAAATGGGAATATCCAATATGTTCATTAAAGCCAACATGTTCTTTTTGATTTTTGTTAGCTGGGAATAATTCAATAAATTGTAAAGGTGCTAATTCAATATAAATATTAAATATTCTATTAGGATCTTGTTTAGCTATTTGTTGTTGAATTGGACGATCATCTCTATTTAAATA
>CALVCO010000081.1 GCA_944326095.1 uncultured Erysipelotrichaceae bacterium | reverse complement strand
TTTTCTTCATCAATTGAATCAACTAATGTGCATTTTACCATCTTATTTAATATATTTTTTATTTGATCACTTACATTGATAATTTCATTATTATTATCTTGTACCATTATTTCTAATGGAAAACTTGGTTTTAAATTATTTTCTACCTTTAATTCTCTTATCGTTTTAATTATCGAAATTAATTGTTCTACCTCTTCTTGTTTTTTAATATTTTCTACAAGATTTGGCCAAGTTTCAAGATTTATACTCTTTTTAGTATTTGGTAAAGCTTGATACAATTCTTCCATAACAAAAGGCATGAATGGACTTAACATTTTAATAATACCAATTAATACAAAATATAATGTAGCTTGAGTAGCTCCCTTAATATTAGCATTACTATCATTAAGATTAGATTTAGCTAATTCAATATACCAACTACAAAAATCATTCCAAACAAAGTTATATAGCTCATTGCCAACCAAAGCAAATTCATATTTTTCCATATTAATATTAATATTATTTAGCGCTTGATTATAACGACTCAAAATCCATAAATCAATATTAGAAAGTTCATAATTTTTAATTGAATTAATATCAATATCATCATTTAAATTTAATAATGTAAAACGTGCAGCATTCCAAATTTTATTGATAAAATTCCAACTTGCTTCGACCTTTTCTTCAATAAAGCGCATATCTTGTCCAGGTGTAGAATTAGTAGTCAAAAAGAATCTTAAAGAATCCACGCCATATTTTTCGATAACATCCATTGGATCAATACCATTACCCAAGGTTTTAGACATTTTTCTACCTTGAGCATCTCTAATTAATCCATGGATTAAGCAATCCTTAAATGGATAACTCTTAGTAAAATGGCGAGCTTGAAAAGCCATTCTTGCAACCCAGAAAAATATAATATCATATCCTGTTACCATGGTATTAGTTGGATAATATCTTTGGAAATCATCCGTTTCTTGAGGCCAACCTAAAGTTGAAAATGGCCATAGAGCACTAGAGAACCAAGTATCTAATACATCTTCATCTTGAACATAATTTTCTATATCTTTAGGTGGTTCATATTCACAATATATCTCATTTGTATCTTTATGATAATATACTGGGATTCTATGTCCCCACCAAAGTTGACGAGAGATACACCAATCTTCAATATTTTCAAGCCAGTTAACAAATGTTTTTTCAAAACGCTCAGGATAAAAATTAATCTTTTGTTTAGGATCTTGTTGGTTATTTAATACATCTTGAGCTAAAGGCTTCATCTTTACAAACCATTGTTTAGATAAATATGGTTCAACTACTGCATTAGTTCTTTCAGAATGTCCAACTTGATGGACTATTTCTTCTATTTTAACCAATTTACCTGCAGCTTTAATTTTTTCAGTTACCTTCTTACGGCACTCATAACGATCCATACCAGCAAATTCTTGTGCTAATTCATTCATTGTGCCATCAGGATTCATACAAATAGGCATTTCTAAATGATGACGTAAAGCAATTTGATAGTCATTTGGATCATGAGCTGGTGTACATTTCATTGCTCCAGTACCAAATTCTATATCGATATAATCATCAGCTATAATTGGTAATTGTTGTCCATTTGCAGGATTAATTGCATGTTTTCCAATCATATCTTTATAGCGAGGATCATCAGGATGTACAACAACGCAAACATCTCCAAACATTGTTTCTGGTCTAGTTGTTGCGATAGTAAATGTTTGTTTAGTTTCAACACATTCATAATCAAAATAGAACATTTGTCCTTTATCTTCTTGGTGAATAACTTCAACATTACTTAAAGCTGTCTTAGCTTCAGGATCCCAGTTTATAATGCGATATCCTTGATAAATTAAACCTTCTTTATATAAATCAACGAATACTTTAGTAACTGCTTTGTTTAAGCCTTCATCTAAGGTAAATCTTTCACGACTATAATCAAGACTATTACCTAATTTTGCCCATTGTTTACGAATGAAATCAGAATATTCATGTTTCCATTCCCAAGCTTTTTCTAAATATTTTTCTCTACCCAAATCATAACGTGAAATACCTTGTTTTCTTAATCTTTCATCTACTTTAGCTTGAGTTGCAATACCGGCATGATCCATTCCTGGAAGATATAGCATATCATAACCTTTTAATCTTTTATATCGAGAAATAATATCTTGTAAAGTATTATCCCAAGCATGTCCTAAATGCAATTTACCAGTTACATTTGGTGGAGGTATTACAATAGTAAAAGGATCTTTGCTTTTATCTCCCGCTGTAAAATATCCTTCTTTAATCCAAGTATCATACTTTCCTTCTTCTACTTGTTTATGATTGTACTTTGCCTCTAATTCTTTCATGTCTAATAATATCCTTTCTAAAAAAAAGAAATTCATCCCAAAGGACGAATTTCTCGTGGTACCACCTTAATTTACATAAAATATTAATTCTATGCCTTTATCAATCGTTAACGCCGATTAATCGATCAAAATTACTATTAGTTCACTTTGATAACTCCAAGACTACCTTCTTCTTACATTAATATCGTTTTTACACCAACCAACGACTCTCTAATAATTAAGAGGTAAGAATACTCCTTCTTTTCAACGTTTGTTTGTATTATATCATAATTTACTAATTAAGCAACAATTTCTAAAATGGCATCCCATAATGATTCTAATCCAAATCTTGTTTCACTTGAGAACATAAATAATGATTTATCATTAATACCCAAAGTTTCTTTAATAACTTTAAGATTTTTCATGCGTTCACTTGCTTTAACTTTATCATATTTAGTAGCTACAACTAAAACTTTAATATTAGAATTTTTAGCATATTCAATCATTTGAATATCATCTTTTGTAGGTTTATGACGCATATCAACAATTTGTACCATCACTCTAAGTTGTTC
>CALVCO010000080.1 GCA_944326095.1 uncultured Erysipelotrichaceae bacterium | reverse complement strand
AACCTTTTATTTATTTATTACTGACTATATTATAACACACATTATCATCTTTTTTAAGCAAAAAATGCAATTCATCTAACTACTTTTAGAAGTAGGAGAATTCTTGCATATGTTTTAGTTAAAATTAAATTATCGAGAAAAATTAAGCAAAAAGTCGTTACTTTTTGCTTTTTTAATAGTGAGGGTTTAGAATAATAGTTATTAGAAGGAGGGGAAAACTGTGGATGATGTAAAACTTTTAAAAATTTTGGAAAAGGATCCACGTATTTCTACTAAAGATTTAGCGGATATTTTAGATGAGAGTGAAAATAATATATTAGAAGTAAAAAATCGCTTAGAAAGAAATAAAGTAATTTGTGGCTATCATACGGTAATAAATTGGGATAAGACTAATTGTGATCGTGTGCAAGCTATAATTGAAGTAAGTGCTAAGACGGAAAGAGATAAGGGCTATGATGAAGTAGCTATGCGTATTGCGCGTTTTCCAGAAGTAAAAAGCTTATATTTAATGAGTGGAAAAAATGAATTTATGGTATTGATTGATGGTAAGACCATGCGTGAGATTGCGGACTTTGTTGGCCAAAAATTAGCACCACTAGAAGGAGTAATGTCAACAGTAACTTGCTTTGTGCTAAAACAATATAAAATCGAAGGTGTTGTCATTGATGAAGAACATTATGAAGATCAAAGGCAGATAGTAACACCATGAGTCAATATTTAAATGAGAAAATTAAAGGTATAAAACCTTCAGGAATTCGTAAATTTAGTGAGATGGCTTCTAGTGTTCCAGGAGTTATTTCTCTAGGTGTTGGAGAACCTGATTTTATTACTCCTTGGCATATTTGCGAAGAAGCAATATACGCTATTGAATCTGGACGTACTTACTATACGCCTAATTTAGGTTTACCTGAACTTAGAAAAGAAATATGTAATTATTATCAAAGACGCTTTGGTTGTAATTATGATTGGAAAAAACAATGCTTAGTTACGGTTGGAGCTAGTGAAGCTATTGATATATGTATGCGCACCTTACTAAATCCAGGGGATGAAGTAATATTGCTTAGTCCATGCTATGTAGCTTATACGCCTAGTGTAGAGCTTGCAGATGGGGTTGTTAAATATGTTAATCTTAAGGAAGAAGAGCACTTTAAATTGACACCTGAGGCTTTAGAGGAAGCTATTACTCCTAAGACGAAAATGTTATTTTTGAATTTTCCTAGTAATCCTACAGGAGGAATTATGACGCATGATGATTATGTTAAATTAATTCCTATTATTAAAAAACATAATCTAGTAGTATTAAGTGATGAAATATATGCAGAATTAACATATGATGGAACTTTCTGTTCTTTAGCAAGTTTTGAAGAAATAAAAGATCAAGTAATTATTTTAAATGGTTTTAGTAAGGCTTATGCCATGACTGGATGGCGTTTAGGTTATATCTTAGCTCATCCAGATATAATTCAAGCAATGATAAAAATTCATCAATATACTATTATGTGTCCAAGTATCATTAGCCAATATGCAGGGATTGAGGCGGCTAAAAATGGTGATGAAGATTGTAAGATGCATAGAGAATCTTTCTTGGCACGTCGTAATTTTATTGTTAATAATTTGAATCGTATTGGTTTAACTTGTCATATGCCTCAAGGAGCTTTCTATGTATTTCCTAGTATTGAAAAAACGGGTTTAACTAGTGAAGAATTTTGTGAAAAATTATTATTTGAAGCTAAGGTAGCAGTTGTACCTGGAAATGCCTTTGGGGAAAGTGGCGAAGGGCATGTAAGAATATCTTATGCATATAGTATTGATTTAATTAAGGAAGCTCTAAGTAGAATTGAGAAATTCTTGAAGCAGTTTTAATAATAAAAACATTTACAATAGTTAACATTTTTGGTATAATACCACAGCGGAAAGATAGATAACAATCTGTTTATTCCTTGCTAAGAAATTAGCCGATAGACCAAAAGGAGGTAAAAAACACATGAAAAAGTATGAAGTAATGTACATTATTAATGCTTCATTAGAAGATGAAAAGCGTGTAGCTTTAATTGAAAACTTACATGGTATCATTACTAATGGTGGTGGTAGCATCGTTAAAGTTGATGAATGGGGCTTACGTGATTTTGCATATCCAATTGAAGATATGACAAAAGGTTATTATGTAGTTACAACATTTAATGCTGATAACGAATGTGAAAAAGAATTTGATCGTTTAATGCGTATCAATTCTAATGTAGTTCGTTATATGATTATTAAATTAGACGAAGAATAAGAGGTAAGATATGATTAATCGCGTGGTTTTAGTTGGTCGTGTGACCAAGGATGTCGAAGTTCGTAAGACTACATCAGGATTGAGTGTTGCGCAATTTACTGTTGCATGCAATCGTCGTCAAAGTGCAAATTCACCTGAAAGACAAGCTGATTTTATCAATTGTGTTGCTTGGCGACAAACAGCTGATTTTTTAAGTCAATATTGTAAAAAAGGTTCACTAGTTGGTGTAGAAGGTAGAATCCAGACCCGTAATTATGATAATGCGGAAGGACGCAGAGTATATGTTACCGAAGTTGTCTGTGATTCAGTTCAATTATTAGCTCGTCCTGCTTCAAATAGTGGAACAAGCACAACTAATATGGCAATGAATGAACATAATAGTTTTACAGCTGATAATGCTGGATTTGATGATAACGGATTTGATGATTTCACTTCAGGAGTATCTTTAGATATTTCTAGTGATGATTTACCATTTTAATTGAAAGGAGATTGTTATTATGGCATTTAAGAAACAAAGAATGGGACGTAAAAAAGTTTGTTACTTTACAAAAAATAACATTACGTACATTGATTATAAAGATGTTGAATTATTAAAGAAATTTATCTCACCTAATGGTAAGATTATTCCTAGACGTGTTACTGGTACACGTGCAAAATATCAACGTATGCTAGCAGTTGCAATTAAACGTGCTCGTCAAATGGCATTGCTACCTTATGTTGCTGACTAATTAATTTAAATTTAATTAAATAAGTCTTTGAATATCTCGATTGATATTTGAAGACTTTTTTATTGTGTGCCAGGCATGGCATATGTCTTACTGGTGAAAGTCCAGTCACAGGTTTCTACTGCTAAGTGTAGCGAACCAC
>CALVCO010000079.1 GCA_944326095.1 uncultured Erysipelotrichaceae bacterium | reverse complement strand
TCGCTACACTTGGCGGTAACTACCTGTGGTTGGTTTATCTCCAACTGAATTCGTGCCATGCCCGGCACACTAATAAAGGGACTAAAACACTTAATGCTTTAATCCCTTTTTACTTATTGTTCTTCTTTACGAGCCTGTGCTTGTTTTATTACTTTTTCAGCAATATTATTTGGTGCAGGTTCATAGCGATCAAACTCAACTACATAACTTCCTCTACCTTGAGTCATACTTCTTAATTCTGTAGCATATTTACTCATTTCTGCTAATGGAACTTCAGCAGTAACCTTTTGATCTTTTTCATCAACCATTTCCATGCCCATAATGATTCCTCGACGTTTATTAAAATCACCAATTAGGGTACCAGTATATTCCTCTGGAGCAATTACTTCTACTTTACCAATAGGTTCTAACAATATTGGTTTAGCTTTAGGCATACCATCTTTATAAGCTAATCTAGCTGCTGCCTTAAAGGCTATTTCTTTGGAATCTACTTCATGATAAGATCCATCATATAAAATTGCTTTAACACCAACAACTTTATAGCCTGCTAATACACCATGTTCCATACATTCTCTTAAGCCTTGTTCAACAGCTGGGAAGTATTGACGAGGTACTGCTCCACCAAACACTTCTTCTTCAAATACCATTTCTTCACTATCACAAGGTTCAAAACGAATCTTTACATGACCATATTGACCAGCACCACCAGATTGTTTCTTATGTTTACCCTCAGCTTCAGCTTTACCTCTAATTGTTTCACGATATTGAATCGTTGGTGAAGAAGTAGTTACTTCAACTTTATATTTGTTCTTTAAGCGATTCAAAATTAAATCAATATGTTGGTCACCTACTCCATATAGAATTTGTTCATTAGTTTCATTATTTTTTACTAATTTACATGTAGGATCTTCTTCGCAAATTTTAGCAAATCCATAGCTCATCTTATCTTCATCAGCTTTGGTTTTAGGCCATACTGCAACTCCTAACATTGGTTTAACATATTCAACACTAGGATATTTTACAACCTTTTCTTTAGCACATAATGTATCATTAGTAGCAGTTTGTTGTAATTTTACTACAGCACCAATATCACCGGTAAATAATTTACCCACAGCCATCTGATATTTTCCTTTGATAACAAAGATTTGATTAACTTTTTCATTAACTTCTTTATTAGTATTGTAAACAACAGAATCAGATCTTAAAACTCCTGTTAATACTTTCAAATAGCTAATCTTGCCAACAAATGGGTCTACTACTGTTTTAAATATTTGAGCACTCATTGTTTCATTTTCATTTGTTTCCAAATGAATAATATCACCTTTAGGTGTATAAGCTTCAACTCTACCTTTTTCAGCATAGCTAGGGAAGTATTCAGTTATTAAATCCATTAGTCTTTCAATACCTGTTTGCTTGATTGCACTTCCGCAATATACTGGGCGAATTTCGCCATTTCTTACTCCAATACGTAAGCCTTTAGATACTTCGTGTTGGTCAAATTCTTCACCAGAAAAGAATTTTTCCATCAAATCATCATCAGTCATCGCAATAGCTTCAGCAATCTGATTATAATACTCATCAACTAAATCTTTTAAATCATCAGGAACTTCCTTGGCATTTTCACGGTCGTTATAATACCAAGCTTTCTTTCTTAAAACATTAACTGAACCAACAACTTCTCCATCTACCATAATTGGTACTTCAAATGGAATAACTGTCTTACCAAATTTATCTCTTAATTGATTATAAGTATTTTCAAATGATGCATGTTCTTCATCTATTTTATTGATAAAGAAGATACATGGTAAATGTTTCTTTGTAACATTTTTCCAAGCTTTTTCTGTACCAGATTCAACACCTTCTTTGGCACCTACTACAATTAAAGCACTATCACCTACTGATAAACCAGCTTGCATTTCACCTTCATAATCAAGATAACCAGGTGTATCAATAAAATTAATCTTACAATTTTTCCATTCTATTGGTGCAAGAGAAGTGTAACATGATAATCCACGCTTAACTTCATCTTGATCATAATCCATGATGCTAGTACCATCTACCGTTTTTCCCATACGATCGGTTACTTTTGTAAAATATAAACAAGATTCAACTACTGATGTTTTACCTGCTTGGCTATGTCCTAAAAGAACGATATTTCTAACTTCATTTGCTAAATAGTCTCTCATATACGTTCTCCTATTTCAAAAGATCCTTTAGATCTTCAAAGCATTCTTTACGAACATAGTGAATGGCCTTATTTCCTTCATTATCAAGTATTTCTTTATCAGCACCATTTTCTAATAAATAAACAACTAAATCACGATATCCACTATATGCAGCACGCATTAATGTTGTGCATCCACGATTATCAAAGGCATTTACATTTGCCCCCTTTTCAATCAAATATTTAATGACATCTACTTTATAAGCATTTGTAGCTTCCATTAAAGCTGTTCTACCTTCACTATCAGCAGCATCAATATTAGCTCCTTTATCAACTAAATATTTAACAACTTCTAATTCTCCTAAAAATGCTGCACGCATTAAAGCTGTTCTGCCTTTATTGTCATGAGAATTAACATCTGCACCAGCATGAACTAATAAACGACAAATTGATAAATGTCCTTTTTTAGCAGCATTCATAAGCGCTGTCTTATTATTTTTGTCTCGTGCACGTGCATTAGCACCATTATCTAATAAGAAACGTACGATATCTTCATATCCTCTTTTCGCACTTCTCATTAGAGCAGTACGTCCATCGCCATTAGCAATGTTAACATTAGCACCTCTAGCAACTGTTGAACATACTTTTGCGAAATCGCCTCTTGCGGCAGCTTCAAAAAATTCTAAATTAGTTTGGTCCATAATTATATACCTCCTTTTGAATCAAACTGTTAAGTAGTAAAAAAAAGATAGACATATCAGTCCACCTTAAAAACACTCTCAACCATCATACAAGTCTCATTGAAAACATCAGTTTTGCTATTAACAATATCTAAAAGATTTTTAACTCTATTGCTCATGATATTATCTCCACTTCATATGTTTCTTATACTTATATTGTAAACGTTTTCATGATAAATGCAATAGATTTTTCAAAAAAAGTCCCGTTTTTCAAAGATAACACCATGAATTTTTAGAATCATAATTTATTTTACAGTATACAAAAACTCCTATTTTTCA
>CALVCO010000078.1 GCA_944326095.1 uncultured Erysipelotrichaceae bacterium | reverse complement strand
TATTATCAATTTATTCTTTAATTGTCAAATGTTTTTCTTTCTTTTTTTATCTTTTTTTCTTGTATTCGCTTACATTTTATAAAAAAGAAAAAGGACCCTAAGATCCTTATAATAAATGGATATTTTGCTTAGCACATTCCTCAATAATATCCTTTGGCCACAAAGAAGCTTGTACCTCTCCAACATGAGCTTTTTTCAACATTATTAAACACAAACGTGATTGGCCAATACCTCCACCCATAGTAAGAGGAAGTTCATCATTTAATAAAGCTTTATGAAATGGCAATTCTTTTCTTTCTTCACAACCAGCTAAAATCAATTGTCTTTCTAGCGAAAAACTATCAACTCTAATTCCCATACTACTTATTTCAATGGCACTATCAAATAAATCATACCACAATAATAAATCACCATTTAATTCCCAATCATCATAATCCGGACTTCTACCATCATGTGGTTTACCATTAGAAAGTGGTTTACCAATCTGCATCAAAAATACCGTCTTATGTTCTTTAGTAATTTTATTTTCTCTTTCTTTTGGACTTAAATCAGGATACATATATTCTAATTCTTGAGTAGTAATAAAAAACGGTTCAGCTTTAATACTAGGTTTAATATTTGGATACTTTTCATATACAACCTTTTCAGTCGCAATAATAGCCTTCATTATTCTTTCAACTGTACCCTTTAAAAATTCAATATTACGATCTTCTTTATATATAACCTTTTCCCAGTCCCATTGGTCAACATAACAAGAATGTAAATTATCTAATTGTTCATCTCTACGAATAGCATTCATATCTGTATACAAACCCTTAAAGCGTTTTAAGCCATATTTCTTTAGAGCCATACGCTTCCACTTTGCTAGCGATTGAACTACTTCAATCTCTTCATTGGGAATCCCTTTTATATCAAAGCTAACTGGTCTTTCTACTCCATTTAAATTATCATTTAAACCACTACTTTTTTTAACAAATAAAGGAGCAGATACCCTTGTTAAATTTAAATGTTCACTCAATTCTTTCTCAAATGTATCTTTTACTAATTTAATTGCTTTTTGTGTTTCTAATATATCTAAACAAGAAGCATAATTTTCAATATGTAGTCTCATATATTTTTACCTCTTGTATAATGTTAAACCATATAAAAATAACAAGCAAGAAAAAATCACCTTTTAATCCAAAAGTGATATTAATGACACTTGGAACAATTGCCACAACCACTCGAGCAACATCCCTTACCATTTTTCTTATCTTTTACTATTTTTCTGATTGAAGCAAACAGAATCAATATTACTACTCCCAACACAATAGCTGTAGACATATATACATTCCTCCTGGTTAGCTTTATCTAACTATTTATATTTTAATCAATTTATTTTCTTATGTCAATCAAATCACACCACTAATTCTTTTAAATATGATAAACTATATTTGGGTGATGATAATGGTATTACATGAATCAATGGAAATGTATTTAGAAACAATCTTAATGTTAAGTAAAGAATTAACTCATGTTCGCGCCATTGATATTGTTAAAAAAATGGAATTTTCTAAACCAACAGTTTCTATAGCTCTAAAAAAATTAAAAGAAAGTGACTATGTAAATATTGATAATAATAATTATATCCATCTTACTGATAAAGGTTTAGAAGTAGCCAAAGATATCTTAGAAAAGCACGAAGTACTTACTGCTTTCTTAATGAAAATTGGAGTAAGTCAAGAAAATGCTGCAAAAGATGCATGTAAAATAGAACATGATATAACTAATGAAACATTTACTTGCATTAAAGAATTTCTAAAAAAATAAAAACTATGGAAATTGATGAAATTCATCAAAACCATAGTTTTTTATTATTCAACTGTAACTTTAATTCCAGGACCCATTGTAGTTGAAATTGTAACGCTCTTCATATAAACGCCCTTAACTGCAGCTGGTCTAGCTTTAGCAATTACGTCATATAAAGCTTTGAAGTTTTCAGCTAATTGATCTTCTGTAAATGAACATTTACCAATCAATACGTTGATATTTCCTTCTTTATCTACACGATATTCAACTTTACCTTTTTTAATTTCATTAACAGCATTTGCAACATTCATTGTTACTGTACCTGTTTTAGGATTTGGCATTAAACCTTTAGGGCCTAAAATCTTACCAAGTTTACCTAATTCAGCCATCATATCAGGAGTAGCAACGATAATATCAAAATCAAACCAACCTTTTTTGATATCTTCTAATATTTCTTTACCACCAACGATATCTGCACCAGCATCCTTAGCTTCTTGTTCTTTAGCACCTTGAGTAATTACCAATACTTTTTGACTCTTACCAGTACCATTAGGTAATACCATTGCACCACGAATTGCTTGATCAGCATGACGTGGGTCAACATTTAGATTAAAACAAGCTTCAACTGAAGCATCAAATTTAGCAAAATTAATTTTCTTTGCCAAAGCAACAGCTTCTTTATAGTTATATGTTCTTTTTTCAACTAATTTACTAGCTTCAATATATTTCTTACCAGCCATGTAACTATTCCTCCATTCCTTCTACAACGATACCCATATTACGAGCAGTACCCGCAATAATTCTCATTGCTCCTTCAACAGAGTTCGCATTAAGATCTGGCATCTTATATTCAGCGATTTCTCTTAATTGATCAACACTAATCTTACCAGCCTTAACAGCTTTAGGTGAACCACTTGCCTTAGCAATGCCTGCAGCTTTCTTTAATAATGTAGCAGCAGGGGTAGTTTTCAATACGAAATCAAATGACTTGTCTTCGTAAGCAGTAATGATAACTGGAACGATATCGCCTTTACGATCTTTCGTTGCATCATTAAATGCATTACAGAATTGAGGCATGTTGATACCAGCTGATGCTAATGCTGGACCTGGTTTTGCTCCGCCAGCAGGGAATTGTAGTTTACAAATCTTTGCAACTTTCTTACTCATCTGACTCTCCTCCTATAATTAAAAAATGTCAAATGCAGTGGTATTACGGACTAGTTGCAGTCCTTCCACGCAATTTATTGCACAATAGTGCTTTTTAATGTTACACTTTCCCTAGAGATTTGTCAATTATTTTTAAAAGGAAATATAGACCTAAAAGAAATAATGAAAATAGATAGTTTTGTTGTAACTGGAAGTACATTTTAATGCTATAAATATACTTATAAAATTAAACATAAATTGATTAAACAAGGATATAATGTAGCTTGCATCCACAAAAAATATCTAACGCTAGAGGAAGTCCCCTTTGAATTTGGAGGGTTCTTTTAATATACGCACCAATAACATATAGATAGAGGATATTGGATATAACATATTATAAAGTTGAACTTTCGTACAAAGCTAATCCTAATAAATAGTTTCACTTATTACTGTACAGGCATGAGTCTAACGCCTT
>CALVCO010000077.1 GCA_944326095.1 uncultured Erysipelotrichaceae bacterium | reverse complement strand
AATTACAACTTTAAGATATATACAAATTATTACGGTAGTGTATTTGTATCAAAATATGCGATTTTTGACACTACCCATGGATTAATAGAGGGCTAGTTATGAAAAAGAAAATAATTATAGTAGATATGGTAAATGGCTTTGTGAAAGAAGGAGCCTTACATGATGAAAAAATCATGGGTATTGTGGATAATATTAAAAAGTTAATTGATAAAAAGCGTGATTATGATCTTATTGTATTAGAAGATAGTCATGAAAATAATTGTGCAGAATTTGCTAGTTTTCCTGTTCATTGTTTAAAAGGTAGTAGTGAGTCTAAGACTATAGATGAATTACAATATGTTTTTTCATTACCTAATTTTGAGGCTTGTATTCAAAAGAATTCTACTAATGGTTTCTTTGCGTTAGAGAAAGCTAATTTAGTAGATGGTGATGAGTATATTATTGTGGGATGTTGTACGGATATATGTGTAGCTCAATTGGCTTTGACTTTGAAAATCTATGGCAATGATAGCGATGCTACAAAAAAGGTAATTGTTGTTAAGGATGCGGTTTCTACTTATGATAATGATTATCATAATGCTAAAGAATATAGTGATGCAGCTTTTAAATTAATGAGTGTGGCTGGTATAGAAATTAATAATTTGAAAGAAATTATAGGAGAATAATTTATGCGTAATTTATCAATGTTGATGGATTTTTATGAATTAACAATGGCTAATGGTTATTATGAATTAGGTCTAAAAGATGAATGGGTAGTCTTTGATTTATTTTATCGTAAGAATCCCGATAATGGAGGTTTTGTAATAGCTGCTGGGTTGCAACAAGCGATAGAATATTTACAGAATTTACATTTTAGTGATGAAGATATTGCTTTTTTGAGATCTAAAGGTATTTTTAGTGAGGGCTTTTTAGATTATTTAAGGAATTTAAAATTTAGTGGTAATGTATATGGAGTTAAGGAAGGAACAATTGTTTATCCTAATATTCCTATTTTGACTATTGAAGCTCCATTATGTGAAGCCCAAATTGTTGAAACGATGTTACTTTTAACTATTAATCATCAAAGTATGATTGCGACTAAGGCTAATAGAATAGTTAGAGCAGCAAAGGGTAGAGCGGTAATGGAATTTGGTGCCAGAAGGGCTCAAGGATATGATGGTGCGGTATATGGTACTAGGGCGTGTTATATTGGTGGTGTTGGATCTACTGCTACCGTAATGGCTGATCAAATGTTTGATGTACCATCTGTTGGTACTATGGCTCATTCTTGGGTACAGTATTTTGATAGTGAGTATGAGGCTTTTAAGGCTTATGCGAAGATTTATCCTACTAATTGTATATTATTAGTAGATACATATGATGTTATAAATAGTGGTATTCCTAATGCGATTAAGGTTGCTAAAGAAGTATTAGAACCTAATGGCTATAAACTACAAGGAGTTCGTTTAGATAGTGGAGACTTGGCTTATCTTTCTAAAAAAGTAAGAGTTATGTTAGATAAAGCCGGCTTAACTGATACGAAGATTGTTGTATCTAATAGTATTGATGAATATCTATTAGAATCATTATTTGATCAAGGGGCGAAGATAGATAGCTTTGGTGTTGGTGAAAGAATGATTACTAGTAGTAGTGAACCTGTATTTGGGGGAGTATATAAAATAGTTGCCAAGAAACAGGAAAGTGAATATTTGCCTAAGATTAAAATTAGTGAAAATAATGAAAAGATTACTAATTCAGGTTTTAAATATAGCTATCGTGTTTATGATGAAAATGGCATAGGAATGTTTGATTTTTTGGCTTTACATGATGAAGAAATTGACATTAAGAATTTAGATTTAGTTGATGAAAATAAGCCTTATAAACATATTAAAATTAATAATGATTGGACAGTTAAAAGACTTCAACAACAATTTATTAAAGATGGAAAATTGATATATGAACTTCCTACTTTAAAACAAATTCAGGATGAAGTTAAAGCTAATTTAGCTAAAGTTTGGGATGAAGAAAAAAGATTTTCTTTTCCCCATAAACATTATGTCGATCTTACTAGAAAATTGTATGATGTTAAGTGTGAAATGTTAAAGAATTATGAGGCAAAAAATTGATGAATGTAGTATTTATTGGTAGTTTTAATCCTATTACTAAAGCGCATATTATGGTAGCTAAAGAAGTATTAAATATTAAAGATGTTGATAAAATTATCTTTGTGCCGGTTTCGGATTTATATAATAAGAATAGTTTAAATACTTCAATTTATCATCGTATTAAAATGATAGAATTTGCTTTAGAAGATAATATGTTAGTTAGTGATATTGAAGATAGGATAGCGAATCAAATTAATAGGCAGCCTAAGACTATGGAAACTTTATTAGCTTTAAATGAAGAATATCAAAATTTAGTATTATTAATTGGTATGGATAATTATTTTGATTTGCCTACATGGTACAAAATAGATGAATTATTAACTAAATTTAAAGTAATGGTATATCCTAGGGGCAAAGAAAAAAATGATATTGAAAAATCATCATTATATGCTAAATATCATGATAGTTTTATTTTTATTAATCCTAAAGTAGTTAGTGATATTAGTGCTACTATAGTTAGAGATAAGATAAGAAGACATGAAGATGTTGATGAATTATTAGATGAAAGAGTAAAAGAATATATTAGCTTACATAAAGAGGTATTAAATTATGAATAAAATATTAGAAGAATATGAAAAGAATATTGATAAACATATTGAAGAATTAGCTAATAAAATAAAAAATGTTTATGAAAGTAGTCATAGTAATGGTTTTGTTATTGGGATGAGTGGGGGCATTGATTGTGCAACAGTTATGGCTTTATGTCATTATGCCAAAGTGCCAGTGATTGCTTTTACTATGCCTTATGAAGCTAATACTTCTAAACAAAGAATAAAGGGTATGGATGATGCAAAGGCTTGTTGCGACAAGTTTAATATTCCTTTATATACTTTAGATATTAGTAATAGTGCTAATGCTTTAATTGAACAAGTTGATGATAATTTGTCTAAAGATTTAATTAATGTGGATAAGTTACAATTGGCTAAAGCTAATATTTTGCCTAGAATGCGCATGATTAATTTATATTATGTGGCGCAACTTACTAATCGTTTAGTTATTGGTACGGGTAATTTGTCGGAAATTGTTATGGGCTATTTTACTAAATGGGGGGATGGCGCAAATGATTTTAATCCTATTAAGACTATTTGTAAGTCACAAATTTATTTAATAGCTAAAAGATTAGGGGTTCCTCAAGATATTATTGATAAGAAGCCTTCTGCTGATTTGTGGGATGAACAAACGGATGAAAAGGAAATGGGGCTTTCATATGAAGAAATTGATAATTTTATTTTAACGGGTAATGGCAAAGAAAAGGTAAAAGAAAAAATTATTAGTACGCTTAAGAGAAATAAGCATAAATATGAAATGAAGATGTTTGAAGATCTTAATGATAAACCATGGATAAAAGAGGCAATTAAGTCAATAACCCACCACTTATAGAAGTGGGAGCTTGAAAAAGCTCTTGTTGATTAGACAAAGT
Organism: uncultured Erysipelotrichaceae bacterium; assembly: GCA_944326095.1. GTDB lineage: Bacteria > Bacillota_I > Bacilli_A > Erysipelotrichales > Erysipelotrichaceae > JALEVB01. Next base: position 11 of record CALVCO010000077.1, on the reverse strand, counting down.
ACTTTAAGTAC
>CALVCO010000076.1 GCA_944326095.1 uncultured Erysipelotrichaceae bacterium | reverse complement strand
CAATTAACTAAAGATGTATTTGAAATGATTTTAAAAGGTGATGGCTCTTGGGTTAGTAAGCCAGGTCAATTTATTAATATTAAAGTAATTAATAAATTTTTGCGTCGTCCAATTTCTATTTGTGATTGGACTGATGATAGTTTAACGATAGTTTATAAGGTCGTAGGTGAAGGGACTGCTTGGCTAGCTAGTTTAAAAGCTAATGATCAATTAGAAGCATTAGTAGGTTTGGGCAATGGTTTTAGTCTAGATGATAAGCATTTGTTGTTGATAGGAGGGGGAGTAGGAATACCTCCACTATATGGAGCATGTAAATGCTTGGTAAAACAAGGATATGAACCGATAGTTATCTTAGGTTTTCAAAGTAAAGAAGATGAATTTTATTTTGATAAATTTCATAAACTTACAAATAAATTATATGTATCAACTAATGATGGTAGCTTAGGCTTGAAGGGCTTTGTTACCGATATAATGATTAAAAATGAATTATGTGATATACCTTATTTAACATGTGGACCTTTACCAATGTTAAAAGCAATCTATAAGACTAGTAAAGCAAATGGTCAAATTTCTTTAGAAGAAAGAATGGGTTGTGGCTTTGGTGCTTGTATGGGTTGTTCAATTGAAACTAAAAATGGTTATAAACGCATTTGTAAAGAAGGACCAGTACTACAAAGTGAGGAATTATTATGGACAGAAGATTAGCAGTAAATTTATCAGGATGGGAATTAGATAATCCAATTATTCCTGCAAGTGGAACCTTTGGTTTTGGATATGAATTTTGTGAGTTTTATGATATAAATATTCTAGGTAGTATAGCTACTAAAGGTACCACTTTAGAACCACGTTTTGGTAATCCAACTCCAAGAATTGCTGAATGTGATATGGGTATGATTAATGCTGTGGGCTTGCAAAATCCAGGATTAGAAAAAGTTATTAATGAAGAATTTCCTAAATTACAAAAAGTTTTTAATAAAAAGGTAGTTGCGAATGTTTCTGGCTTTTCTATTGATGAATATGTAACTTGTGCTAGTGCCATGAATTCACAAGACATTGTTGGTATAATTGAAGTAAATATCAGTTGTCCTAATGTTAAACATGGGGGTATGAGCTTTGGTACTGATCCAGATATGGCTTATAAAGTTACTAAAGCAGTTAAAGAAGTTACTAGTAAACCAGTTTATATTAAACTTAGCCCTAATGTTACTGATATTGTGGCGATTGCTAAGGCATGTGAAAAAGCTGGAGCAGATGGTATAAGCATGATAAATACTTTATTAGGTGCACGCTTTGATTTGAAAACTGGTAAACCAATAATCCATAATATAATGGGAGGATTTAGTGGACCAGCAATAAAACCTGTAGCTTTACGCATGGTATATCAAGTATATGAAGCTATAAATATTCCTATTATTGGAATTGGTGGTATAGCTAAAGCAGAAGATGTTATTGAAATGATGTATGCTGGAGCAACCGCTGTACAAGTTGGTGCAGCAAATTGTGCTGACCCTTATGCTTGTAAAAAAATTATTGAATCTTTACCATCTTTGATGGATAAGTTAAATATTGAAAAATTAGAAGATATAATTGGGAGGGCACACAAATGAGAGACGTAATTATCGCATGTGATTTTTCAAGTAAAGAAGCAACTTTGGCATTTTTAGATCAATTTAAAGATGTTAAACCTTATGTAAAAATTGGTTTAGAACTTTATTATGCTGAAGGACCACAAATCGTTAAAGAATTAAAGGATCGTGGACATAAGATTTTCTTAGATTTAAAGCTACATGATATTCCTAATACTGTTTATAAAGCTATGAAAAATATTGCTACACTTGGAATAGATATGACTAATGTTCATGCAGCTGGAACAATTGAGATGATGAAAGCTGCAAAAAAAGCTATTGATGAAGTAAATCCTAATATTCAATTGATTGCAGTTACGCAATTAACTAGTACTAGTGAAGAAGCGATGCAAGAGGAATTATGGATTGATCATTCAATTAATGAAACTATTCAACATTATGCTTTAAATACCCAAAAAGCAGGCTTAGATGGTGTGGTATGTTCACCACTTGAAGCAAAACTAGTTCATGATGTATGTAAGGATAATTTTATTACCGTTACTCCTGGTATCCGTTTTGATGATGCAAGTAAGGGTGACCAAAAAAGAGTTACTACTCCAGCGATGGCTAGAGAAATAGGTAGTACTTATATCGTAGTAGGTAGACCAATAACTGCTAGTGATGATCCAGTAGCAGCATATGAACGTTGTGTAAGAGAATTTGTAGGAGAATAAGAAGATGGAAAAATTAATTGCGAAAGATTTATTAAGTATTAATGCAGTATTCTTAAGACCAGAGGAACCATTTGTTTGGGCAAGTGGAATTAAATCACCAATTTATTGTGATAATCGTTTGACTTTATCTGATGTTAAGGTTCGTGAAGATGTGGAAGATGCTTTAGCTAATATTATTAAAGAACATTTTCCAGAATGTGAAATGGTAATGGGTACAGCAACTGCAGGAATAGCACATGCAGCAATAGTTGCGACAAAATTAAATTTACCTATGGGTTATGTTAGAGCTAGTGCTAAAGATCATGGTCGTACTAATCAAATTGAAGGTAAATGCGAAAAAGGTACTAAAGTTGTTGTAGTTGAAGATCTTATTTCTACAGCAGGTAGTAGTTTGGAAGTAGTTAAAGTTTTAAGAGAAAATGGTATTGAAGTATTAGGTATGGCAAGTATCTTTACTTATGGTATGAAAAAAGGTTTAGATCGTTTAGCTGAAGCTGATGTTACAAATATTTCTTGTAGCAATTTAGATGTATTGGTTGATGTAGCAGTAGAAGAAAAATATATCAAACCTGAAGATAAGATTAAATTATTGCATTTTAGAGATAATCCTAGTGATGAAAGTTGGATGCAAAAATAGTTATTAATGGAGCAAAAAATGCTCCATTTTTACTAAACATAAGGAGATTTTTATGAAATATTTATTAGCGTTTTTATGGTTAATATTACCTGCGTTAGCCATTTTTAAAATTGTAGTTTTTGATTTATCATTTTGGGGTATAAATTCTTCATATTTTACTTATCAATTTGTTATTAGTATAATGATGGGGCTTGTAGGTATTTACTTTTTTGTTAAAGCTATTAAAAATGCTAAAAAATAAAATACCTTTTACAATAAAAAGATGTTTGCTATAATAGTTAGGTAAAAAATGAAGGGTGGTTATTTTTAATGGGAAGAGCTCATGAAGTCCGTGCAGCTTCTATGGCTAAAACGGCAGCAATGAAGACTAAATTATATTCACGTTATGGAAAGGAATTATATATTGCAGCAAAATCAGGAGTTCCTGATCCAGATATGAATTTAACATTAAAACGTAAAATTGCAGAAGCTAAAGCTAATCAAGTTCCTGCTGATGTTATTAAAAGAGCAATTGAACGTGCAAAAGGTGGGGCAGATGAATCATATGATTCTTGTCGTTATGAAGGATTTGGTCCAGGAGAAAGCACAATTATTGTTGATTGCTTGACTAATAATGTAAATCGTACAGTTAGTGCAGTTAAAACATGTTTTAACAAAGCTCATTGTAAAGTAGGAGTTTCTGGTTGTGTATCTCATGGTTATGATGAAGTTGGTTTATTTGTTTTAAAATATACTGATGAAGAAAAAATGCTTGATGCATTAGTTATGGCTGAAGTTGATGTTATTGATATGGAAGTCGAAGATGACACAATGACCATTACTACAAGCTTTGCTGATTTTGCTAAGGCTCAAGATGCTATTAACGAATTGATTCCAGATGTTCATTTTGAAGTTTGTGAAGTAACAATGCTTCCTCAAGAATATGTAACTATTGATAATCCTGAAGATAAGGAATTGTGGGATCGTTTGCTTAACTTACTAAATGAATGTGAAGATGTAAATAAAATCTATCATAATGTAAAATAGTCAGAAATTAAATTCTGACTATTTTTT
>CALVCO010000075.1 GCA_944326095.1 uncultured Erysipelotrichaceae bacterium | reverse complement strand
ATCTTTTTTAAGCAAAAAATGCAATTCATCTCACTACTTTTAGAAGTAGGAGAATTCTTGCATATGTTTTAGTTAAACATATAGCTGAATGGTTAAATTGTCTCATTATTAATTGCTCATATATCAATATAGATTTAATCCATATTGATTTTTCTTTCTAGGCAGTTTTTAAGTAAAGTATATCTTATGCCAACAAACATACTTATTTTAATTAAATATATATTAACATCTGTTGCCTATATACTAGCATACTTTACTTTTTTTTCAAACATGCGAAATAACCAACTTTAACACAATCTTTTATAATTCTATACGCACATAATCAGTACCACTAATAATTTCTACTAAAGGTTCACCATTCAATAAATCTTTAGAATTTTTAATTATCTTAAGCATCTTTTTAAGATCTTTATTATTTATATTCATATCCATCTTATCTTTAAGTACATGCATGGTTATTTGATTTAATACTATCGCATTAGGAATTTTGATATCAAGATTATCTTGATCATCTTTAACAATTATTCTCATTCAGCATAGATCTCCACAATATCGCCATCAGTAGATTCAATTTCTAACAATTTACCAATTACTCCTAGCGATGCCATTTCTAGCACTTGATCAAAATCGATATTTTTTAAATCAACATTACCAATTTTCATACTATTTTCTCCACTTATAGCTATTCCTAATTTTACTAAAGCCATTGGAAGATTAATTTTGATTTTATCACCATCCGAGCTATTTATTACTAGTCTTAAAACCATCTTATCAACTGGTTTTCTTATTTCTTTTGCAACTAGTCTAGTCTCTGGTTCTTTGTTACGCACCAATTCATCCAAAGATGTTTCAAAAAGATTAGCTAAATTAATTAATAAAGAAATATCTGGTATGCTTATATCATTTTCCCATTTGCTTACTGCTTGAGCACTTACTCCTAATTTTTCTGCCAATTCTTCTTGTGTTAAATGTAGCATTTTGCGTCTATTCGCAATATTTTTCCCTAAAGTTTCCATATTTCCTCCTAATTTTCTAAAATAAATTGTTTAGTACCTTTATTAATGCACATAAATATTATCGGAATAAATGAAAGAATTACACCAATAGTAAAGACTATCCATGTTGGATATAGCTCACATAATAAACCATATATTATGGCTGATAATGCCGCCCCTCCAGTTGAAAATGCACTTACAATTCCTAAAATTGCACCTCTATTATTAATAGGTAAAGCTAGTGCTAAAGCGGCATTGAATATGGAATTGCCAAATACATTTAAACTACCAGCCATAAATAAACAAGGTAACATGACATAGAATATCCTAATATTATAAGCAATCAAATAAAAGATAGCTGAACCAATAAATCCAAAAGCAAATAATAAATATCTAATTTTATTAGAAAATTTAAAGATGCTCAATGACATTACCGTAATTAAAGAAGCTGCTGTTTGTGCTGCCATAAAAATACTATAATGTTCAAGTGTAAAACCACTCTCTAAAACAAAAGCCATAAACAAATCCGTTGTACCACCACACAAAAGATTAACTAACATTGCCATAGGAATAAATACTCTTAAAGCTTTATTATTTAATATACCAATAATTCCATCTTTCATATCATGTAATACAGAAGACACACTAATCTTTTGTCCTTGTTGACTAGTGGTAGGTACATCAATAAATATTTCCGTAAAAGCAGAAATTAAATAAGATATCCCATTCAATAATATAATTAGTGGAACACCCAAAAATACAACTAACATTCCTGACACTGCATCCCCAACTAAATTAATAACCGCTTTTACAGTATTGGATATCGATTGACCTCTTACCATATCATCATGAGGAATTATATCGATAAATACAGTATCAACTGCCGGGGTAAATAAAACACCACACATAGCTGCAATAAAAGCAGTAATTAAAATAATAGGTACACTTAAATTTCCTCTTAAAGCAATCACTCCTACTAAACAAAGTAATATACCCCTAATTACATCCATCATCACAATCATCCACTTGCGATCACATTTATCAATGATTGAACCAGCAAATGGTGAAAAAAACATTATTACAAACATACTAATACTAGCAGTAAGTCCCATCAAAGCTGTAGACCCTGTATTTTCATATACCCAATAAGAAATTGCGACCGAATATAATACATTGCCTAATTGACTAACCGCATCCCCTTGAAGAAGCAATATATAGTCTTTATTAAATAGTTTTCTTTTCACATTATCACCTTCTTAATGCTTACATATTATGCTTTAAAGCACTTATTATGAAGATATCATCAGTTTAATTGCTATATTTATAGTTGATTTTAACACAACTAATGGTTGAGTTACAAATTTTCTAGAATTTAAATTTAATGTAATAAAGTTACAGGTTTCAAATCACCTACAAATAATCATTTATAATAATATTAATAGGAGGACTAAGTGTGAATAAAAAAACAAAAAAAAGCCGACTTAAAAACAAGTAGAAAAAATATCTAAAAAATTTATAAGTTGACATGAATTGAAGAAATATCAATACCAGATTGTTTCAAAAAGTTTAATGCCTTTTCAACTGTTAGTGATTGATTTGTGTCTGATTGTGGATTTATGAAGGATTCATAATCGGTTGGATGGAACTCTTCACCTGTAAGAATCATGTGATAGATGCTGACTAATATCATACGAGCAATCGCAACGATTGCTTTCTTATGACCACGTCGTTTCTTTATCTTGGAATACTTTCTTCCAAAATAAGAGGACTTATCTTTAATGGTCGATAAAGCACATTGGACGAGTAGTGGCTTGAGATATTGTCCAGCTTTTGAGATACGGACCGACTTTTTCTTGCCGGCACTTTCGTTGTTGGCAGGAGAAAGTCCGGCCCAACTAACAAGTTGTTTATCGGATTCAAACTGAGACATATCGATGCCTATTTCAGAAATGATAAGAATTGCCGATAAGGCACTGATTCCTTTTATTTGTGTGATGTGCTGAAAAGAATAGCGCAAAGGAAAAGCCCGCTTGATCAATTCCGCTTCACATGAATCAATAAGCTGATCTAAATATTCCATATGATCCAATGATTTCTCCATCTTGAATCGTTGATCGGCTTCGATGTGATAGCCGTGAAGTGAATCCAATATCTTATCTTTATTCTTACAGTTTTTATGAATGAGTTTTAGAATCTTGTCATCATCGATTACGTTGGGCTTCATGACTTCTTTCATGATATTGGAAGCAGTCTTACCAAAAGGATCTGATATGACAGAAGCCAAACCAATATTGGAAACAGTCATGCAGTTTTGATAGCGATTTCGTTCTGAAGAACGCATGCAGACAAGTTTGTAGCGATAGCGAGCAATCTCACGTAACTCTCGGATTTCTTTAGGGGGAATAAAAGAAAACTTGATCAGATCATGTTTGAAAAGATCGCATATCCATTTGGAATCTTTCTTATCTGTCTTTTTACCTTTGATGGCCTTGACATATTTTGGATGAGTCAAATAAACTTTGATTTCATCTTCGAGGATATTAAAGATAGGAATCCAGTATTTTCCGGTGGATTCCATGCAGACCTCAAGGCAGTGATGAGATTTTAGCCAATCCTTCAAACGGTAAAGATCACAGTTCAAAGTAGAAAAGGACTGCTGGATGTATTCTGTAATGCTGGTCTTTCTATCGGTAATACCGATAGTAGCGACCACGATATTCTTATGAACATCCATACCACAGCAGTTGAAACGAACGATTTTCATTGCCATATAAAAAAACTCCTTTCATACAAAAGGAGAGGTGGCATTGACTGTCATCAAAGCGAATCGACAACAGTTGATTAAACAATCATAAGTGTCCAGGCTCAAAGTCCTACTTATTTGTGCTTGAGATGATGACGGCAACTTATAAACATACAGGATATTCAAATGAGTAGAATTCCTACTCTCCTCCACGTGCTCTGTAGTGTACCACCTCTCTTATATGGTAACACGAAATAAGGCATGTGGGAATTTATTGATGAAATATTTGTGTCCGCGCGACTTTAGGCGCGGGGAAATGGAGGAAAACATGAAAA
>CALVCO010000074.1 GCA_944326095.1 uncultured Erysipelotrichaceae bacterium | reverse complement strand
GATAATAATTTAGAAGAACTAAAAGCTCTTCTAAAAGGATAGAAAGGAGGAAAAATCTGAATGATAAATTCGGATTTGTAGGGGATGGCAAAACTAATTGATATAACAGGTAAAGCCTTATCTGGTGAATGGGGAACTGATGATGAAACTGGTGATGGAATACCGGTTCTCAGAACTACTAATTTTACCAATGTAGGTGTAGTTGATTACAGCAATGTAGTTACAAGAACAATTTCAAAGAAGAATATAGATGAAAAGTTTCTCCGAAAAGGGGATATTATAATTGAAAAATCTGGTGGAAGTGATAAGTTTCCAGTAGGAAGAGTGGTATATTTTGATGGTGATGAAAATACATATCTTTTCAACAATTTTACTGGATTACTTCGAGTTAATGATAAAAAAGCATGGTATCCCAAATATGTGTTCTATTCATTGTTTGCAAATTATAGGTACGGTGGTACTAGAGTGTTTGAAAATAAAACAACAGGACTTCATAATTTGAAAATTGATGATTACGTATCGAGATATGAAGTTGAAGAAGTGGGACTTTCAGAGCAGATACTTATATGCAATAAGCTCGATAAATTGTATGGAATAATACAATCAACAGAACAAGAATTGCAACTATTAGATATGCTTATTAAAGCCCGATTTATCGAGATGTTTGGTGACCCTTTTGATACTACGAAGTGGACTGTTAAAGAATTGAAAGATCTCTCAGATTCCATGGTTGATGGAAGCAATGTTAACCCAGATTATTATCAACCAGAAGGTGAAGTTTTATTTTTGAGGATTCAAAATGTTTGGAGAAATGAACTTAGGTTAGATGATTCAGTTTATATAACACAAGAAATAAACAAAACTCAATATTATGATACTTCGCTAAGAACAGGCGATTTGTTAATTACAAAAATTGGAAGATATTATACGAAAGACAGTAGTTTAGGGCGTGTATCTGTTTATCGAGGGAAAGATGATTGCGCAAACTATAGCAATAATATTATGCGTGTTAGACTGAATCGTTCGGTGAACAGCGAGTTTGTTAATGTGTTGCTTAATCTTGATGAGTATCAGTCTTTTATAAAGCGTACAAGTAAGGGCGGTACAGATAAAAGAGCTCTAAGTAAATCACTAATTGGAAATTACCCTATTATTTTACCGCCAGAAGAATTACAAAAACGATTTGCTTCTATTGTTCAACAAATCGATAAATCAAAATTTTACGTTATGTATAAATTAAATTGTATTAAAATATAGATATATGAGTATATAGAAAGTGAGGTACACTATGACAAACTTTGATTACTTTAAAAAAGAAAGTGAGTTTGAAAGTTTTATTAATATAGCTATTATTGCTGAAAAAACATATAAAGTTGATAGTAATACTTGTATTATAAACTGTCGTAGGGCAATGGAAGCAGCTATTAAATGGATGTTTTCGGTTGATGCTGAATTAAAAGTACCTTATAAAGATAATTTACATACTTTAATGAATTCTGATGCTTTTAGAGAAATTATTGGGGATGATTTATGGCGCCGATTGGAATTTATTCGTCGTTATGGCAATGAAGCGGTACATAATAGTAAAGATAAGGCTAAAAGTATTGCAAAAATATGTCTAAAGAATCTTTTCTATTTTATGGATTGGATAGCATATTGTTACGGAAATGAATATGAAGAAAGAGAGTTTGATGAATCTCTTTTAGAAAATGAAGATGTGTCATTTGTTCCAGAAGTAAATATAGATATTGATTTGAATGCTCTGATTGAAGAAAATAAATCTTTAAAGGAAGAATTGAGTAAACGTAGAACACAACAACAAAATAGTTATGTAACAAAACCTTTAGATTTATCTGAATATCAAACGCGAAAGTTATATATCGATGCAATGCTTCTTGATGCTGGTTGGGTAGAAAATAAAGACTGGATTAATGAAGTAGAACTTCCAGGTATGCCTAATAAATCAGAAGTAGGATATGCTGATTATGTTTTGTATGATGATATGCAAAAACCATTAGCGGTTATTGAAGCTAAAAGAACATGTGTAGATGTTTCTAAAGGTAGACAACAAGGAATCTTATATGCCAATATATTAGAAAAACAATATGGACGTAGACCTGTAATTTTTCTTACAAATGGTTTTGAAACAAGAATCATTGATAATCATTATCCCGAAAGAAAAGTGTCTTCTATTTACTCTAAGAGAGATTTAGAAAAGTATTTCAATTTAATGAGTACTAGAGCTCATTTGAAATTTATAAATATAAACAAAGATATAGCAGGTAGATATTATCAAGAAGAAGCTATTAGGGCTACTTGCGAAGCTTTTGATAAAAAGAATAAAAGAAAAGCATTGCTAGTTATGGCTACTGGTTCGGGTAAGACTAGAACGGTTATCGGACTTGTAGATGTACTTTTAAATGAAGGATGGATCAAGAATATATTATTCTTGGCTGATAGAAATTCATTGGTTACACAAGCAAAAAGAAGCTTTGTTAATATGCTTCCAAACTTATCTGCTACAAACTTAGTTGAAGATAAGTCCAATTATAATGCTCATATAGTATTTTCAACATATCAGACAATGATTGGATGTATAGATACTGTTAAAGAAGATGATAAAAAGTTATTTACTTGTGGTCACTTTGATTTGATTATTTGTGATGAGGCTCATAGATCTATTTATAATAAGTACAGAGATATCTTTACTTATTTTGATGCACCTATTGTTGGGCTTACAGCTACTCCGAAAGATGAAATTGATAAAAATACATATGAGATATTTGAACTAGAAAATGGTGTTCCTACATATGGCTATGAACTTGCTCAAGCTGTAAAAGATGGATATTTAGTTGATTTTCTTTCAGTTGAAACAGATTTAAAATTTATATCTCAAGGCATTGCGTGGGATCAGTTATCTGAAGAAGAAAAAGAAGAATACGAAGATACATTTGCTGATGAAAATGGATATATGCCAGAACATATTGACTCTTCAGCATTAAATTCATGGGTATTTAATGAGGATACAATAAGAAAAGTATTAAAGACTTTATTTAATTATGGTATTACAGTTGATTATGGTAGAAAAATAGGAAAGACAATTATTTTTGCTAAAAATCACTTACATGCTGAAAAAATATTTGAAATATTTAATAAAGAATATCCAGAATTGAATGGTTATGCAAAAGTTATTGATAATAAAATTAACTATGCTCAAAGTGCAATAGATGAATTTTCGGATGGTAATAAACTTCCACAGATTGCAATTTCAGTAGATATGCTTGATACTGGAATTGATGTTCCTGAAGTGGTCAATCTTGTTTTCTTTAAAAAGGTAATGAGTAAAGCTAAATTTTGGCAAATGATTGGAAGAGGAACTAGATTGTGTCCTGGACTGTTAGATGGAAATGATAAAAAAGAGTTTTATATTTTTGATTTCTGTGGAAATTTTGAATTTTTTAGAATGAATAAAGGTAAAGCTTCTGCCAATGCTATCGCTGTACATGGAGCAATCTTTAATTTGAAATTTCAAATTGCATATAAATTACAAGATTTGACTTATCAGACTGAGGAATTGAAAGAATGGAGAAAACAATTAGTTGAAGAAATGGTTGCTAAAGTTAAAGAATTAGATCGAAATAAATTTGATGTACGACAACACATTAAATATGTAGATTTATATTCTGATCCTGAAAATTATAATTGTTTGACTTATGAAAATTGCTTAGAGGTAAAAGATGAACTTGTACCATTGATTAAACCAGATGATGATGAAATTAATGCAGTTCGTTTTGATGCATTGATGTATGGAATTGAATTGGCACATTTAGCCAAGAAAAGATATTCTAGATACAAAAAAGATCTTATGAAGAAGGTTAAAGATGTAGCAAGTGTTGCGAATATTCCTGAAATACAAGTGCAATCTGAACTTTTAGATAAAATTCTACATACGAATTATTTAGAACAGTGTGAGATAGATGATTTTGAAATAATTAGAGAAAATCTTCGTGATTTAATTAAGTATATTCCTAAACCAGGAAGAATTTATTATACTGATTTTGAGGACAATATTTTATCAGTTAATTGGAATGAATCTGATTTAGAAAATGATGATTTACAAAATTATAAAGATAAACTTGAATATTATATTAAACAACATCAAGAAGATAATCCGGTAATCATGAAATTAAAGGAAAATAAACCTTTAGATAAAAATGATATGGATGAACTTGAAAAAATTATATGGGAACAGTTGGGCACTAAACAAGATTATTTTTCGGAAGTTGGTGAAAAACCATTGGGTGAATTTGTGCGTGAAATAGTTGGTTTGGATATGAATGCTGCAAAAGAAGCTTTCGCAAAATATTTGGATGAAAGAGAAATGAATAGAAATCAAATCTATTTTGTAAATCAAATTGTTGAGTATATTGTTCGTAATGGAGTAATGAAAGATTTATCTGTTTTACAAGAATCACCATTTATTGATAAAGGAAATGTTGTTGATTTATTCGGTAATAATTATAATTTGTGGAATGGTATTCAAAGTGTCATAAATAGTATCAATAAGAACGCAATTAGTGCATAGTAGAATTTTAACCATTATAACTAAATTGAGCTTTTGTATGTAAGCGTCAAAATGTACCCATCTATAAATAAAAGCGTTCATCCTACATAATAATGATGATAGGAGGAATAGAAGA
>CALVCO010000073.1 GCA_944326095.1 uncultured Erysipelotrichaceae bacterium | reverse complement strand
TCCTTTCAGACAAATCAATTATAGCATAACTTTAATTTGGGTTATTATTTATCTCCTCTTTGCAAATGAAGATTTTAAAGAAAAAGAAATTGATGAATAATTATAAGATTACAACTATTTCTTAGCTTTTATGTTAAAATAAATAGGCTAATGAGGTAGATGTGATGAAATTAATTGTAGGACTTGGAAATATTGGTAAAGAATATGAGAATACTCGCCATAATGTTGGTTTTATGGTAGTAGATAAATTGGCTAATAAATTAAATGCTAATTTTGAACAATCAAAATTTAAAGCTAGTATAGCTATGATTAATTATAAAGGTGAAAAAGTAATTATCATGAAACCTAGTACCTATATGAATTTATCCGGAGAAGCAGTATTAGCTTGCGTAAATTTCTATAAAATACCTGTAGAAGATATCTTAATTATTCATGATGATTTAGATCTTCCTGTAGGTAGTGTAAGAATAAGGATGCAAGGATCAGCTGGAGGACAAAAGGGAATGAATAATATCATTAATTTATTACATACTAGTGATATTAAAAGAATTCGTGTTGGTATTGATAAAAATCCTCTTATTCCTGTAGTTGGTTATGTATTAGGTAAATTTACTAGTGAAGAAAAACCAAAGATTAATGAAGCGATTGATTGGGCAAGTGATGCGGCTGAGGCCTTTGTTCATCAACCATTCATGGAAGTAATGAATAAGTATAATCGCAAATGAAATCATATATCTTAGATTATTTAAAGAATAATAAAGAAGTATTAAATCTAAATGCTTGTAAAGATATTAGTGATAATTCTTGGATACAACAAGCATTAGTGGTAGCTACTAGTTATCATTTTAATCCTCGGCCAATAGTATATGTTTGTCAAAATTTATATAACGCACAGCGCTTTTATGAAAGATTAATTAGTATCTTAGATGAAGATAGCTGTGTGCTTTTTGGCGTGGAAGATAGTTTGCGCGTAGAAGCAATTGCTTCAAGTCCAGAAATGATGGCAGCAAAAGTTGAAGCATTAAATAAGATAATTCATGATAATAAAAAAATAATTGTATGTAATAGTACAGCCCTAATTCGCTATTTACCAAATATTGAAGTATTTAAAGAATGCTGTATTGAAATTAAGCAAGATATGCAAATAGAAATGGAAGACTTAAAGATGTTGTTGATAAGAGCTGGTTATCAACAAGTTACGCATATTGATACACCATTGACATTTGCTTTAAGGGGTGGAATTATCGATGTATATTCAATTAATTATGATAATCCTATTCGTATAGAATTCTTTGATAATATTATCGATAGTATTCGCTTTTTTGATTGTCTAACTCAAAAGACTATTGAAAATATAAAGGAAGCTAATATCATATGTGCTAGTGATATATTATTTAGTGATTCTCAAGTAGAAATTATTGAAACTAAAGCTAAAGCAATGTTAGATAATTTACATAATGATGAATTGCGCGATAATATTGAAATTGATTTAGGCTATCTAAAAAATCATATTAATGAAAATCATCTATATGCTTATTATACTTTCTTAGATGATACCAATAGTCTATTAGACTATGTAGGTAATTGTGAAGTAATCATGAATGATAATGAAGCTATCAATAAGATGATACATGATACTATAAGTGATAATACTATATATATTCAAGAAATGGTTCAAGAGAATAAACTATTACCTAGATTCTCACATTTTTATGATTTAAATAGAGTATTAATGAATCATAAAGTTATCAATAGTGATCCTTATGGAGATAATACTAGTAAAATTTTAAATATTAATATTCCTAAACAGAGTTTAGAATTGAATATTAAAATGCTTAGTACTAGTGATAAACCAGTTATCTTATTTTTAAAAGATAATGAATTTAGTCAAGTTGTTAATATTTGTATTAATATGCAAATAATTTATAATCTTGAAGATAGTCTTAAACCTGGTATTAATCTTATTTTAGATAATTTATTTGAAGGTTTTGAAGTTGATGATTTTATTGTTGTGACAAGCTATGAATTATTTGAAGTAAAACCAAGATTATCTAGATTTGCTAATAAATTTAAAAATGCTCAAGTAATTAATAGTTATCAAGAATTAGAACCTGGTGATTATATTGTTCATACCCAACATGGTGTTGGTCAATATATGGGTATTGAGACTAAAAAGATTATGGGTTATCATAAAGACTTTTTAAGAATAATCTATAAAGGAAATGCTGAATTATTAGTGCCCCTTGAACAATTTAAATTAGTAAGAAAATTTGTATCAAGTCAAGGAGTAGTACCAAGATTAAATAAATTAGGTAGTGATGAATGGACTAAGACAAAAGAAAAATTACAAGCTAATGTCGAAGACATTGCTTCAAGATTATTAGAATTATATGCCAAAAGAGAAGAAGATATTGGTTTTAAATATCCCGCTGATAGTGATGATCAAAAAGCATTTGAAAAAGAATTTGCTTATGAATTAACTAGTGATCAAGCTAAAGCAATTGAAGAAGTAAAAAGGGATATGGAAAGTGATAAACCAATGGACCGTCTATTATGTGGGGATGTTGGTTTTGGTAAAACGGAAGTAGCTATTCGCGCTAGTTTTAAAGCTGTATATTCAAATAAACAAGTAGTATATTTATGTCCTACTACTATATTAGCAAACCAACATTTTCATACTTTTAAAGAAAGATTTAAAAACTATCCGGTAAATATTCGCTTACTAAATCGTTTTGTAACCCCTCAACAACAAAAATTATATATTGAAGAAATCAAAAGTCATAAAGCTGATATTGTTATTGGTACACATAGGGTATTAAGTAATGATGTAAAGTTTGCTGATCTTGGATTATTAATTATCGATGAGGAACAACGTTTTGGTGTTGAACAAAAAGAGAAAATCAAAGAATTAAAAGTAGGTGTAGATGTATTATCTCTATCTGCTACGCCAATTCCTAGAAGTTTACAAATGTCTTTAGTGGGTATAAGACAATTATCTCAACTAGAAACACCACCAAGTAATCGCCATACAGTACAAACTTATGTTGTAGAAAAAAATGATGGACTAATTAAAAATGCGATTGAAAAAGAATTAGCTCGTCATGGACAGGTATTTTATTTATATAATAATGTTGAACAAATTTATAATGTAGCAAGAAAAATACAAGCTTTAGTAGATGGTGTGAGAGTAAAAGTAGCTCATGGTAAGATGTCTAGAGAAGAAATAGAAGATGTCATGAATAGCTTTATTGAAAAAGAAGTAGATGTTCTAGTATGTACGACCATTGTTGAAACAGGTATAGATATACCGAATGCTAATACGATGATAGTTGATGGAGCACAAAATTTTGGACTTGCACAATTATATCAAATAAAAGGTAGAGTAGGCCGAAGTGAAGCAATTGCTTATGCATATTTGATGATACCTCCTAAACGTCAATTAACGGAAATTGCTAGTAAGCGTCTAAAAGCAATTAAAGAATTTGCTCAATTAGGTAGTGGATATAAAATCGCTATGCGAGATTTAACTATTCGTGGAGCTGGAGATTTATTAGGACCTAAGCAATCTGGTTTTATTGATACGGTAGGTATCGATATGTATATTGAAATGTTACAAGAAGCAATCAATAAACAAAAAGGAATTGAAACAATTAAAAATGAAGAAGTTATTTCACCAAATATTAATGTAGAAGGCTATATTCCTAAGAGCTTTGTTGAAGATGATTATGATAAGATAAGCATGTATCAAGAAATTGATAAAATTAATAATTTAAAAGAATTAAATGATTATCGTCATAAAATCATTGATGAATATGGTAGATTACCAGAAGTATTTGTTAGCTTATTTGATAAAAAACGTTTAGCTCTATTATTATTAGAACCAAACGTTGAAAAATATCGTGACATTAAAGGTCAAAGTGAAATTACTTTTTCAAAAGAATTTAGTGATCATGTAGATGGGGTAAAATTATTTAGTATATGTAATGAAATATCCAAAGATGTTAAATTACGATATATGAATCAAAGAATAATCGTTACTTTACCAAAGATTAAAGAACCATTAAATATGATTATTAAAGTAATTGAAAGAAGCAAGGAGGCATTAAAATAATGCGATTAGATAAATTTTTAAAAGTATCACGCATCTTAAAAAGAAGAACAGTATCTAAAGAGTTAGCCTTACATCAAAGAATTGAAGTAAATGGTAGAATTGTTAAACCTTCATATGATGTTAAAGTAAATGATTTAATTACTATTACTTATGGTCAAAGAGTTTTAACAGTTAGAGTATTAGATGTAGTAGAATATGCTAAAAAAGATGCAGCAAAAGATTTATATGAAATTGTAAGTGAAGGATATAAGGAAGATAATAATATAAATTGGGAAAAATAAGAACATAATCATACATTTTAAGATTACAGTGCAATAGAAAAGAGGAGTAGCAGCTCCTCTTTTTATTTGGCTTTTTGTAGCCATATCCTTGAATCAAATTTATTTTAACATATGTTTAGAATTAAATCAAATAATTGGTTAAATATTAAGTGATGAAAAGCATAATACTATATATGAAATGATACAAATAAAAAATGGGAAAAACATGAACGAAATTGGAACAAAGTTGAGACCATTGTTTATCTTAAAATAAGCAAGAACACTCTCACTTCTAAAGTGTGAGATGAATTGCTTAAATCTCTATTAGGAAAATTGTAAAAGATGGGATATATATTGTA
>CALVCO010000072.1 GCA_944326095.1 uncultured Erysipelotrichaceae bacterium | reverse complement strand
ATTCGTAACGGAATCTAAATGATTGATTAGTTATAAAGTAAACATTATTACCATCAATTTGTTTAGATTCTGGTAAATTCAAGAATTCTGTGTTTAAGATATTATCGTCCATAACCGTATCTTCATTAGTAATACGCATTAAAATTATGTAATTCTCATATCCTAAATCGTATAATTCTTGAATATCAATCGTAACATCGAACTGGGTCATTTCGTATACGAAACCATCGCCAAGATTCAATGGATTCTTTGAAGTTGTAGCTGTATATGTTTTTACTTCTTCTCCACTTTCAGCATCTATAAAGATAATCTCATGTTTGATATTAGAACCTTCTTTTGCATCCATGCCTTTAATCAAAGCAGTACCAGCAATTCTTAAATTATTGCCTTCTACGTAATCAAAGGTTGTTGGCGCAATCGCTACCGTCTTAACAACTTCCTCAGGTGGAGTTTCCGGATCTTCACTAGGTTCTGGTGTAACATCAGGTTCTTCGCTAGGATCTATTGGTGTTTCAACTGTTTCAATATTCATAAATACTAAATCATCCTGAGTTGTAAAGCTAACCTTTTTATTACCAATAGTTTTTTCTTCAGGAAGAGTTAGACCAGTTAAATAATTATAACCATTGAATTCAGTGAATTCTCCATAGCTATAGTCAATTACAAATTTGTAACTACCATCAGTTAATTGTGAAATATCTAAATTAGTTTCAAATGTTGCATAATCTTTATTATTAGATGTTGTTAATGGATATTCTGATTGTTCTAGATAAGCATTTTCTAATAATAGACGATGTGTCAAAGTATTTGATTGGGTTACATAAATACCTGGTTGATAAGCTTCACCTTTGATATTTAGATTATTTTCATTCCATGCAAAATTAGTAATCTTAAATACAAAGTCCCCAGTTGGGGTTGTACCCTCTTGAATATTGGTACCTTGACTAACTTTATCTACATAATTGCTTTGGATATAACCAACACTTGTATTAAAATCATAATTTACTAAACCTTTATCAGTACCACTTATAATATTAGAACCACTTAATGGATTTACCGTATTTACTTTAACAAAGTTACTAGATTCATTTAGAATAGTTACCATAAAATTCTTTTGATAAGTTGCTCCATATTGCGAAGAATATAAAGTTTTAGAATTATTATCAGGACTTTGTTTAATAGGAATACCATAAGTATTAATTACTCCTAATGAATACTTATTATAATCTGTTAAATTGCCATTATATCCATTGGCACATTTATCTATATCATAGGCAATTGCCGCTATCTTATATCCCCAATATGGATCTGCTGCATATTTCAAATTGATACCAGAGCCTTTATTACCTAATTGTGGGCCAAAGAAACGGAAATCATTTATATCTAAGTATCCTCTTAAATTAATGCCCATATGCTCTTTTATAGCTTGTTCAACACTAGAAAAATATGAAGCTGAATCAGGATCAGAATCATATGCACTCCAACCAAATAAATTATTTCTTTGTTGGGCATAATTACTAGTACCATAGGCACTCTCTAAACAAGCCAAAGCATAAACTAATAAAGCATTTACTCCATAAGTATTTTGTGCATCTATAAAGGTTTGCCCTTGATTCCATAATTTACTAGAAGAGTTATAGCCTTTAGAACTCAAGAAATTATTATATACACTTGCTGGTATATTGCTTTGAGTTCTTAAAGGTAAGAATTGATAATAGTTATAATAAGTACCTACATAATTTTGATAATATGCATCACTATAAAAATTAACTCCATCATATGAATAATATTTTTTACCAGTTTCCATCCAATCAGGAGCTAATCCAATCGCATGACGATTCTTAGTAGGATAAGTTGAAGGTCCACTCCATCCACTATACCAATAGAATACTAAATCTCGATAATTACCACTTTGTTCTACAACATATTCAGCTTTATAAATATGCGTTTGAAATGGTGCTTCATTATAATTACCAGTAGTATTTCCACCAAGCATAATAGGAATTTCTAATTCAGTATATTTTGTAGGAATTAAATCCACACCTTTTAAAGTTGTATAACCATCAAACCCTGTTACATTAATATGAATTACACCTTCACCATTACCATCATAACTTTCAGTTCCTTGATAATATAACTCACGGTGCATAGTAACATATGTTGTCTTTTGATTAGCAACATTACCATTATATTGAGTAATATCTAAAGTATTTTTTCCATATCGCGAAGGATAGCTATAGGCCGTACCTGATACCATCGCAATTATCTTAGTTGGTGATTTACTAGAAGGATGTCTAACTACTGCATCTCTTCCTAGTTCATTCATTTTTGCCTTAGCATCATTGAAATTTGCATAACAACCATAGCTTTGAAAGCCTCCATCATCTCTAACTGTATCAACTTCATAATTATTACAATTCATATTATAAGAGAAATCATATGCTTCAACTTCTTGAATAAAGTCATTATCACTGATAGTAAATACTGACCAAATCAAGCAGATTGATAATATAATATTAATAATTTTTTTCACTAGTCAATCCCTCCTAATTTAGATCAACATTTACTTCAATTAAAGTATCACTTCCACTAACTTTTAATTTCAATATTCCCGTATAAGTTATTGGATTATTCATTGGATTATAAGCCTCAAAAAGCAATGATCCACTACTTTTAGCAGTAATTTCTTTACCAATAATATTTTCATGTTTCATTGCAGAAACTGACGCATCTAAAGCTTTAAAAACCTCTTCACTATTATCTGGATAATAATATGCTTCTTCTATAACAATTGTATCCTTCCATAAGCTAATAACATCCAAATTAAAACAATATATACCTACTGTAGAAGGCACTAAATATTCCATATCATTTTGATATAATTGTTCACCCGTTATATCAAATGCACTAGATACTTGAATTTGATATGTCTTACCATCGCTAATTATATCATTAGCCTCATATTGTAACATTTCCTTAGTGCCTAAATTATTAGATAAATCAAAAGTCATAACATTTTGATCTATATCATTAGTAACTTCTATAGTTTCTAAATTTTTATCATTTATAGGAATAAAAATATTACTAAAATATTCATTTTCAACAGATACAAGTTCAAACCAAACATTTTGTTTTCCCAAAAAATATGATTTACTTTCTAACTCACTAACATAATTACTATAATTATTTAAACTTATATTTTCACTAGTTATAAAATGACTTAAATCAATATTAGTAGCCTCATTTGCTTGTATTCTAATTCGTGCAATAACAAAATTAAAATCTAAATCATCAAATTTATATGTTGTATAATCAACTAAATCGATATTAATATCATCAAACTCAGTATTTGCATTAGGTTTATCTTGCCCTATGATTGTTGACAAAGTTGGAGTAGATGTTGGTTCAATTGAAGAATCATTATTAAATTGTGAAGATAATAAAAATATTAAAACAATCAAAGCGATAATAATAATTCCAACTAGGATAGCTATCAATCTTTTTTTACCTTTAATCACAATATCACACTCCTATTTATAATTATATCAAATTATAATTAAATATTAAATATTTAGCCAATTTAAAAAGCAACAGAAAGATTATCTGTTGCTAAGGTTTTATTCTATACCATTAGGATTTTTTTGGGCAAAGTTCCAAGCATCTTGACACATATCATCAATATCATATTGAGCTGACCAACCCAATAATTCTTTAGCTTTGCTTGTATCTGCATAACATGTTGCAATATCACCAGGACGACGATCCATAATCTTATATGGAATTTCCATATGTGCTGCTTTAGCAAACGCATCTTTAACTTGCAATACAGAATATCCATTACCTGTACCCAAATTAATCGCATCTACCCCTTTATGATTAAGCGCATATTCAATAGCTTTAATATGACCTAAAGCTAAATCTACTACATGGATATAATCACGAACACCTGTACCATCAACTGTATCATAATCATTACCCCAAACTCTTAAGAAGTCACGTTTACCTGTAGCTACTTGAGCAATATATGGTAATAAATTATTAGGTATGCCATTAGGAGTTTCTCCTAATAATCCTGATTTATGTGCGCCAATAGGATTGAAATATCTTAATAAAAGAATGCTCCAATCATTATCAGAAACATATACATCTCTTAATATTTGCTCATTATATAATTTAGTAGTTCCATATGGATTAGTTGTACTCAATGGGAAATCCTCTTTAATAGGAACAGTAGCAGGATCACCATATACAGTTGCACTAGAACTAAATACAATTGTCTTAACATTAGCTTTAGACATTGCTTCATATAGATTAATACTACCACTAATATTATTCTTATAATAAGTCAAAGGAATTGCTACAGATTCCCCTACTGCTTTATAACCAGCAAAATGGATAACTGCATCAATCTTATTTTCTGCAAAAACTCTATCTAATCCCTCACGATCCAAGATATCTACTTGATAGAATTTTGGTTTTACGCCAGTAATTTCTTTAATTCGATCTAATACTTTAATTGATGAATTATATAAATTATCAACAATTATTACTTCATGATGAAGATTAATCAATTCTACACAGGTATGTGAACCAATATAGCCACATCCTCCTGTTACTAATATAGTTGCCATAAATATACCTCTTTCTCTAACATTTATTATAACATCAATAACTTGCTTTAAACATCTAAATTTACTAAAGAAAAAAAGAAGATTTTAAGCTTCTTGTTTTATTTTAGCTAAATCTTCTTTTAAATCTTTCTT
>CALVCO010000071.1 GCA_944326095.1 uncultured Erysipelotrichaceae bacterium | reverse complement strand
TGTAGCGCCGTATACGAGACCCGTACGTACGGTGCAATGAGAGGGGCGAAGATTAATTTCTTCCCTCTACTCTATTAAGAAAGGACTAGTTATGAAAGTTAGTACATATAAGATAGAAATAACACCTAGTGGAAAGTTTTTTCCTTGTTATCTTTCAGGACATGCAATAAGAACAGAAAAAGCAGTTGGTATAATGCATCAATTGTGGACTAATGCTTTGTTATTATCGATGGATGGTAGCAAGATGCTATGGATTACGGTTGAACTAATTGGCTTAAATCGTGATTTTACGGATAATCTTCGTAAAACTATTAGTGAAAGATATAATATTGCGAAAGATGCAATCTATATTAATTATATTCATACACACAGTGCTCCAGAATATCAAGATGTTAGTTTCTTTGGAGGACCTGGGGCTGTTAAAGGATATATGAGTTTTGTTAGATCTTGTATCTTAGAAGCAACGCAAAATTGTTTTGAACAAGAATTACAAGAAGTTAAAGCATATTATCAAACAGTTAAGATTGAAGGATGTTATGGTAATCGCAATGGTAAGGATAAACCTTGTGATAAAGATGTTACTTTAATTAAGTTTGTTCATGATGAAAAAGTAGTAGCTGGCATATGTAACTTTACTAATCATTCTACGGTTTTAGGTCCGCAAAATTTAAAAGTAAGTAATGATTTAGCTGGTTATGTAGCTAGATATTGTGAAGAAAAGTGGGGTATTTATCCTTTAGTTATTATTGGAGCAGCAGGCGATATGAGTAATCGTTTATATCGTAAGGGTAATGATGAAAATGAACTTAATCGCGTTGGTAAAGAAATGATGGATCAAGTATTTGCTGAAGATAAATTTGCTGAATTGTCTTTGCATGCTCCGAATATTTATTCTTTTAATTATCATGATACTTATTATCCAGATAAAGATGCAAAACAAAAACAATATGATGAGATATTAGCTAAAGTAAATAATGCTAAAAATTTTGATGAGAAAAAGGTATTTTCTTCAGCTTTAGCAATGGCTAAAAAGGGTCTAGAATGTAAACCATTTGATTTAGATATGGAATGTTATTATGTAGATATGGGTGATCTTCGTTTCTTTGTGATACCTGCAGAATTATTCTCACGTTTTGGTATCCAAATAAAAGAAGCAATGAATTGTAAATGCCCAATTTTGTGGGGATATTGTAATTATTCAGTAGGTTATTTGGGCAATAAAGAAGATTATGGAGCTTCTTTTGAAACGGCAGCTTCGGATATTCCTATTGGTACTACCGAGAAGATAGTAGAAGAGATTGTTGAATTTATTAAGTCTAAACAGGAGGAAAATTGATGAAAATTTTATTAGTTAGTCATGGTGATTTGGCACAAGGTCTTTGCAATACAGCTCAAAAATTCTTTGGTGCAAGTAATATTTATTATGCTAATGTAGACTTAGAAACAGGTACTACTGGGCTAATTGAAAAAGTAAATAAGTATTTGGATGAATGGAAGGATGAACAAGTAGTTGTTTGTTCTGATTTAAAGGGTGGTAGTGCTAATCAAACTGTGGCACAAATGTTAGCAAATCATGAATTTTTCTTAGTTTCAGGTATGAATTTAGCTTTAATTTTACAACTTATTATGTGTCAAGAAGTTGATGAAGATTCTTTGAAAAATATGATAGAAGAAGCTAAAAATGATTTAGTATTAGTAAATGATTTATTAAATAATATACATTCAGATGATGATGAATAATTTTGAAAATATTAAAATGATTGCTTTAGATATGGATGGAACAGCGATGAATGATGAAAGTATCATTAGTCCATATTCTAAAGAAATTATTGCAAGAATTAGTGAGAAATATTTATTAGTGCCTACAACAGGTAGAGGGGCTTATCATTTAGTAGAAGATCACATTGGTAGTGCCAATATTCAATATATTATTGGCGCTAATGGAGCGTTAGTTGTAGATCGTAAAAATAATAAGAATATTTTTAATTTTACAATTAGTTATGATATAGCTGCGAAAATCATTGAAGAGTCATTATATCCTAGTGGTATGGTTTATATTCATTGTAATGATAATATTTGTACACACTTATTTCATTGTGAGAATAGGGAAGTGTTTGAAAATAAATATTGTTTAAAATTTAAATGCAATGATATAAATAAATATGAAGATGATTTAGCTAATAAGATTATTAATGAAAAAATGGATGTTTTAAAGATTGGTATTAAATTTAGTAATGAATATGATACTTTAAAATGTAAGAAAAATATTATTGAGAATTATCCTAGTGTAAATGTTTTTGATACGGATATTAATGCTTTAGAAATTACTAATAAGCAAGCTAGTAAAGGTCTTTCATTAGAAAAATTATGTAATTATCTTAATATCGATAGTAAAGAAGTATGTGCTATTGGGGATAATGGTAATGATGTTTCCATGATTAAATGGGCGGGTATTGGCGTTGCGATGGATAATGCGATTGGTAGTGCTAAAGAAGTGGCTAATTTAATTATTGGTAATAATAATGAAGATGGTGCTGCTAAATTCTTAGAAAAATATTTTTTAAAGGGGTGAAGAAATGTTAATTAGTGAAGTGATAGATAGAATAAAAAATTATCATAATGGTACATATAATGGTCAAAAGATAATGGCTGAAACTACTAGAGATAAGATTTTATTTGGTGATGTTAATCAAGAATGTACAGGTATTATTACTACTTGTTGGGCTACGGTAGATGTTATCAAAAAGGCTATTGATAGTAAAGCTAATTTAATTATTTGTCATGAAGCATTATTTTGGAATCATGGTGACCATCAAGAATGGCTTAAAGAACATGATAATGAAACATATAAACGTAAGGTTGCTTTATTAAATGAAGGAAATCTTGTTGTATGGCGTGATCATGACTATATTCATTCAGGTATCCCTATGAAGGATGGTACTTATAAAGATGGTATTTTCTATGGGCTAGCAAAAGTGCTTGGTTGGGAAGATTATGTATATGAAAATGATACTTTTAAATATATGCATTTTGTAATTCCTGAAACTACTACTGCCCTTTTAGCAAAACATTTAGTAGAAAAATTACATTTAAATGGCGTTAAAATTATTGGTAGACCTGATTCAAAAATTACTAAAGTTAGAATTCCTATGCATGTTTTAGCAGATGCAAATGAACAAATTATAGAAGCGGAAAAAGATGATATCAATTGTTTCTTAACAATGGAACTTATTGATTTTACTTTGATGGAATATGTTCGGGATACTAGTATGCTTGGTATTGATCGATCTATCATTGGTATGGGTCATTTCAATTTAGAAGAACCAGGTATGGAATATATGCTTGAGTGGTTGCCTGAAGCTATTGGGGAAAATATTCCAATGCAATATGTACAATCTGGAGATAATTATTCTTATTTAACAAAATAAAGCTGTAGCAATTGTTACAGCTTTAATAATGAGTTGTATGAGAAAGTGTAATTAGTAATATTTATAGAAAATAGTGTTGATTAAGCTTTTTAGATAATTTAAAGTTCAAGTGAATTTTCATTTAATAAAAAATCATAAAGCCCTAAATGTAATATACCATCTTCATCAATCCAAGGTTTCATTGATGTTTTTACTATAAGAATTTTTTTAAAGAAATCATTTGTTTTCTTTAATGGTCTTATTTCTGTTTGAAGTTTGTCGGGGTCAGCAACGCTTAATGTAGATTGTATATAGTATTTTTTAGTCCTTTTATTGACCACAAAATCGATCTCGCATTGTTTCTTTGTTTTGTGTCCTTCTTTTGTTTCAACAACTTCAACAACACCAACATCAACAAGATAGCCACGACTTAAAAGCTCATTATAGATAATATTTTCCATAATATGGGTATCTTCTTGTTGCCTAAAATTTAAACGAGCATTTCTTAGACCGATATCAGTACAGTAGTACTTAGAAGGATACTCAAAATACTTCTTACCTTTTACATCATATCGTTTGGCATTGCTGAAAAGAAAAGATTCAATTAAATAATCCAAGTATGTACTAATTGTTGCGTTAGATACTTTTATATTTTTAATGGAGTTTAGAGTTTTAGCTATTTTATTAGCGTTAGTTAAAGAACCAATTGATGAACAAAGATCATCAGTAATTTCGCTTAGAATATCAGGAAAATCTATATTATATCTTTCTAAAATGTCATTAAAATATACTTCAATGAATAGATTTTTTAGATATTCTATTTTTTCATTATCATCTTTTTTATTTAAAATTAGGGGCATACCACCATACATGGCATATTCTTCATATGCCAATGCTCTATCGCCACCTACAAAGTCATAATATTCTTTAAAAGATAGGGGATATACTTTAATTTCGTCGCTTCGACCACGAAAGGCGGTTAAAACATCTTTTGTTAGCATCTTTGAGTTAGAACCAGTTACATAAATATCAACATTATTTAGACGCATTAAACCATTTAATACATTATATAATTTAATTTCGGCTTTATTTTTTAATTCTTCTTTGCTTATAGCATATTGAACTTCATCTATTAAGATATAATACATAGAATTATCTACTATTTTTTCTCTAATAAAATGTGAAAGTTTATCGGGGTCGCGATATTCTTTATAAAGATCATCATCCAGAGCTATAGTGATAATATGTTGTTTATCTACACCATTATTAATAAGATAATCAAAAAATAGATTAAATAAAAGAAAACTTTTTCCGCATCTTCTTATCCCGGTTATTACCTTTATTAAACAATTTTCTTTTTTGTTAATAAAATCTTCATTTGCAAAGAGGAGATAAATAATAACCCAAATTAAAGTTATGCTATAATTGATTTGTCTGAAAGGA
>CALVCO010000070.1 GCA_944326095.1 uncultured Erysipelotrichaceae bacterium | reverse complement strand
TCTTGAAGTGGACGACCATTAGCATCTGAACAATATTTATTGAACCAATCTTCAACTTCTTCAACTGTCATACCAACAAATAAATCTTCATATTTATCAGCCTGTTGATACCATTTACCTGTACCCATTGAATAGCTATCGCCTCTTTCACGTTTAGTAGCCCAGCTATTAATTTCTGCCATAAACATATCTTCATCACTAGTTTGCGTACCATCAACTTTAGCATCATGATCTTCATCATAATTATAAGATTGACCAGGGAAACCAGTAAAATGAGGCATACCATCACCATCATAATTAGGTGTAGCAACTTCAAGTTGATCTAAATACATATCAACGATTTTACCCTCAGCATCAAATAATACACTAGCATAAACTTCATTAAATGAATAAACTGGCGTATCTGTATCATCACTACCAGGACCTAAACGACCAGTACTAAATACTGCAGTACCCATTGTTAAATCAGCAGCACTAACTTCTTCTACTGGTGCACTTGTTGGTTGGGCAGGTTCTTCGAATGGATAAGCTTCAGGATCTAAAGCATTATTAATCGCATTAATTAATGCCGTACTTGTTACTGTAGCACCTGATACCATTTCAACATCAACACTGCCACTTTCTAAAATTGCTGATGTTAATGTTTCAATAGCAGCTCCACCAATATCTGGCGTTTCACTGTCAGCGCTTACTTCTAAGCCTGTAATTTTGTCACCTTCTACGGTAACAGTTACTTCAACTAAACCGCCAAAGCCATTTGCTTTACCTGTTTTAGTTTCTGCACTTGTTGTAGAGCTAGTGCTACTACATCCAGTTGCTAGAAGCAAAACAGCCAAAAGCATCATAATTATCTTTTTCACTATATTTCCTCCTTGTATAGTTTCTATTAATAATTTTAAAGTATATACTTACAATACAGTCAATTTATTTTATAGGTATTTTAATACAAGTCAAATCATTAACTCTATTAGTATAATAATTATCAATTATGCAAATATCATAAATATCCCCAATAATCTCATAACCATTTTCATTTGCATATTTTAACAATTCATAAATATCACTTGGATCATCAGGCATACTATACTTATACATACATAAATATTTACCCCCATCAATCCTTTTTACCTTTTCATTTTTATAACAACAATCTCCCACTAAAATCATCACTTTATAATTAACAAAAGGATTATTATTTAAAACACTATCATGCTTAAAACATGCCCCAATTCCAACATAAGGCATCTTACACATATTATTAAAATCATTGATACACTTAGCATAACAATAATCTATTCTATCTTGAATACTATATTCTTCCATATCTTCTATAGTTTCAAATATAGCATATACCTCCTTTTCTTCTTTAATAAAAGGTACACGCAAAATAAAATCTTCATCATTTAAATTAAAATATTGTTTACGATTAAGCAAATGCAATCTAGTCGCATTTAAATCATCAATACTCTTTTCAACTTCATCCAATTTATTATCAATTATCTTCTTTGTAAAATCCTTATCATTATATTTAATAACTTGAATAATATCATTTAAAGAAATATTCATGTCCTTCAATTGTTGAATCTTCAAAAAAGTCTTAATTTGTTTAGAAGAATACAAACGATAATTATTCTTACCATCAACTATTTCTGGTTTAAAAATACCAATCTTATCATAATAAATTAAAGTCTGCCTAGATACATTAAACATCTTAGCAAATTCACTAATAGTAAAATTATTATTTTTCATAAATTTTCCTCAAAAGCATTTATCTATATTTAATTATATAACTTTTTTTGCCAAATAAAAAAAGAAAAACCATTACAGCTTTTCTTTAATAAGATCAATAATTGTTAAATCAGCAGGCAACCAATCAACACTATCAAGTTCATCTGAAGTTAACCACTTAGCATTACTATGTTCTTTTAATTTTAATTTACCATTAATAATTCTAGCAAAGAAACAATTCATTGATAAATGAAAATTAGGATAATCATATTCAATCTTAGCTACAAAATCATCTACTTCAATTTCAACATCCAATTCTTCTTTAATTTCTCTTTTTAAGGCTTCTTGTAAAGTTTCATGAGGTTCAACTTTTCCCCCAGGGAATTCCCATCCCCCTTTTAAATCACCATAACCTCTTTGTGTAGCAAATATCTTATCATTATCTTTAATGATTGCAGCCACTACATTAACTATTTTCATTTTAATCCTTTCTTTCTACTTAATAATATAATCATAAATATCATCCCTAACACTAGTATCTAAAGACCATTCAATTTCTACTGCACTTTTATTAGTATCTTTCATAGTAATTTGTTCATAATTACCTGTTGGCATTATTTTCCCTAAATAATAAAATTCTTTAGATATTGCATCATCTTTATTTTTTCGCACAAATAATTCAACATCAATATTTCTTTCTTTAGCATGCAAGAAATTTTGTACATCTTCTGAATCCACAGTTCTACCTGATTTAGATATCGAAATAAGTTGCTTATTATTAATAAAACGATCTTCATAATTAGTAGAAGCACTAATATCATCATCTTTTATATAATTAATAAATATTGGGAAAGTCTTAGTTTGACTATCATATTTATATCCACCAATATTTAATGGAACCATATTATGTTCCCAATTAAGTATACGACATACATCTTCATAAGTATATTTTTGATATAAAGCAAAATCAGTATTCTTATATCTATTCTTATAATATTGTTCATAACGATTTTTACCTAAAGAAATTAAATCTTTAATCATCTTTAAAAAATCATAATTTTCTAACATTTTAGTAAACCTATCATCTATCACAATTTTATTATTTTTATCATTAATAAAAATACAATCTTGATAAGTTTTTTTGCCACTACCACTAGGAAATTCATTAGTAAATATATTAATAATATTTTGCTGCATATTACTATTTACTTCTATCTTATAATCATCTAATAATATTTGTTTCCATTTAGCTATAAAATCTTCTTCTTTAGCAATCAAAAGCTCTAACAAAATCAACTCTTGAATTCTTTTACCATTCGCAAGCTTTTTAGAAATAAATTCAACATATTTAGCTTCTAAATTAGATAATCTAATCTTATAATCCTTATCATATTTTTCTAAAAATTTATAATAAGAACCTAAATTTTTATTATTAATGATACAAAAGATATCCATTTCCCCATATAAATCAAAATCTAATATTTCTGGTATTCTACCAAGTTTATTTTTTAATTTTATATAATTATCTTTTATCAATTTAATTTCACTAAAATCAGCCTTATCAATTGCACTAAATATTCTCTTTTGCGATATTTCATCAAAATGAATAGTTGAAGCTCCAGGAATAGTTCTAGTTCCTTCCATCATATATCTTCTAATCGTATCTTTATTATATGAACGATCACCTGATAACGCGATTGGAATCATAAAATTATTATTATAATTACCAATAAAATCTAAAATAACCACATATTCTTTATCATGATATTTACGTAAACCTCTTCCTAATTGTTGAATAAAAACAATTGGTGATTTGGTAGGACGTAACATTATTACTTGATTTACTTGAGGAATATCAATACCTTCTGAAAAGATATCAATCGAAAATATATAATCTAATGCATCATTTTCTTTAACACTTGTCCCTTCAGGTATATCTCTTATTAAACGTTCAATGGTTGTTTCTCTTTTTGCTTCGCTATCTTCTCCAGTTAAAACTGCTGTATTATAACCTTTTTGATTAAATTTATTAGAAAGTTCATATGCTTCTTCTTTTCTACTACAAAAGATTAAACCTTTAACTCGCTTACCACTATAGCCATAATATTCAGCTTGTTCAATAATATAATTAACTCTATCATCACTAACTAATTGATTAAAGCTAATATCATCTTGTTCATTACCTTCTATTTCAATATCAGTAATACCAAAATAATGAAAAGGGCAAAGTAAATCTTCTTCTAATGCTTGTTGAAGCCTAATTTCATAAGCAATATTATGATTAAATATTTCATAGACATTAAATCTAGTTGTATCCGGACTAGCAGTCATTCCTAACCAAAAATTAGGCTTAAAATAATCCATAATTTTTTTATAACTCTCAGCACCAGCATGATGGCATTCATCTAAAACAATATTAGTAAAATGATTATAGCCAAATTGTTTTCTAATTTCTTCTTTCGCCATCATCTGCATAGTTGCAAAAACAAAATCAGCATTTTTTGCTGCAACTATATCATTAGAATTACCTGAAAGTAAAACATAATTCTTATTAAAACCAAATACTCTACGATAACTAGCTAAAGCTTGCTTAGCAATCTGTTCACGATGCACAACAAATAAAGTTTTAGTAGCATGGATTGCTTTTAATGCAAAAGCCGAAGCATATGTTTTACCTGTACCAGTTGCAGAAATAAGCATAGCTCTATCAACCTGTTTATCATCTATCATTTCTTTTAAATTATCAATGAATGCTTGTTGCATCTTATTAGGAACTAAAATTTTATTTTGTTCATTAGAAATACTATTGTTTACAATAAATTTTCTTTTATTAAAAGTATATCTTTGTTGATAATCATCAATAATATCTTCATAAGCTTTCGCATTATCACTATACCAATAATTATCAAACTCATTTAAAATATCTCTAGCTATTTCCCCATTAATACTTGAAACTATCCTAGTATTCCATTCGCGATTAACCGTTATCGCATTTAAAGTCATATTAGAACTACCAATAATAATGCGATAAATTTCCCCTTTTTTAAAAATATAGCCCTTAGTATGAAAACCCTCTTTATTATCCGTAATAAACATCTTTAATTCGATATTTTTAAAAGAAGCTAATTTACTTAAAGCTTTAGGTTCAGTAAATAATAAATAATCTGTCGTAAGTATTTTACCTTTGATATTTCTTTTTTCTAACTCTTTTAAAGTCTGTAATAATGGTGTAATACCACTTTGGGTAATAAAAGCCACACTAATACAAAAAGAATCACAAAAAGCCAATTCTTCCTCTAAAGAAACTAATAATTTTTTACCCTTGATATAATCATTAGAAATAAATTCAGATCTAAAAGACAACAAAGAATTAACAT
>CALVCO010000069.1 GCA_944326095.1 uncultured Erysipelotrichaceae bacterium | reverse complement strand
TTAATCTTAACAACCCTTAATCCCACAGGCTGATTTATCATGCAATAAATCAAAAGCATTCTTAAAGATATCTTGCATATCATCAATCATTTCCACACTAAGCTCTTCATAAGGATCTTTTTGTAAACTACTAGTACCATCTATCTTAATTAATGGCTGACCATCTTTAACAATTACAAAATTAGGAGCGTAGATACGTTTTTCTCCGGTATTCACTTCATTACCATCACTATTTTGTAAAATATAATCATCTAATACACTAGATAATCTTTCTACTAACTCATCATAACCTTTACCAGGTTCTTTAACCATCATTACACTACCATCATCCGCAATAACTAAACTATCACGAACATCTTTAACATCAACATAATATACTTTTTCAACATTATTTTCTTTAGCAGTTTCAATCATTGTCTCAATACAACTTCTGCACCAAGGACATTCACTAAAGCCAAAATAAACTACAAAGCTTTCATTATTATTCATCTTTTCAAGTATGTTTGAACAATCGCTATAAACAATTGGATTATTACTAGGTATATCTAATGAACGAATAACCTTGCCATCCTTTCCTCTTTTTTTACCATTATCACTTTCATATGCTTTTTTAAATTTTAAAGCATCACTCATCTTTTCATTTTTCTTAGTCGCAACTACTGCTAAAGCAAGTGCTCCAAGCGCTAAGCCAAATAATAACTTTTTCATAATCCCTCCAAATTTAAAAGGGCTACAATAGCCCTAATAATTAATCATTAAATAATTCGTAAACATCACTAACAGGTTCATGAGTCTGAATAGCTTCAATTGTCTTAGCTAACATATAAGCCACTGACAATTGTTTAATCTTAGTAGATTTAGCTCTTTTTTCTGGACTTAAAGGAATAGAATTAGTGATAATCATTTCCTTAATAGGACTCTCTTCAATCAATTCAACAGCTGTCTTAGAGAAGATACCATGGCTAACTGCTGCATAAATTTCTGTAGCGCCATGTTCAGCCAAAATCTTACAACCAGCAACCAAACTACCAGCTGTATCACACATATCATCTACAACGATACAAACTTTACCTTTAACATCACCAATAACATTCATTGCTTCACAAACATTTGGTCTAGGACGACGCTTATCAATAATAGCGATTGTTGTACCTAATGAATCAGCTAATTTACGCGCACGAGTTGTACCACCATGGTCTGGAGAAACTACAACTACATTTTCAGGATCAAATCTCTTAGATTTAAAATATTGACCCAACATAGGAATAGCTGTTAAATCATCAATTGGAATATTAAAGAAACCTTGAATTTGTGTAGCATGCAAATCAATAGTAATAACCCTATCAGCACCTGCAGCTTCTAACAAATTCGCAACCAATTTTGCGGTAATAGGTTGTCTTGCTTTAGCCTTGCGGTCTTGTCTAGCATAGCCAAAATAAGGCATTACAATATTAATTTCACCTGCTGAAGCTCTCTTACAAGCATCAATAGCTACTAAAACTTCCATCAAATGTTCAGTAACTGGTGCACAAGTAGACTGAACAATATAAACTGAACGTCCACGCACTGTCTCTTCAGGTTCAACTAAAATCTCGCCATCCGCAAAATGCTTAACCGAAATCTTACCCATTGGTAAACCCAAAAAGTCTACAATTTCCTTCGCTAAATCAACACTAGAACTTAATGCAAAAACGATTGTCTCTTTTATCATCTTTTTTCTTTCCCCCCTAATATTTGAAATGGACCGATATGAGAGCCATCTAATATTTCCGTACCCAAAACCCTAGAAGCATCTATACAACAATTTTTACCAATAATACTATTAGAAATAAAAGTATTAGGCATAATAGTCGTACCATCCTTAATCAATGTATTACCACTAATAAAAACATTAGGATAAATTACAACATTTTCTTCGATTACTACATCCGGTGAAATATAAGCTGTATCTGGATCAATAATATCAACACCCCGTCTCATCCACTCATAATTAATAGTACTTTGCATATACTTATTAGCCTGAGCCAATTCAATTTTGTCATTGATTCCAGCAACTTCTTTTTCATCTTCAGCAATTACTGCCTTTACAGGATACCCCTGTTTTGCAAAAATTTCAACTAAATCTGTAATATAATACTCATTTTGCTTATTATTATTAGTTATTTTAGGTAAATTCTCAAACAACAATTCATTATCAAATGCATAAATTCCCGTATTTATTACATCAACCTTTTTTTCTTCTTCACTACAATCTTTAAATTCTACAATTTTTTCAAGCATGCCATCTTCATTAATTATTAGACGACCATAGCTTCTAGTATCTTCAGGTTTTGCCCCCAATACTACCATTGAAGCATCTTCCAATGCATCAAATAATTTATCAAATGTAGAACTCTTAATACAAGGGCAATCACCATTAATAACTAAAGTCTTACCCTTTTTACCCTTCAACATTGAAGCCTGCATAACTGCATGCCCTGTACCAAGTTGTGGTTCTTGTAAGGCAAATTCACATTTACCTTTCATTGCTTCTTCAATTAATTCATGCCCATAACCCACGATTGCAACAACATCATCAACATCACATTTTTTTAAATTATCTAATAGATGCGCAATCATCGGCTTATCACAAACCTTATGCATTACCTTAGGCAAAGTAGATTGCATACGTGTGCCCTTACCAGCGGCCATTATTATCGCGTATTTCATGTCAACCTCCATTAATATTTTACTATTTTTTAAGCTGATAATAAAGCACAAATCCTATATTTATCATAGCTTATGAAAGATAGGTTGCATATTTTCAAAAGTATTAAAGGTCTCATAACCCAAATCTTTTAAAATTTGTCTAGCTTTTAAGATATTACCATTAGCCAAATCCTCAGCTTTATGTGAATCACTGCCAATGGTAATAATTTTACCCCCAAGTAAACGATATAATTTTAAAATATTAACACTAGGCATATAATCATCCAATTTATATTTCCAACAAGAAGTATTAAATTCAATACCCTTACCATCATTAATAACAACTTTTAATATATCTCTAATTATATCCTTATGATTACCAAAAGCATCATAACCATCCTTCTCATCATAACGCTTCAACAAATCCATATGACCTAATACCGAATAATTTTTAAATTTTGTAACTAATTCATACATTTGTGCATAATATAAAGTATAATATTCACTCTCACTATATAATTTTTGAAAATCATGGGTCCAAAATTCCAAATTATCAATTTGATGAATTGAAAGTATCGCAAAATCCAAAGGATATTTACGCAATAAATCCTCAAAATAATTAATTGTATGTACTTGCATACCCAATTCTAAACCTTTTTTAATTACTATTTTACCAGCATATTTATCTTGCAAATGCTTGATTCTAGCAAAATACTTAGGATAATCAACATTCATTATCGCTTCTTTACCACGATATACTACTTCATCAACACCCCAATCGCCCTTAATTCCAGGATCAACATGATCAGTTAAACAAAGCTCATCAAAACCTAATTCACATGCATCCTTAACACATTTTTCCATGTCATAAAAAGAATCATCGCTATATTCAGTATGTAAATGATAGTCTGCTAACATAATACTGTCCTCCTAAATCATTCTTAAGATTATCATATAACAAAGTGTACCACCAACAATAGATATATACATATTCCTTTTATAAAGTTGTAAGATTATTACAACTAAACAAGCAATTATCTCTTTTAAATCATAAAGATTAAAACCAAGTTTCACATCCTTTAAACAATAGATAACCAAAATAACCATAATAGCACTAGGCAAAGCATTTTGAAGATAAATCATGCTTTTAGGCAACTCTCTATTACCAAAATAAACAAAAGGCAAATAACGCACAAACAAAGTAACCAAACTACAAACAACAATAATTCCAACTATATATAAACTATCCATTATTTTCACCCCTAGCCTTAATAATAGAAAGCAAAATAACACAACTAATTAATGCAAATATCAAAAAATTATCCGCCTTAAATATAACTAAACAAACAATTCCACAAATAAAACCAATAATAGCAGGTAAATGATCTTTATTATTTTTCCACTGATTCATAACTACAATGATAAAAAAAGCAGTGGCACTAAATTCAATACCATCTAAATTAAAAGGCAAAACTCCATTTAATATAGCCCCAACAATACAACCAATTATCCAATATATATGATTAAATAAAGCAATCAAAAACATAACCTTATCTTCATTAAGATTACTAGGAGTATGCAAATCACACAAAACCGAATAAGTCTCATCTGTAAGAGAAAAAATCATATAATAACGCTTTAAACCCATTTTCCTAAAGCGTTCAATAAAAGTTAATCCATAGAAAATATGTCTAGCATTAATCAACAAAGAAAGAATAGCTGCTTGCATTACACTACCATGAGCCTGCAATAAACCAATAAGCGCAAACTGCAATGACCCAGCATAAATAAATAATCCACTACCTAAGCTATCAAACACTCCATATCCTAAACCAGTCAACATGATACCAAACGCAATTCCCATAAAAATATAACTAAACATAATTGGTAATGTTTGTTTAAATGCAAATTTATATTCTTCCATATAATCCCCTTTAATATTTTTAAATTATACCAAAAAAAATATGCATTAAAAAAACTTCTTATCTTATAAAATAAGAAGCTTAATATTTTTATTTATTCACATCAAACAATTATATATTTCATAACAACCAACATAATTTGTAATGAAATCACAATTGAAAGGGCCAACATCAAAAATAAACAATATATTGGTAAATAAGACGTAAAATAAGCTACCAACAAACCTATAACTAAAATCAAATAACATATATTAATCTCTTTTTGATATTTATGCAATTTGCTTAAAAATAATTCTTTATTTTCTAATAATCCCATAATATTTTTTATATTATTACCCATAAAAGATAAAAAAATTATATCTCCCATGCATAGATAAACAAAAAAACCAATATACATATTAATAATATCTATATTACTAATAACCACATTTAATTTGTCCATTACTAAATCAGTTATATTAGCAAATACAAATGTAGTAGCAAATATAATTATTAAGAAAATAATTATAAACTTAAGTTTTCTTTTTCTCATAATAAATGC
>CALVCO010000068.1 GCA_944326095.1 uncultured Erysipelotrichaceae bacterium | reverse complement strand
ACTCTCTAATAATTAAGAGGTAAGAATACTCCTTCTTTTCAACGTTTGTTTGTATTATATCATAATTTAATAATTAAGCAACAATTTCTAAAATGGCATACCATAATGATTCTAATCCAAATCTTGTTTCACTTGAAAACATAAATAATGATTTATCATTAATACCCAAAGTTTCTTTAATAACTTTAAGATTTTTAGAACGTTCACTTGCTTTAACTTTATCATATTTAGTAGCTACAACTAAAACTTTAATATTAAAATTTTTAGCGTATTCAATCATTTGAATATCATCTTTTGTAGGTTTATGACGCATATCAACAATTTGTACCATCACTCTAAGTTGTTCACGCGTAGAAAAATAATCATCCATCATTTGAGCAAAATTAATTAATTCTTGTTTACTACGCGCTGCATAACCATACCCAGGAGCATCTACAAGTACAAATTTTTCATCGATTTTGAAAAAATTTAATAAACGTGTTTTCCCCGGTTTACTTCCTACATAAGCTAATTGTTTTCTATTAACTAAAGTATTAATTAAACTGGATTTACCCACATTACTTCTACCTACCATTATTAATTCTGGCAAAATACTATTAGGAAATTGTTCTTTTTTTAAAGCACTTCCTAAAAATTCAGCTTGATGAAATTGCATTATACTAAAGCTTCCCTTATTACTTGATCTACATTTTCCACAGGAATATATGTAACATCATTCTTTACAATTTCTGGAATTTCATCCATATCTTTCAAATTACCTTTAGGAATAATGATAGTCTTAATTCCCACACGATGAGCTGCTAAAGATTTCTCTCTTAAGCCACCAATAGGTAAAACATTACCACGAAGGGTTACTTCACCAGTCATCGCAATATCTTTCTTAACTTTTTGATTTGTTAAAGCACTTACTAGAGCTGTAGTTAAAGTTACACCTGCACTAGGACCATCCTTAGGAACAGCACCTTCTGGAACATGAATATGAATATCATGATTTTCAAAGAATTTAACATCAATATTAAATTGTTTAGCATGTGATTTAACATAGTCCAAAGCAATTTCTGTAGATTCTTTCATTACATCACCCAATTGACCTGTAACAACTAAGCGACCCTTACCTTCAAAATAAGTAACTTCTACAGGTAAAGTATCTCCACCAAAGGCAGTATATGCTAAACCAGTTACTACTCCAACTTGATCTTTCTTTTCTTTGCTACCATATTCAAAAATTTCTTTACCTAACCATTCATTAATTAACTTTTTAGTAATTTTAATGGATTTTTTATTATCTTTTAAAATAGCTAATACTGTCTTTCTACATAAAGTAGCAATTGTTCTTTGCAATTGTCTTACCCCAGCTTCACGAGTATAATGACGAATTAAATATATTAATTCATTTTCATTAATTTTGAATTGAGATGGTTTAAGACCATTTGTTGCAATTTCTTTAGGTACTAAATGATTAATTGCAATTTGTACTTTTTCTACTTCTGTATAACTACTTAAATTAATAATTTCTAAACGATCTCTTAAAGCTTCAGGAATGTTTTCCAAATAGTTAGCTGTCGCAACAAATAATACTTTAGATAAGTCATAAGGTTCTTCTAAATAATGATCTGAGAACTGGTTATTTTGTTCAGGATCTAAGACTTCAAGCATTGCTGAGCTAGGATCTCCTTTATAATCATTACCCAGTTTATCAATCTCATCTATTAAGAATACCGGATTAATTACTTTAGCTCTTTTCATGCTTTGAATAACTCTACCTGGCATACTTCCAAGATATGTACGACGATGGCCACGAATTTCAGCTTCATCTTTTACTCCACCTAGACTCATCTTAACAAAATTACGCTCTAATGCATTAGCAATTGATTTTGCTAAGCTTGTTTTTCCCACACCAGGAGGACCTACTAAGCATAATATAGGAGCTTTTAAAGAATTAGTCATCTGTTTAACAGCTAAATATTCCATGATTCTTTCTTTAACTTTTTCTAAGCCATAATGTTCATTATTTAAAACTTCCATTACTTTATTTAGATCTTCTTCATCTTTAGTTTCTTCATACCATGGAACATTTAATAACCAATCTAAATAAGTTCTAACTACACTAGCTTCTTGTGAAGCGCTAGGTAATTGTTCATATCTTTTTAGCTCTTCAAAAGCTTTATCTTTTACATGTTGAGGATAAGGATTATCCATAATTTTAGCACGCAAAGCCTCGATATCATCATCGCCATTAGGTACATCTCCTAATTCTTCTTTTATAGCACGCATTTTTTCGCGTAAATAAAATTCTCTTTGGCTTTCGTCAATTTTCTCTTTAACTTTACTATTGATTCTATTTTCAATCCTAGTCATTTCTTTTTCTTTATTTAGAATTTCTAAGATATGTAATAATCGTTGATTAACATCAGTTGTTTCTAAAAGTTCTTGACGTTCTTCTAATGCTAAATTATAAAATTGACCAAATTGATCAGACAAAAGAGATGCACTAACTCCTTTAGATAATTGATCAATTATATCAGCTGGAAAAGAATTCACTACTGAAGCAATGCTTTCAAATTCTCTAATAACTTTTCTAGCTAATGTTATCTCTTCTTTTGAATCACCAACAATATCATTCAATAATTCTACATGAGCAAACATAATATTATTTTCTTTAGAATAATCAATAACTCTAGCTCTTTGTTGCCCAATAAAAGTAACTCTTAAAAAACCATTCTTTCTGCGTACAAATTTTACTTTACAAATAGTACCAACTTGATACAAATTATCATATTTAATTTCTTCTTGAAGAATATCTTTTTGACAAACCAAAAAGATATTACTTTCAAAAGAATTTTGTGCCATTTCTACAGCTTTTATACTAGCACTTCTTCCTACTTCTATGATAACTTCTTGGTCAGGAAAGACAATTATTCCTCTGGTGCAAATAACAGGTAACTGTAGTTCATTTTCCATATAAACACTTCCTTTCTATATAAAGAAGTAAAATAAGACGCGTTAAGCGTCTTATTTACTCGCAGTATCTTTTATCAAATCGTATGCTTTACGAATCTTTACGTCATACTCAAGATTTTCTGCTGGAATAAGTTTCTTAACTTCTTCAACATCCATACCATATGAATCAGCAATATTCTTGTATTCTGTATCAACATCACCATCTTCAACTTTTAAATCTTCTTTATTAGCGATAGCTTCAAGAACTAATCTGAATTTTACTTTA
The DNA here is from genome assembly GCA_944326095.1 of uncultured Erysipelotrichaceae bacterium. Lineage (GTDB taxonomy): Bacteria > Bacillota_I > Bacilli_A > Erysipelotrichales > Erysipelotrichaceae > JALEVB01. Next base: position 2,105 of record CALVCO010000068.1, on the reverse strand, counting down.
TTTTCAGCATCTTTAGCAAATTGTTCTTTGATTACATCCATGCTTTGATTAGTCATTTTTAAGAATTGGTCTAAGCTCATTCCTTGTTGTTGTAAACGCATAGCAAAGTCATTAATTAAACTATTTGTTTCATCATCAATCATAGCTTGAGGAATATCTACTTTAACCCCATCAACTACCTTAGTCATTAAATCGTTAACTGCTTTATCTTCAGCAGCACGAGTTTTGTCATCAGTGATATTATTCTTGATATGTTCTTTTAATTGTTCAATAGTTTCAACTCCTTGAGCATTAACATCTTTAGCAAACTCATCATCTAATTCTGGTAATACTTTAGTTTTAACTTCATGAACTTTTACTTTGAATACTACTGGAGCTCCTGCTAGCTCTTTTACATGATAATCTTCAGGAAAAGTAACATTAACTTCTTTTTCTTCTTCAGCTTTAGTACCAATTAATTGATCCTCAAAACCAGGAATAAAACTATTAGAACCTAAAACTAAGTTATATTTTTCAGCTTTACCACCCTCAAAAGCTACACCATCTTTGAAACCTTCAAAATCGATTGTAACTGTATCACCATTTTCTGCAGTTTCTTTAACTTGCATTTCTGCATATCTTTCTTGCAAACGTTTAAGTTCAGCAGCGATTTCTTCTTCACTAACTTCAACTTTTTCTACATTAAAAGGTAATCCTTTATATTCACCTAATTCTACTTCAGGTTTTACAGTAATTTCAAAAGTAACAGTTGCTTTTTTCTCTGTTAATTCATCAATATTTTTTAATTCAGGTCTAGCAACAACTTCTAAATTATGTTCTTTAATACCTTCTTGAAGCATATCATTGGCTACACTTTCTACTGCTTCAATTAAAATATTTTGTTTAGAAATATGCTTTTCAACTAATTTAGCTGGAGCTTGTCCTTTTCTAAATCCAGCAATTTCTACATTTTTTGCTAATTTATTAAAAGCTTTTTCTTGTGCTTTTTTCCAAGCATCATTTTCAATTGATACTTGTAATTCTCCAACAGAATTTTCTTTTAATTCCCAATTTGACATTTAATTTTTTCTCCTTTTTTACATGCTATAATATTATAACAAATCTTATAAATAATTCAAAACATTTGCATTATATATGCTATATTTTTTTGACAATATCATTATAAATGTTTAAATCATCCATTAATATACATACTTGTTGAATGATTGATAAGGATAATTCTCTACTTTCTTCAACTTCATAACTTAAAGGTAAAGCTATAAAAAACTTTTCAATTAATAATTGTTGAGCCATTTTCAATAAACTAGGATAACTCATCAATAATTCATTTAAAATACTTAATGATTTCTGAAAACATGGACTTTCAAATGGACGATCTAAAGCAGAAGGTATAAATTCATATATCAAATCATCTTTATTTATAGTTATAGATTCATTTATATGTTGTTCAATCATGATATCAATCAAAATACCTTTTAGAGCATCATCTTCATTTTCATTTAAAAAAGTTATGATTATATCTAAATAATTTCTTATATTAAGTTTACTTAATTGATTAATTGCTATTAAAGCTTGTTCTTTAGTACCATTTAAATATTCTTCTAATAAATTCAAATTAAAATTAAGATTCAAAGATTTATCATTCAAACATAATTTTCTAAATTCATGCAATTTATTTTCTATATCCATTGGAACATAAGGCATTTTAAGCTCATCATCAATTAATTTTTTTGCATTTTCAAAATCTTGCTTATTAATTAATGATTCTATACTTACCAATAATTCATCATAGTATCCCATTTATTTACCTCATAATATAAAAAAACCATCATCATAAGACAATGGATATTTTTAAATGGCGTCCACGAAGGGATTCGAACCCCTGACCGTACGCTTAGAAGGCGTATGCTCTATCCAACTGAGCTACGTGGACAACGCTTAATTATATTAACAAAAAATTTATTGTTTGGCAAGAACTTTTATTTCAGAAATTAACTCTTCTAATTCAAATATGATAATGTCTTAATGTATCAAATTAGAAAATGTCCTAAATTCTACACAAAAGATATGATACTATATAACCTCACGATAAAATATGGAGGTTA
>CALVCO010000067.1 GCA_944326095.1 uncultured Erysipelotrichaceae bacterium | reverse complement strand
TAGTATCATATCTTTTGTGTAGAATTTAGGACATTTTCTAATTTGATATATTAAGACATTATCATATTTGAATTAGATTTTCATACCTCAATGTTATTGTACTTATTGACATTTTAGCCTTATTCTTATATTATTATTAGGCAATTGCTCATTATGTATAAAATTTAACTGGAGGTGTATATCAATGAAAAGAACTTATCAACCGAGCAAAAGAAAACACCAAAAGACGCATGGATTCAGAGCCCGCATGAGCAGCGTAGGAGGACGTAAGGTCCTAGCTAGACGTCGTGCTAAGGGTAGAAAGACATTGTCAGCATAAAAAAGTCACCATGTGGTGACTTTTTTTACAAAAATATGGATAAACAACACCGTATAAGAAAAAATGAAGAATTCCAACAAATTATTAAACTAAAAAAAGCTATCAGCAATTCCACTTTTGTCATCTATTATGATGACAAAAAAGAAGATGATTGTCGTGTTGGAATATCCGTTTCAAAAAAGATGGGCAATGCGGTTGAAAGAAATAAAATAAAAAGACAATTACGCATGATGATTAAAGAGTCAATTGATCTAAAAACTTATCCTTTTGATATTATCGTAATAACAAAGAAACATTTTTTAGAGAATAATTATGCGATAAATAAAAAAATATTGGAAAAAATACTTAAAAAAGTTACAATTATATAGTGTATAAAAAACAGGAGAATATTGATGAAAACAAATCGTAAAAAGTTATTAATTCTTCTACTGGTTATTGGAGCTTTATTTTTATTGAGTGGATGTACTGCACCAGTAGATGATAATGGTAAAATTGTTCAAATTACCACAGATATGACATTTACTGATATCTTTGAATCAGAGAGTTGGTTTAATGCCTTATTTGTTTATCCTTTAGCGCAAGCTATAAACTATCTATCTCCAAAAATTGGAGTAGCTGGTGGTATTGCAACTGTTACATTCGTTGTTCAAGCTTTAGTATTAGTATTAACGCTAAGATCTACGGTTGCTTCTCAACAAATGCAATTAATCCAACCAGAAATGAATCGTATTCAAAAGAAATATGAAGGAAAAACGGATGATGCAAGTAGAATGCGCCAAGCGCAGGAAATGCAAAATCTATATAAGAAGTACAATATTAATCCATTTGGAACCTTAGTTGCTTCTTTCATTCAATTCCCAATTATTATTGCGATTTATCAAGCTGTACAAAGATCAAGTGCGGTAGCTACAGGAAGCATGAGTATTTTTGGTACTGTATTAAGTTTTGAAAGAACACCTTGGGAAGGAATTACTAGTGGTGAATTCATGTATCTAGTAGTATTCCTAATCATGGCTGTATTATATTTCTTATCTATGCAATTGCCTATGTTTATTACTAAACAAAAGGCTAAAAAAGAAGCTGAAAAACATCATCGTAAACCAGAAGAAACTAAAAATCCTATGGGTAATATGATGTATTATATGATGATCCCTATCTTGGTATTATCAATTATGTGGCCAACTGGTATGACCATCTACTGGATCATCAGTTCCTTGGTTATTATTATTAGAACATTACTTGTTCAATATGTATTTATTGATAAAATTCAAAATAAAAATAAGGTAGGTAAATAAGATGCTAAAGACATATACAGCTAAAAATTTAGAAGAAACTTTAAAAGAAGCAGCAAATGATAAAGGCTGCAATGTTGATGAACTTACATATAAAGTATTAGAAGAAAAAAGTGGTTTCTTAGGCATTGGTGCTAGTGTTACTATTGAAGCTTATTGCTTAAATGATGTAAAAGAATTCTTATTTGAATATCTTGGAGGATTCTTTACTGGTATCAATATTGAATGTTCAGTAGAAATCTTCCAAAAGGATGATACATTTACCATTGTATTAGATGCTGAAAATAATGCTGTATTAATTGGTAAAAATGGTAAGACTTTACAAGCTATCAATAATGTAGTAAAAGCAGCTGTAAATGCAGAATTCAAACGTAAATTTAAAATTTTAATTGATATTAACAATTATAAACAAGAACGTTATGCTAAATTAAAACATATGGCTGTAAGAATTGCAAAAACAGTTGTAAGAACTAAAGTAGATGCATCTTTAGATCCTATGTCAAATGATGAAAGAAAAGTTATTCACCAAGCTCTAACTAATTTCAAACATGTTAGAACTGAAAGTGAAGGTGAAGGTAATAAACGTCATCTAATCATTAAATATAGCGAAGAAGAATAAAAATTTAGGCATATAGAGTTATATATTCTATATGCTTTTTTTGTTATAATAGAACTCAATGAGGTGACCTATGGATTTATTAGTACATTCAAAAATAAGAGAAAGATTTAAGCATAGTGAAACAAGTTATGGTAAAAGTTTATATTATCAAGATTCAATACTTTATATTAAAATAGAACAAGTTGACTCTAATAATTATCAATTTACAGCATTATATGATATTTATGACGAACATGAAGTAAAATTTAAATATGATAATTCAAATAAAGATATATATGATACTTATTGTTGTTACTGGTCTAATTATAATGACCGTGAAGTTTGTGGACATATTTATGCCACATTATTACATTTAAAAGATGTTATTGTTGAAAAAATACCCACAACTATTTATTTTGAACGCTATAAAAAAATTCAAGAAAGAATTAAACTACGTAATAGATTCGCATCCGCAAGTGTAATAAACTTTTTAAAACAAAACGATCCTATATTATTACCAACCACTGATAAACTATCAATAGATGCAAATATAAGTATAAATGAATATGCTATATCCGTTGATTTTAAAATAGGGGATAATAAAAAATATGTTATTAAAAATGTTTCTAACTTTCTAGATGATCTTCGTTTAGAAAATGATATTGAATTTGGAAAAAATTTAACTGCTAAATTAAAAGAAGATAGTTTTGATGATAATTCAAAAGAAATAATTAAATTTATGGAATTTAGTTGTCTTAAAAGTAATGAAGAGATAACTAGATATATTAGTGTTTCACCTTATAATATCGATGAATTTTATAAATGCTTTGCGAATATGGATGAATATAAAGACTATTTCGCAATTGATGAGGAAAAATTTCCTTTAATTTTCGATTTAGTAGAAAATGGTTATGTAATTTCAGGTACTGATAGTGATTTAGTAAATAATAATTTTTATTATGTAAATAATAATAAATTATATTGTAAAGAAAATAAAAAGAATAATTTTATCCAAAAATATTTGGAAATAATTCGTTCTGTTATTATCGTTGAAGAACATATTCCTGATTTATATTATCATTTTATTCAAGAAAATATATCTTATCTAGATATTCAAGGTTATGACTTTTCTAACTTTGAAAGAATAGAAAATATCGAAGTATTTGGTGATGTAGATGACAATGATTATATTTGTTTTGAATTAACTGCTTTAACTAATAATGGAAATAGAATTGATGAAAATTCTAAAATAACCAATTCATCATATGAAAAAATAAAAGCATTACTTAATAACTATGCATATAAACATGAAAATAATAATTATATCTATAATAAAAATGATGAAAAAGTTTATCGTTTTATAAATTATGGCTTAGAAAATATTAAAGAATATGCCAATGTTTATATTTCCGAAAAACTTAAAATGCTAAACAAACAAAAGAAATATCATATAACTATTCAAGTAGGAGTAAATGTAGCAAATTTAGGACTTGATCTTGAAATAAACAGTGATGATTTACCAGAAAATGAAATCAGTGATATTTTAAAAGCATATCGTAGAAAAAAACGCTATTATCGTTTAAAAAGTGGTGATTTAATTAATCTATATTCTGATGATTTAGCTAATCTAGATGAATTTTTAGATGATATGAATATTAATTTAAATCAAATTAAAAAGGGTAAAGTAAGTACTAATTTATATCGTAGTTTAGCTTTAAATAATGAAATTAATGAATATGAAAATATTAACTTTGAGAAAAAACCAAGCTATGAAAATTTATTAACTGCTTTTAATAATACTAAAGCACTTAAAATTAAAGAAAAATATCAAAATATTTTAAGAGAATATCAAATTGAAGGTATTAATTGGATTAATACTTTAGCTAATTATCATTTTAATGGTATTTTAGCTGATGATATGGGATTAGGTAAAACTTTACAAATAATTGCTTATTTAGATTCCTTAGAAATAGATAAGCCATCATTAGTAATATGTCCAAGTTCTTTAATATTAAATTGGCATGATGAAATTTTAAAGTTTGCACCAGATATGCAACATAAATTAATTATTGGTAATGCTAATAATCGTAAAGAACAAATTGAAACTATTAATAATGAAGATAAAATAGTAATTACTAGTTATGATTATATGCGTAAAGATTACATTTATTATGAAAATATAGATTTTTACTATATTATTTTAGATGAAGCCCAATATATTAAAAATCAAAAGACTAAAAATTCAATTAGTGTAAAATCATTAAAAAGTGAACATCGTTTAGCTTTAACTGGTACCCCAATTGAAAATAATATTGCTGAATTATGGAGTATCTTTGACTTTTTAATGAATGATTATTTATATAACTATAATTATTTTAAAACGCATTATGAAAATCCAATTGCTAAAAATAATGATTCTAAAATAACTAATAAATTAAAAACTATGGTATCACCATTTATCTTAAGAAGAATAAAAAAAGATGTTTTAAAAGAATTACCAGAAAAAATAGAACAAGTAATAAATGTAGAATTTAGTGAAAATGAACATAAATTATATAATGCTTTATTTACTAAATTTAAATATCAAATAAATAATGGTGAAGTAGATAAATTTATGATTCTATCTTTATTAACTAAATTAAGACAAATTTGTATTGAACCAAGATTACTATATGATAACATTTATGAAATGTCTTCAAAAATGCAAGTAGCTTTAGATATTATTGAAAATTATCAAGCAAATCATAAAAAATTATTATTATTTTCTTCATTCACATCAGTATTTGATTTATTCTTTAAAGAATTAAATAAACGCAATATCAAATATTTATGTCTAACAGGAAGTACACCAAAAGAAAAAAGAAAAGAATTAGTAGATAAATTTCAAAATAGCGATGAGGATACCTTATTTATGATATCTTTAAAAGCAGGAGGTACAGGTTTAAATCTAACAGCTGCTGAAGCAGTAATTCACTTTGACCCTTGGTGGAATACTTCTGCACAAAATCAAGCAACTGATCGTATTTATCGTATTGGTCAATTGAATAATGTTATTGAATATAAATTAATAATGAAAGATAGCATTGAAGAAAAAATCTTAAATATCCAAAATAAGAAAAAAGAATTAATTGATGCTTTAGTTGAAAATAATCAAAGCAATCTATCTAAGATGAGTATCGAAGAATTATTAAGCTTGTTTGAATAATATATAAGCAATCTAAATTGGAGAATATTTTAAGCATTATAGATTAGATTCTAAAATATAATTGATTATATAAATAAATTAGTGAGAGTGTAAAATAAACCGTGTAAGTTAAGAAAGCGCGCGTAACTTAACTTATCACGGTTTGTTTTTATATATGTGATACAATTAGGAGGTTAAAGAGGAAATATGACTATGGCAAGAATAAAAAGAGATCCCAAAAAACTAGCAGCAGCACAAGCAATATTGGAAGCATATAATCCAACTTCAGTAGAAGATATGGAAAATGCATTAAA
>CALVCO010000066.1 GCA_944326095.1 uncultured Erysipelotrichaceae bacterium | reverse complement strand
ATCTTTAAAGCCTATGTTGATACTTACCTCATATTATTTTAAAGCGATGCATCAACCTCATCCAATTTTAGATTATCTAATTTTGGTCATATCGAAAGATATGACTTTTTTTATGTTTATGATGTTGATGATTATATTAAAATTTAACAAAAAAAATATTGCATTTTAGTGAATTTTATATATAATAAATATGGTTTAATTAATAAATACTTTTAGTTTAGTAATGTTAAACAAGAAGGAGGTAAAATGGATTTAGGCAATCGCATAAGAAATCTTAGAAATAAGAACAATCTTACATTAGAAGAATTAGCTAGTCGCTGTGAGCTCACTAAGGGCTTTTTAAGCCAATTAGAGCGTAATTTAACCCAACCTTCCATAACTACATTAGAAGATATTTGTGAGGCTTTGGGGATAACCATGAGTAAGTTTTTTGAGGAAGAATCCAATGAAAAAATCGTCTTTTCCGCTGATGATGCTTTCGTTGATGAAAAGGAATTGAGCATTACTAATTGGATAGTTCCAAATGCGCAAAAAAATGAAATGGAGCCAATTATATTAGAACTTAAACCAAGTGGTGAATCACAATTGATATATCCACATGAAGGCGAAGAATTTGGTTATGTTTTAAGTGGAAAGATTACTATTTATTTTGAACATGATGAAAAAGGAATTGTTGTGAAGAAAAATGAAGCATTTTATATAAATGGTGATAAGGAACATTTTTTACGTAATGAATCTATGAATAATGCCAGAGTATTGTGGGTTTGTACCCCACCAATCTTTTAAAGGGGAGGTTTAAGATGAAAAAGATTATTCAATTTAAAAATATTGTTAAGCAATTTGATAATCAAATTGTTTTAAAGGGTATTAATCTTGATATATATGAAAATGAATTTGTTACTTTATTAGGACCTAGTGGTTGTGGTAAGACAACTTTATTGAGAATCTTAGGGGGATTCTTAGATGCTGATGAAGGTGAGATTATTTTTGATGGTGAGGAAATAAGTAAAGTTCCTGCTTATAAAAGGGATATAAATACCGTATTTCAAAAGTATGCTTTATTTCCTCATTTAAATGTATATGATAATATTGCTTTTGGTTTAAAACTTAAGAAAATTTCTAAAGATATTATCGAACAAAAAGTTAATCGTATGTTGAGCTTAGTAGGTTTGGAAGGATTTGCTAAGCGTGATGTTACATTATTGTCTGGTGGTCAACAACAAAGAGTTGCGATTGCTAGAGCTTTAGTTAATGAACCTAAAGTATTATTGTTAGATGAACCTCTTGGAGCATTAGATTTAAAACTTAGAAAAGAAATGCAACTTGAACTAAAGAATATTCAACAAGAAGTAGGTATTACTTTTATCTTTGTTACTCATGATCAAGAAGAAGCATTAACAATGTCTGACAAGATTGTTGTTATGAAAGATGGTGAGATTCAACAAGTTGGAACACCCACAGAAATTTATAATGAACCAATTAATGAATATGTTGCTCGTTTTATTGGCGAATCAAATATTATTGATGGCATTATGAAAGATGATTATTTAGTAAATTTTGATGATAATGATTATAAGTGCATCGATTTTGGCTTTAAGAAAAATGAACCAGTAGATATTGTTATTCGTCCAGAGGATATTGATTTAGTTCCACGTAATAAGGGTATTATGAATGGCGAAGTAAAATCGGTTTTATTTAAGGGTGTGCATTATGAAATTATTGTAGAAACTGCTAGTGGAACTTCCAAGACGGTTACGATGCATGTGTTAGGCAATAAAGATATCATCAATGAAGAAGCTCATGAAAAGATTAGTGCTAGTGATTTCTATATGGACTTAGAAGATGTTGAAAGCTTAACTGATGCCATGGTGGTTGCTAGAGCTAATGCACAAGCATGGAATGATGAAGATGAAGATGTTTCTTTAACTAAAATTGAATATGATATAAAAAATGCCATAGGTACATATCCATGTACTTTTGGAACATCTAAGGGAACAGAAGTTACTATTAATATTACAGTAGTTAATCCTGTTTATACTGAAGATAAGGAAAATGAAGAAGCTATTCAAGCTTTTGACTTCTATAAGACAGTAGATGAAATCAAAGAAAGTATAGCTTTAGATACCGATCTTAAACAATGGGCAAATGCACAAGCTTGGTCTTTGGAAGATGAAAGTTCGGTAGAAATATGGGATGTAAAATATGATTTTGATGATGAAGATATCAAGGAAGGCGATTATCAAATAACATTCTCAACAATGGGACGTGAATTGAAAGTTCATACAACTGATTATCAAGAAGTTGGGGCAAAGGTTGGTGTATTATTTGTACCTGAAGATATTCATGTCATGAGTAAGATGGGAAATTAAAATGAAGAGTTTTTCACGTTTTACTTATCCTTATATATTATGGATGATCATCATGATTTGCCTTCCAATGTTGATGATTGTATTCTATGCTTTTACAACCCAAGGTAATGAGGTTTTAACTTTACAATTTACCTTAGATAATTTTATGCGTTTTTTTGAAGATAGCATCTTTCCTAGTGTTTTGTGGAGATCTTTGAAAATAGCCTTTATTACTACTTTAATATGTATAATGATTGGCTATCCTTGCGCATATGTTATTTCTAAATTGCCAGGTAATAAACAAAGTTTAATGGTCTTATTAATAACTTTACCAATGTGGATCAATATGTTAGTTAGAACCTATGCATGGCGTGGAATGTTAAATGATAGTGGTTTGTCTAATGAGATGAAAGTTTATATTGGTATGGTATATAACTTTTTACCATTTATGATTTTACAAATTCATACTTCATTAAGTAAGATGGATCAAAGTTTGATTGCAGCTGCTGAAGATCTTGGAGCTAGTAAGTGGCAAGCTTTCTTAAAAGTTACTTTGCCTTTGAGTTTACCAGGAGTTATAAGTGGTATAACCTTAGTATTCTTGCCTGCAGTTTCTAGCTTCTTTATTCCTAAATTATTAGGTGGAGGCGACTTTGTCTTAATTGGTAATTTAATTGAAAGTTACTTTATTTCTACAGGTGATTGGAACTTTGGTAGTGCTATATCTTTGATTATGGCGGTTATCATCTTGATATCGATGTATATTACTAAGAAATTAGATCGACAATCTAAGGAGGTACGCTAATGAAAAAGAATTGGCTATCTAAAATTTACTTAATATTAGTCTTATTATTCTTTTATGCGCCAATAGCTTATGTTTGTATTTTTAGCTTTAATGATTCTAAGTCATTGAGTCATTTTACAGGTTTCTCCTTAGAATGGTATGAAAAGATGTTTTCCAATAGAACAATAATGGAATCTATTTATTACACAGTAATAATTGCGATAATCGCAACAATAGTTTCAACAATAGTAGGAACGATTACGGCGATTGGTATGAGTAAATCTAAAAGAATAATTAAAGAATCAATTGAACAAGTAAATAATTTACCGATGCTTAATCCGGAAATTGTTACGGCAATTGGCTTTATGTTATTTTTTACTTCATTAAATATTGAATTAGGTTTTATGACTTTATTATTAGCGCATATCGCTTTTTGTATCCCATATGTTATATTAAGTGTTATGCCTAAGTTAAGACAGCTAGATAATAATTTGGCAGAAGCAGCTTTAGATTTAGGTTGTACACCTTTACAAGCATTAGTTAAAGTTATTATTCCACAAATAAAGCCAGGAATTGTGGCAGGAGCTTTAGTAGCTTTTACAATGTCATTTGATGATTTTGTTATTTCATTATTTACTACAGGTCCAGGAATAAATAATATTTCTATATATGTATATTCTAATGTTAAAAGGATTAATCCTACCATCAATGCATTATCTACAATTATCGTTTTAGTAATTACGATTGTATTAGTTTTAGTTAATGTAATTCCAATTATAAAAGAAAGAAGAGGAAAGAAAAAAAATGAAAAAATTATGGAAAGTAATCTTATCTAGTTTACTACTAATTGGCCTAAGTGGCTGTGGTTCATCTAGTGATGTTGAACAAGTTATGGATGCTCAAGAAGTTTATGGTTGTAATGTTTTGAATGTTTATAACTGGGGAGAATATATTGGTGAAAATACTATTAGTAATTTCGAGCAAATGTATAATGCTAAAGTAAATTATTCATTATTTGATTCTAATGAGGCTATGTATACTAAATTATTAGGTGGAAGTGCTTATGATATTTTAGTACCTAGTGATTATATGATTGAAAGATTAATTGAAGAAGATTTATTGCAACCTATTGATAAAAATATCGTCACTAATTTAGATAATTTAGCTGATGGAGTTAAAAATCTTCCATATGATCCAGATCATACATATTCAGTACCTTATTTCTGGGGGACTGTAGGTATTGTTTATAACAAGAATAATGTTTCACAAGAACAATTAGAAGAAGAAGGCTATAATATCCTATTGGATGAACAATATAAAGGTAGAGTATACTTATATGATTCTGAAAGAGATAGCTTTATGATGGCATTTAAAGCTTTAGGATATTCTATGAATACTGAAGATGAAAATGAAATACAAGAAGCTTATCAATGGTTATTAGATGTTAATGAAGCAGTTGATCCAGCTTTTGTTACAGATGAAGTTATTGATGCTATGGTAAATGGCGAAAAAGATATCGCTATTATGTATAGTGGTGATGCTGCATATGTTTTAAGTGAAAATGAAGATATGGCTTACTTTACACCAAATAGTGGTACTAATCTTTGGTCAGATGCTATGGTAATTCCTGCAAATGCTAAATGTCCAGGCTTAGCAAATGAATTTATTAATTATATGCTTACTTATGAAGCAGCTTATGATAATTCATATACAGTTGGATATACTTCTTCAAATGCCGAAGTAATGGATGAATTATCTCAAGAATATGATCCAAGTGCTTATATTCCTCGTACTAATTTTGAAAAGGATGAAGTATTTGAACATAATGAAGTGTTGAAGAAAGAATTAACTGATCTTTGGATTAAAGTTAAAAATTCATAATAAAAAACCGCATTAGCGGTTTTTTTATTGCCTATCTTCAATATCTTTAATTAAAGCAAGACGCTTGATATGACGGTCTTCTTGGAAGCTTGCATTAAGCCAAGCATCAACGATAGCTTTAGCCATATTTAAGCCGACAATTCTTGCACCAAAACAAATAATTTGCGCGTTGTTATGCTCTTTTGCTAGTTTAGCACTAACAGGTTCACTACATACAGCAGCGCGAATGTTTTTAACTTTATTAGCAGCAATACTAATACCAATTCCTGTACCACAAATACAAATACCACAATCTACTTCATGATTATTAATTGCATTTGCTACAGCTTCTCCAGCTAATGGATAATCAAAGGCTTCAGTGCTGTCAGTACCATAGTTAATTACTTCATATCCTTGTTGTGTTAAATAGTCTTTGATTGCATTCTTTAATTCTACTGCACTGTGATCATTTCCAATACCAATTTTCATTTTGCCCTCCACAATGAAAATATTATAAATATATTGTTTAAAAAAGACAATAAAAAAAGCCTCTTTCGAAGCTTTAATTTTAAAAATGGTGGAGATAATGGGACTTGAACCCATACGGTATTTCTACCACCGGATTTTAAGTCCGATGCGTCTGCCTATTCCGCCATATCTCCAAATATGGAGGTTCCTACCGGATTTGAACCGGTGATCACAGAGTTGCAGTCTGTTGCCTTACCAGCTTGGCTAAAGAACCAGTTTCTCGTCCGTGCTTAAATATATTATCATAATCTAAATATCTGTGCAACACTTTTTTTTAAAAAATTTTTATCCTTTCTAATTCAAATATGATAATGTCTTAATATATCAAATTAGAAAATGTCCTAAATTCTACACAAAAGATATGATACTA
>CALVCO010000065.1 GCA_944326095.1 uncultured Erysipelotrichaceae bacterium | reverse complement strand
ATATCTTTGTACTTATATATTACAATATTAATCTATAACAACAAGTCTATTTTTAAAAATTTTTTTGTGTTATAATAGAATAGTGAGAGGTGCTTAAAATAGCACCTTTTTTTATAATAATTTATCTAATTCATTTTCTATTTCTAAATTCTTTTTGATATTACAATCAGTATAAACTTTACCTTTTGTAATAACCATATCTACATCTTTTAAAGCTCTAAGATCTTGCAAAGGATCTTTTTTAATCATAAACATATCTGCTTGCTTACCAACTTCAATACTACCAATTTTATCTTCCATTCTTAAGATAATGGCATTTTGTAAGGTTGCTGTATATAAAGCAAAAGAATTAGAAACATTTAAATATTTAGCAAAATAACAAACTTCCCTCCACATATTATATTGCATAGCATATGGACAACTAGCATCCGTACCAAGGCCTACAGGAATATAATAACTTAAAGCCTTACGAATTCCCTTAAGCATATTATCCAATACTACTTTAGAATTGTAATAACATAAATCATTTAATTTAGTAAGTTTTGGACTAAATGTAGCCAATGGTAATGCTGGTGATAAAGTACAAATAAATGCTGTATTTTGCTTTTTACATAATTGAGCAATCTCATCAGAAAACATTGCTCCATGTTCAATCGTATCTACTTTAGCTCTAACCGCTATTTCTACTCCCTGGTTACTTTCGCTATGGCTTGCAACAACATATCCCTTTTCATGAGCAGCTTCACAAATAGCCTTAGCCTGTTCTAAGCTCATCTTCACTTCACCAGGTTCACCTTTTACTTTGGCATCCATAACGCCACCAGTAATACATATTTTAATTAAATCAACATTATGTAAAGCATTTTGTTCAACATAATCTAATAATTCTTTTTCATTATTACCACTTAATGCAAATGTTTGATCACCATGTCCTCCTACAACAGTTATAGCAGGACCACTAACAATCAAATTAGGACCAATCACTTCATTTCTATTAATCTTATCACGCAAAATTACATCACGATAAAAAAAGTCACCAACACCTCTTACCGTGGTAACCCCACTAAATAGGGCATCTTGCATATTTTTTTGCATTATATTATCTAAAATTTTCAATCCATATTTAGATTTAGCTGCCTTAATGACCATTTGTTGCATATTACTTTTGCCACCTAATAATTTACTAGGTTTACCACTACCAAATAAATGGGCATGCAAATTAATTAAGCCAGGCAAAAGATATTTATCACTACCATCAATTATTTCATAGTCATCTAAAACATTTATATCATTATCAATTCTTACAATTTTATCATCTTCAAAATACACATTAGAATGGCTTATAATTTTAGAATCAATTTTACCTTGAAATAAATTAACATTTTTAATTACATATTTCATATCATAACTCCTTGACCCATTTCTCAAAAATCAATTGCATCTTTTTATCTTGATTAAAATTCTTTTCAGGATGAAATTGTAAACCTACTATTGGTAATTCTTTATGTTGTATTCCTTCAACAATGCCATCATTACTTAAAGCAATTTTCATCAAACCTTTACCCAATTTATGAATAGATTGATGATGATAACTATTAACAATTGCTACTTCACCTAATATATCATCTAAAAAAGAATCATTGCGTACTATAATATTGTGCATTATCGCTTCTTTATTAGCTTTAGCATGATGCATTAAAGTATTAGAAGGACATAGACTATTATCTTGATATAAACTTCCACCAAAATAAACATTGATTAATTGGCAACCTCGACAGATTCCCAATACTGGTATCTTTCTAGCAACAGCATATTTCAACAATAACATTTCATAATTATCACGTTCAATTTTAGTCCTTTTCACAAACTTAGTTTTATCTTCATGATAAAAACTAGGATCAATATCCTCGCCACCACTTAAAACAATACCATCTAAACGCTCTACTATACCCTTAATACTTTTTTTGTTTACTTGAGGTATCACAACAATAGCGCATCCTGCACTTTCTAAAGCTTTTATATAAGTATCATTTATTTTATGTACACTTTGTTTTATTGATTCTCCTATATCACAAGAAATCCCTACTAATTTCATCTTATCCTCCAAAACCATCACTTAATCTTTTTAAACCAATCAAATTTTTGACATGCTAAATAAATACCATCTTCAACATTTTTAGCCGTAACATAAGTTGCTTTATCTTTTAACTTATCGCATGCATTACCCATGGCAATACTAGTCCATTCATCTTTAAACATAACTAAATCATTATAATCATCACCAAATACTACTACATCATGATAATTCGCATTTATACTATCCATCATTTTAATAATACCAACATCTTTAGCATCATATTGAAACATTAAATAGTCTTTAACAAAACGCAAATGTCCTAAAGTAGTATCTTTAGTTAATTTCTCTTCATCTTCTTGAGGAATAGAAACATATATTTTATATATATTCTTAAATTGCTTATAATCAATATTCTTATCAATTATATAATTTGTTGGTTCTTGTCTTTCACCTACTTGTTTAATAAATAAGTCATTTTTGGCATATACATCAATCGAATCATCTACCATTAATAAGATACCATATCCCAAGTCTTCCACCTTTTTAATTATTTTCATTGCCTCTATATAATCTAAAGGAATATTTTGGATAATCTTATCATCTTTAACTAAGCACATTCCTCCTGAACATACCATATTATGTAAGCCAACTTTTTTCATCATATCCAATGCTTTATAATGAGCTCTTCCTGTTGCGATGGCTACAAAATGATTTGCCTCTTGTAACTTATTTAAAGCCTTTAAAGCTGAAGGCACTACCTCTTTGGTTTTAAAATCTGTAAGCGTACCATCAATATCAAAAAAGAAATATCTTTTATGATGATGATATAGTTTATAAATTAAATTATATGCTTCATCAATTTGTTTTTTATTAGCTAAAAATGAAGTAAAACAAGTAGCACAACCACAAGCAACCCCAAAACATAATGCTTCATAATGATTATGCTTTTCTAAGTACTTAGCAATATATCCTGCAACCATACTATCGCCTGCTCCAATTGTAGATATGACCTTACCTTCTAAAGCTTTTAAATAATAACTATTACCATCTTCATCCAATAAAAAAGCTCCATTTTTACCTAACGAAACTAAAATGTTTTGTGCTCCTTTTTTTTGTAAAATTAAAGCATATTTTAACAAATCATCTTCATCAATTTTACAACCAAATAATTCTTCTAATTCTTCTTTATTAGGCTTAATTAAAAAAGGATGATAACATAAGCAATCAAGCAAAGCTATATTGGCTATATCTAAGACTAATTGACAACCAAAATCATGTACAAATTGGCATATTTCTTTTAAATCACTGCTTTGCATACCATCAGCTAAACTACCAGAGATAATTAAAATATCATCTTTATTAAGTTTAGCTAATTTATTATATAAATTATTTAAATCATCTTTTAAAACTAATGGCCCTTTACCATTAATTTGTGTCTCTTTACCATCATTAATCTTAACATTTATTCTACTATTACCATTTTTAGTTTCAATTAAATCACACTTTAAATTTTGACTTTTTAAATCATGGCTAATCATTCTACCTATTTCGCCACCAACAAAACCTAAAATTTCTACTTCCATATTTAATTGATTTAAAACTTTAGCTACATTAATACCTTTACCAGCAGACACAATTTCCTCTTGTTTAGCACGATTTAAAGCATAAGGCATAAAATTATCTAATTTAATATAATAATCAATTGAAGGATTAAAAGTAAGTGTATAAATCATTAAAATCACTCCTTAAACATAGAAAACTTGCATATCATCTAAACGAATACAAGCAAATCTAGCTAATGGGCTTTTGCTTGCACAACCACAATCAATATTTATATATTTAGCATCCACTAAATCTTTACCATCATGATAAATACTCATAGGCTCATTAAAATTATTATTCAATAAAGCCGAAATAGTATGTCCAGCAATAATTGTTCGCCCCTCAATTCTAGCTAAATCATGAATATTTCTTTCCCAAATAAAGCGATATGGATCATCAACATCATCCAAATAAACAAAACCATGCATATAGTTACTATCACCATAAGCATGAGTTAAATAAAAATAACGATCATTTACTTTAAGATCACATAAAGCCAAAGGCAATTGATTTAAATAATTTAAAATTTTTAATTGTCTAGATTTATCTAAACGCAAATAGTTAAAATGCGTAACATGACCACCATTACAAAACCAAGTCGTAAAATTTGAATTAGTAGGACTTTGTAAACATTTTAACATCATCATTTCATGATTACCCATAAATAAAGTAAAGCGCTCATCTTCCATAATTTGTTCCAATAAGGCAATCCCATCTTCACCTCTATCGATAACATCTCCCAAAAAATAAACTTTATCATTTACCTTTAAATCTATGGTCTTTAGCATTAAATCAAAACGCTTTTTTAAACCATGGATATCACTCATAACATATACTGCCATTAGTCTTAAATCTCCTATTAAGATTATACACTCATAACTAAAAAAAAGCTTGGCTTTTTAAACCAAGCTAAATAACTTATTTTGCATTATAGCTTTCTAAAGCTAATTGTGTAGCCTTAATTAAGGCGTTTGAAGTAACTGTAGCACCACTAACAACATCAACTTCACTAACATTATCTTGTCCATCAATTAATGCTTGTAAGAAATCACTACCTTCTTCATACAATTTAGCTCCAACATCTGCTGTTTCATTAGCATCTCTAATACTAATTTCCACAATTTTTGAAGTTTCATCATCAAAAGTAATATGTGTTTCAATTTCTCCACCATATCCTTGAGTAATTACTTCTAACATTGTTGTACCATCTTGAGTAGTAGAATTAGTAACACCTTCAAATAACTCACCATGGATAGCTAAATATACCATTCTTTGGAAATCACCAACAAAGGCAATGGTTGCACCAGTAATTGTATCACGATCTTCAATTGGTGTACTTTGTTGATTTTCTGTTCTAAACATTTCATAAACATCTTCCAAAGTCATATTGTTAGCTAAGATATAATCAACTATAGCATCAATTTGTTCACCATAACTTCTTCCACCATTAATACCAGCAAAAGATACACGTTTTTGACCAGCAACGAAATTTCCATCAGCATATAATCCAAATGGTACTAATAAATCACAAACTAAAGTATCACCAGTAAGTTCATCAATTTGTGCCTCTTTAGCTAAATAGTTATAAGCAACTATAGCAGATTCAAGATCCATTTCTTCTTGAGTAGCCAAATTGATTATTGTCAAATCTTTAAATGTTGCATCAGTTGTCAAATTTTCTAAGCTAGCAGAAACCATATATTGTTCACCAGCATCTTTACCAGGGAATACTGCATAGCTATTAGCGGTTAGACTAGCTAAAGTAAAACCATTTTCTGTTTCTTGAACATCCGCATCAGATACATTCATCATATAACCCATAATATCCTTTTTAGAATATTCTTCTTCAGTACCCTTGTTACGAATGATATCAAAATTTAAGGTTTTAATAATACCATTTTCATCAACTGTACCTTCAAAAATGAAAGTATCATTCTTAGGTAATCCTGCAGAAGTAGTACCTTGCATTTCATACTCTGCACTAAATGGTGTTTCTGTTGCTTCAGTTGTTTCTGTGGTTTCTTCAGTAGTTGCTGAAGCTGTTGGAGCAGGTTCATTATTGTCATTAGATGCACAAGCACTAACACTCAATAACATCCCTGCTGCTAATAATAATTTTAGAATTCTTGTTTTCATCTTACTCTCCTTCCGGGGTCAATGGTAGTGTCAAAAATCGCATATTTTGATACAAATACACTACCGTAATAATTTGTATATATCTTAAAGTTGTAATTA
>CALVCO010000064.1 GCA_944326095.1 uncultured Erysipelotrichaceae bacterium | reverse complement strand
TTTAAAAGAAGAAAGGAGCAGGCAATTCCTCCCTAACTTATAGAAGTTAGAGTGTCCTTGCCTAATATTTAGATGAAAGATGGTGAATATCATATCTTACGTGTTACAGGTCGTTTTGCTACTACTACAGGTGGTGTAGAAATCAATGAAAACTTGCAAGTATTAGATACTGAAGGTAATCCAATTGAAGGCTTATATGCTGCTGGTGAAGTAATTGGTAATGTTACAGGTGAATGTAATGTTTCTTATTTGACTTGGGGTATTATCACTGGTCAAATCTTTGGTGAAGTAATTGGTAATGCACAATAATAAAATTTAAATTTAGAATTAATAAAGGCTGTTAGCTTATATGCAATCATATTCGCTACAGCTTTTTTTATGCACATATAAAGAATTTTATTAATTTTTATAGTATAGTAATAGCAAGGAGAAAAAAGATGATTAGAAAAATTATTCATATAGATGAAGAAAAGTGCAATGGGTGTGGAGCATGTGCATTAGCTTGCCATGAAGGCGCTATTGGAATGGTTAATGGTAAAGCAAAGCTATTGCGTGATGATTATTGCGATGGTTTAGGTGATTGTCTTCCTACCTGCCCTACGGGGGCTATTTCCTTTGTAGAAAGAGAAGCAGCAGCTTATGATGAAAAAGCCGTGCAAGAAGCTATGCAAAAAAAGCAAGAAAATAATGCTTGTACAGGTGGTTGTCCAGGTACTAGTCCTCAACAAATTCGAATAACACCAGGATTATCTAGTTTATCTATGGTAAAAGCTGAATCACAACTTGCACAATGGCCTTGTCAAATTAAACTAGCACCAGTAAATGCTTCTTTCTTTAATGGAGCAAAATTATTGATTGCAGCTGATTGTAGTGCCTATGCATATGCTAGAATGCATGAGGATTTTATGAAAGGTAAGGTTACTTTAATTGGTTGTCCTAAATTAGATGGTGTAGATTATAGTGAAAAGTTAACCCAGATCATTCAAAATAATGATATTAAAAGTGCAACAATTGTAAGGATGGAAGTACCATGTTGTGGAGGTTTAGAATTTGCTGCTAAAAAAGCTTTACAAGCAAGTGGAAAATTTATTCCATGGCAGGTAGTTACAATCTCTATTGATGGTAATGTTTTAGATTAATTTTTTAGGAGGAAATTATGAGTCAAAAGATGAAAAATATAACTAAAGCTGAAGTTTTAACTTTAAAGGATCAAATTGCTTATCAAGAAGGCCAAGTTGTCAGCAAGACTTTAGCACAAAATGAAGCATTAAGTATTACTCTATTTTCATTTGCGAAAGGTGAAGAAATTAGTACGCATGAATCAGGTGGGGATGCTTTTGTAACATGTTTAGATGGTGTTGGTAAAATTACAATTGATGGGAAAGAATATATTCTTCATGAAGGAGAATCTATTGTTATGCCAGCTGGACATCCTCATGCAGTATATGGGCAAGAAGCGTTTAAGATGTTATTGGTCGTAGTATTTTAATAAAAAAAGGTGATTTAATGAAAAAAGCAAAAATAGATCAAAATCTTTGTATTGGTTGTGGACTTTGTTGTGGGATGTGCGATAAAGTCTTTTGCATGAATGAGGATGGTAAAGCAGAAGCATATCAAATAGTAGATGATGAAAATATAAGTGATGTACAAGCGGCAATTGATTCATGCCCAGTTTCGGCTATAACTTGGGGAGATTAATTTAAAAGCAGGTTTAATTATAATCTGCTTTTTTTGATGCTTAATGAAGTAAATACAAATACTAAAACTATTTTATAAATCCTATATTTTTAAAATAATCATTTCTTCAATATTATTTTTATTAAAAACATACATTTCTTCAAAGTATTAAATGGCTAAAACATACATTTCTTCAAAGTTTTACTAAAAAATATGTGTTTGAAGCTTTTTTACACATTGTTAACAAAGCTTGATTGATAGTTTGTTTATAATACATTTAGAGGTAGAGATGATGGAAATGATTGTTATTTATGGTAGTCAATATGGCTCTAGTAAAGATTATGCTTTAGAATTAGCTAAGAATATTAATTGTGGTTGTAAAGATTATAAAGAAGTAAAAGATTTAAATAATTATAATTTAATTATTCATGTTGGTGGATTATTTGCGGGTGGTATAAAAGGTTTAAATACTACTTTAAAATATTTGGCTGTTCAAGCAAAATTAATAATTATTACAGTTGGTATTAGCGATACTACTAGTAAAGTTAATATTGATAATATTTATAAAGACATTAAAAGACAAGTACCTTCAAATATATTAGAAAATACATTAATTTTTCATTTGCGTGGAGCTATTAATTATCAAAAATTGAGTGTAGTACATAGATTTCTAATGTCTTTAGTTTATAAACAAGCTATTAAAGTGGATCCTGAAAAACGTAGTGAAGAGGATAAGGCGATAATTGCGACATATAATAATAAAGTTAGTTTTGTTGATTTTGCTCAGTTAAAACCAATAATCGATGCTATAAATAATTTAATATAGAATTAACATAGATTTAACTTAAAGGATTTTTAAATAATGTAAAATAATTATATAAAACCCCTAAAATAAGAATAATATTACGTAATCTATAATTGATGGTGATCCTATGGGCGAAGTGCATATTTTACTTGAACGAGTGTTTAAAGCAAAAGATGATATTGATGTAGCAGATGAATTAATTCGTGACTACTTGCCTTTTATTCGTTTAGAATGTGCAAAGTTTGCAAAAAGGGAATTGCAGTATGGTCGCGATGAAGAGCTTTCTATTGGTATGTTAGCTTTTCATGAGGCTATTCGTTCTTATTCTTATCTTAAAGGGGCTTTTTTGAAATATGCAGCATTAATAATTAAGAGTCGTTTAATTGATTATGTGCGTAAAGAGAAAAAGCAAATTGAGCATATGTCTTTGGATGAGACTATTGATGAAAAAGGTCATGCTTTGCATGAAATTCTTGATGATGGGCGTCGTCCTCAAGCCGAAATGATGCGCTTAAATGCGACAAAAGAGGAAATTGAAGAGCTTAGCTTAAAATTAAGAGAATTTGGGGTAAGTCTTAAGGATGTTGTTGATAATTGTCCTTCGCAAAAAAAGACTTATGAAAAATGTCTTAAGGTAATTGCTTATGCTAAAAATGAATCATCTATTTTAGATGAGCTTTTAAAGACTAAACGTTTACCAATTAATACATTATCCAAGAATACTGGCGTTTCCAACAAGACCATAGAAAGACACCGTCGATATCTAGTAGCTATGTTGGTGGCTTATACTAATGGTTATGAAATCATTCGTGAACACCTTAGTTTAATGATCAAGGGGGTGAACAAATGACTTATCTAGTAATGGATACTAAATTTAGTTATGTCATTTTATTAGCTGAAAATGGCAAATATTACTATGGAGCTAATCTTGGTTATGAAGTTGGTCAAAGAATTGAAAATCCAATAATTTTACAAGTTAAAAAGAAAAAGATGTTATTTAAGCCTATAAGTATATTTGCTTCAACTTTAGCTTTAGCTTGTGCTTTGTTATTATTTATTAATAGTCAAAGAACAATTACTCCTATATTATTTTCTAAGATTTATTTAACAATTAATCCAGAAGTAGTAATGAGTGTAGATGAAGATGGTACAGTCTTTGAATTAAATGCTCTGGATAATGATGGTAGTATTTTGATTGATGGTTATGATTATGAAAATAAAGATGAAGTAACAGTAACTAGAGAATTAATTAATCGCGCTAGGGAACTATCATTTTTAAAAGAAGGTATGAGCATTATTATTGAAATTGATAATGATGAAGGACTTCAAGCTTTTGGACCAGAATTAAGACAAGCAATTGAACAAGAAATTGATGATAGTATTGATTTAAAGATTGTTAAAGAAGGAACTTTAATTGAAGAAGAGATAATTGAAGAAACTCCAATAGTTGAAGTAACAATAATTCCTGAAGAAACAATTGTGCCTATTATTGAAAATGTACCAATAGTTGAAGAAAAGCCTATAATTGTTGAAAATAATGATTCTAATTATGATAATTCTTCTAATTATGATGCTTCAAGCAATTATAATGTTTCAAATTATGAAAATAATAGTGATTATGATTAAAAAAATTTAATTAAGACCCCATTTTTGATGAAAAAGATACGTAATCTAAATCATAAGCAAATAAGTTAAAACGAAAGGAGAATGAAGATGAAAAAGACGTTATTAACACTTGCTTCTGTTGCGGTTATTTGTGCAACTCTTCTAAGTGGATGCCAAAGTGAAAAGGAGGTAGTTACTAGTAGTAAAGAAGGTCAAATTCTTTTGGCAGTAAATCCCGAAATTCTAATTAGTTATGATGAGAATTCTTTAGTTACAGGTATTGAAGGTAAAAATGTGGATGGTCAAAGTATAGTTACTAATTATCCTGACTATATTGGTAAAAAATGTGATGAAGTATTAAGAGATTTAGTGGTACTTATTAAGGATGCAGGTTATTTTGTGGAAGATATTGATGGTCAAAAGAAAAATATCGTTATAAAGATTGAAGCTGATTCTTATATTCCTAATGGTGATTTCTTAAATGATTTAGAAAATGCAGTTTTATCAACTAAGGATGAAGGTACTAATGTAGTAACGGTTGATCGTGATGACTATGATGATCGTTATGTTACCAATGATTATATTTCTTATGATAAGGCTAAAGAAATAGCTTTAGCACAAGCGCATATTAGTGGAGATGATATTGCCTTTGTGGAAAAAGAATTTGATTTTGATGATGGTTTAGCTATCTATGAATTAGAATTCTCACAAGGAGGAATTGAATATGAATATGATATTGATGCAGTTACGGGTAAAGTTATAAGCGCTCATAATTCTAATAGTATCCAAAATGATGATACTGATTATGGCCCGGCTAATGATGGAATTACGGATTATCATATTAGTGATTATGGTGTAGGTAATGATGGCTATACCGATTATGGTAATACAGACTATGGTCCAAATAATGATGGAGTTACTGACTATAATGATACGGATTATGGTCCAATTAACGATGGTATAACTGATTATAACGATACCGACTATGGACCTAATAACGATGGTGTAACTGATTATAATGATACAGACTATGGACCAAATAATGATGGTATAACTGATTATAATGATACAGACTATGGTCCAAATAATGATGGTATAACTGATTATAGTGCACCAGCACCTAACTATAGTAATTATTCTAATTATGATAATGCATCTAATTATGACAATGGTTCTAATTATGATGATGGAAATAGTGATTATGATTAATAAGCGTCACGAATATAAATATAAAATTAATGCAGCGCAGGCTCGGGTAATTAAGGGGGTCCTAGATCCCCTTCTTAAATATGATAAACATAGTGATAATGGTTATTATGATATTCATTCACTATATTTTGATGATATTGATGATAAAGCCTATATGGATAAATTAAATGGTGTTAATAAGCGTGCTAAATTTCGTATTCGTTATTATAATAATGATTTAAGTTATATTAATTTAGAGAAAAAATCTAAAGCTAATGGGCTTGGTAGTAAACAAAAATTACGTTTGAGCGAAGATGAAGTAAAATTAATTTTAAATAATCAAATAGATTTTCTATTAAATAAAGGTAATTTAGGAATAGAATTTTATTGTCAAATTAAGACAATGATATTAAGACCTAAGGTCATAATTAGTTATCGACGTTTAGCTTATTATTATCCTTATGGTAATGTTAGAATTACTATTGATGATAATTTAACTACTCAACGTAATATTAATGAATTTTTAGAATGTAAGTTTTGTCCAATTCCAATAGATGAAAATGCGATATTAGAAGTTAAATATGATGCTTATTTACCAGATTTTATTGCCAAAGTCTTAAGCAAGAATTTATCTTTAATAGCTTATTCAAAGTATCAAAAAGGGCGTAATGTAGATCTTGGAGAGAATTTATGAATTTTACGGATATTTTTAAATCAGATTTCTTAGAGAATGTAGCTAGTATTGCTTTGAGTGATATCCTTTTAGC
>CALVCO010000063.1 GCA_944326095.1 uncultured Erysipelotrichaceae bacterium | reverse complement strand
AAGATGTATTTAGACGCATTAAAAGAAAATAAAATCCCTTGGCGTGAAAGATGGTATAGTGATTTAAATAAGAATGGTGTTACTAATACCGAATATAGAGGTGTTAACCAATTAATTTTATCTTATGTTGCATATAAAGAAAAATATAAAGATAATCGTTGGCTTACATATAAACAGATAAAGGAAAATAATTATAAAATAACCAATGCTAAAGGAAAGGGTGTTCCAATAGAATTTTGGAGTGTTTATGATATTAAAAACAAAATACGTTTAGATTTCCCAACTTATGAAAAAATAATTGAAAAGACTCCAGAAAGGAAAAAGGATTTTAAAGTCTTTTGTAATACAACGTATGTATTTAATGCAAGTTTAATAGAGGGAATAAAACCGAATGAAAAAAATAACAGGAATACTATACCTACTAATATATATTTCAAAAGATTAATTTCCAAGTTACATATCGAATATATAGAAGAAGGTAATAAAGCATATTATATTCCATCAAAGGATACTATTGTGTTACCACCTTCATCAAAATTTTTTGATAAATATTCTTATTATGCTACTCAGCTTCATGAGTTGAGTCATGCTACAGGGCATTCTAGTAGACTTAATAGGAATTTAAATAATCAAAATAAAAAAGATTATGCTAGAGAAGAACTTATTGCAGAAATTAGTTCTTCTTTTTTGATGCAAAAATTAAATGTCAAAGTTCATGAGGATGATTATAACAATCATAAGAGTTATATCCAAAGTTGGATACTGTTATTAGAAGATAAACCCAACGAATTATTTAAAGCTGTTGGTGAAGCAAATAAAATTTGTGATTATCTTGATTCTAAAGTAAAAAATAAAGAAAAGGAAAGGATGTAAAATGAACCTAGATAAAAAGATAAATGAAATAAAATTTTTCTTAAAAAATTCCGAGGAGCATTATGGGAAAGAGATTGAATATATTCTTGTTAATCCTAAAAGTAAAGATGTTTATATATTGTGTGCGGACGGTGATGAAGCTATAGAATTTACCCCATATACAAAATCTTTACCAAATGGTTATTCTTACGTTCCAGAGTATGATTATAATTTTGACTACTATTTTTTGAATCACTTAGAAAATGATTTGAAAATAACATATATAAGTTGGAATACTCACAATGGAATGTGGAATTCAATTAATGAATTATATCCTGATGAAATAAATTGTAAAATAGGATTAAAAAAATACATTGATTATTGCAAAAAGAATAATATTACAAAAGAAAAAATAGATAGATTTACAAATTCTAATGTTCCTAATATTATGACATTATTTAATAAGCAAAGAGAGGAGGAAAGATAATGAGGAGACAATATGACGATTTTACTCAACTAAAATTAAAAGATATGAGCAAAAGTATTAGTGATATGACTTATAAATACATTAATCCAGAAACCGATAAACCAACTAAAGTACCGCCAGTTCATTATGAAAAGATTTTAGATCAAGTAACAGAAAAGTATATGGCAGATATAACATCAAGACAATTTCTTACTATTATGTATAATCAACTTAATGGTTTAAAAAAGGAAGATGAAAAATATTTCCAACAAGCACTACTTTGCATTGACTTAGGTTTGAATCCAAAGGATTTAAGAATTGATGAACAAATTGCTTTGGAATATACGAACGAGTTCTTAAATGAAAGAAAACAAGTATTAAAAAAGGATAATCATATTTTGGATCAAAGTATTATTGATTTTTATAATGATACAAAGGAAAATCCTGATATTCAAAGCCATGCTGTTAAAGAATCTAATAAATTAGAAGGACTTAATAAAAGTAATAAAGATATGGAAAGATAAATCGCACATTTTATTTTTATCATTTTTTGTATTATCCTATTATAGGAAGGAGTAAAAAATGAAAATACGTAATGCTATTAATGAATCCAATCATGAATTATATGATATTATAGCTTATTATTTAATTGGCAAGAATGGGTATTCTCCAAATGTTAAAACAGCTTTACAAAATTTGTATAAGATTGTTTTAGAAGAAATTAATAAGGAAGAAAAAACTAGTCTTAGTAGAGACTTAGTAGATTTTAAAACTTATGAAATTGAACGTACAGAAGATGGTAAAACAAACACAGTAGAGATAGATTGGGATTGCTTCTTGTTAAATGATTTAATGGAATCTTATTTTGGCGATAAGCGTGGGTGTTATCCGAAACCAATAGAAGAACTAATCAATAAATTAACACAAGAGACCTTACAATGCGTTGTTAAAAAAGGAAAATATCTAAATGAAGATGCTGAATTTGTTGAATTTGTAAGAGAATATGAATATGAAGAAGATAATGAGTAATTATCTTTTTTTGTTGGAGGTGAAAGTTTATGGAAGTTAAGATAAATAAGGAAATAAGAAATTATACTGAAAGTATTTATTTTGGACTTAATTTAAGACAATTTGTTTTTAGTATTTTAGGATGTGTTGTAGCTGTTGTTCTATATTTTCTATTAAAGCCATATTTAGGAATTGAAACTTTATCCTGGGTTTGTATGCTTGGAGTTGTGCCTTTTGCTGCTATTGGATTTTTAAAATATAATGGTATGCCAGCAGAACAGTTTGTATTAGCGTGGATCAAGTCAGAAATTTTAGTGCCTAGACATTTAGAATTTAATGCAAAGAATTTTTATTATGAGTTAATTTATAATAAGCCAAAAGAAAAGAAGAAAGGAGTAAAAGATGAAAACGATAAGGAATCTATTTAAAAGAGATAAAGAAGAATTTAATATACCTAAAAGTATTCAAGATACCATACCAGTAAATAGAATATGGAAAGATGGTATTTTTTTATTAGGTAAAGATAAATATAGTAAAACTTATAGATTTACTGATATTAATTATGCAGTTGCTTCTAGAAATGATAAAGAAGCAATGTTTTTAAATTATTCTGAATTATTAAATTCACTTGATTCTAGTGCGACGTCAAAAATAACAATTCTAAATAGAAGATTAAATAAAGTAGATTTTGAGAAGAATATATTATTGCCAAAAGCGAATGATAATTTAGACAAGTACCGTGATGAATATAATAGGATGTTAATTGAGCAGGCAACAAATTCTAATTCAATGGTTCAAGAGAAATTTCTTACTATATCTATAAATAAAAATAGTCTAGATGAGGCTAGACAATATTTTACTCGGATTTCTGCTGAATTAAATAATCGTTTTCGTGAACTCGGTTCAAAAGTCGAATCATTAAGTGCAAATGAAAGATTAAGAGTAATACACGATTTTTATAGAGTGGGAGAGGAATCTATTTTTAATTTTGATATGATAGACAATATGAGAAAAGGGCATTCCTTTAAAGATTATATATGTTCAGATTCTTTATCTTTTGAAAAAGATTATTTCGAATATGGAAATAGATATGGACGTGTATTATACTTGAAAGAGTATGCTAATTATATAAAAGATGATATGGTTGCAGAATTGACAGATATGGATAGAAGTATGCTTCTATCTATTGATATAATACCAATCCCCATGGACGAAGCGATACGTGAGGTGGAAAACAGAAGATTAGGTGTAGAAACTAATATTACTAATTGGCAACGCAGACAAAATAACAATAACAATTTTAGTGCTGTTATTCCTTATGATTTGGAGCAACAAAGAAAAGAATCGAAAGAATTTCTAGATGATCTTACTACGAGAGACCAAAGAATGTTTGTATGCGTTATTACTATGGTTCATACTGCTAAGACTTTAGAACAATTAAATCTAGATACAGAATCTTTATTATCTACTGCTAGAAAACATTTGTGTCAGTTAGCGGTATTAAAGTATCAACAAATGGATGGATTAAATACGGTTTTACCTTATGGAGTAAGAAAAATAAATACATTAAGAACATTAACAACTGAATCATTAGCTGTTTTTACACCATTTAGAGTACAAGAAATTAATCATGAAAATGGAATATATTATGGTTTAAATGTTATATCTAAAAATATGATAATTGCAGATAGAAGGCAACTACTAAATGGTAATTCTTTTATATTAGGTGTTAGTGGAAGTGGTAAGTCTTTTACTGCAAAAAATGAAATAGTTTCTATTGCATTACGTGATCCTACAGCAGATATCATTATTGTTGATCCAGAGCGAGAAGAAAGCAGGTTGGTAAAAGCATTAGGTGGAGAAGTAATTCATATATCTGCTACAAGTGAAAATCATATAAATGCAATGGATTTAAATAGTGAATATGGTGATGGTGCGAATCCTGTAATATTAAAGTCTGAATTTATTTTATCTTTGTGTGAACATTTAATGGGTGAAAAGTCTTTAGGTCCAAAAGAAAAATCAATTATAGATAGATGTACTGCCAAAGTTTATAGAGTGTACCAACAGGGAAATTATCAAGGTGTCCCACCAACTTTACAAGACTTTAGAGAAGAATTATTAAAACAACCAGAGGAAGAGGCAAAGCAAATTGCCCTTGCTATCGAATTGTTTACAGATGGATCTTTAAATACATTTGCTAAAAATACTAATGTTGATACAAATAATCGTATTATATGTTATGATATCTTAGATTTAGGAAAACAATTACTTCCTATAGGTATGCTTGTTGTTTTAGATAGTATTTTAAATAGAATTACAGCTAATAGAAATAAAGGAAGAAGTACATATATTTTCATAGATGAAATATATTTATTATTTCAACATGAATATTCGGCTAATTTCTTATTTACTTTATGGAAACGTGTTAGAAAATATGGAGCTTATGCTACAGGGATTACACAAAATGTGGAAGATTTATTACAGTCTCATACTGCAAAAACTATGCTTGCAAACTCTGAATTTATTGTTATGTTAAATCAAGCCTCAACTGATCGTCTTGAATTAGCGAAATTATTAAATATTTCAGAGTTACAATTAAGTTATATAACTAATGTTGGAGCAGGTGAAGGACTTTTAAAAGTAGGACGTAATCTAGTACCATTTGAAAATCATTTCCCTCATGATTTAGAATTATATAAATTGATGACTACTAAACCAGGGGAAGAATAGTGAAAGACATAAAAACAAAAGATAGTTCTCGTAAGGGAATTAAAACGCTTAATAAAGCTAGTGCGTGGACTGAGAGAATTAAAGATCCTATTGTTTATCTAAATGATAAATCAAACGAAATAAATTCAAACAATAATAATATAAATGAATATGGATCAGACAAAATAAAATATTATAGTAACAGAATTAAAGATGAGACAATCCATGGAGCTGGTAAACTAGTAAACAAAGGAAAAACTAGTTTAATAAATAAAATTAAAAGACGAAATATAAAGAATACTGCTGGTACAAGTAAAATTAAAACAAAGGTAGCTAATGCTAAAAACATAATAAATAATACAAAAAAGGCAGCACAGCGAAGTAAACAAATGGCTATTCAAGCTAAAAGACTAGCCATAAGTATGGCAAGAACTTCACGAAGAGTAGTAATGGCTATATCCAAAGGTGTGATTTTAGGAGTCAAGGCATTAATAGGTGCTTTAAGCTCATTAATTGGATTATTGGCAAGTGGCGGAGCAATTGTGATGATAGTAATTATTGTTATATGTCTAATTGCTGCCTTATTAGGTTCAATTTTTGGTATCTTTTTTTCCAATGATTCAAATAGTAGAACTATGACTAGTGTTATTAGTGAGATTAATCAAGAGGTTTATAGAAATGTAGAATCACAAAGGCTTTTATCACAAGCAGATGAAATAGTTTTTGAATCAACCTATTCTAATTGGAAAGAAGTAATTGCGGTTTATTCTGTAAAATATGCTAATGATAATTCGGAAGATGCTGAGATTGTAATGTATTTAGACGATAAAAACGTTAGAAGATTAAAGACAGTCTTTTATGATTTTAATACAATCACTACTGAAGTTAGAAATGAAGAAAGGGTAAATGAAAGTAATCCGCCATCATTTAATAATAATCCAGTTAATGGACAGGGAGAAACTATATTATATGTAAAAGTCACATCAAAGTCTTTAGAAGAAGTTATGAATAATTATAGTTTTAGTGATGACCAAAAAGAACAAGTTAAAGAACTAACTAGTTCAGAATATGATGATATGTGGAGTCATCTATTGTATGG
>CALVCO010000062.1 GCA_944326095.1 uncultured Erysipelotrichaceae bacterium | reverse complement strand
AAGCTGTTGGTATGATTTTGGATAATAATTATGGCGAAAAAGTTGTCTTTGAGGAATGTTTATTGAATTATCTTAGTGTGGGAAAGGCTAAATTTAAGTATTTAGAATTTAAAAGATGTGAAATAAATGATGCGATATTTAATGAAAGTATCTTAAATGGTGCTAAATTAATATTATGTCATTTAGGTAATACTAATATTATGCATTGTGAAATGAATAATTGTGATATTTCTACAAGTGATATTACCAAGATAAAGATTAGTCAAGATTGTCTTAATGGATTATTGGTTAGTGAAAATCAAGCTTTGAATTTAGTTAGTTTATTAGGATTGAGAATTAAAAGATAATGTTTCACTAAATTTTCATTTATTAAACATTTTAATTACACAATAATTTAATAAAATAATATTGTCAGTAGATGACTTTATATTTTCTTTCCTAATCCTTTAAAAAAAGCTCTTAGAGCTTTTTTTATTTTATTCACAAAAATTTCACTAATATATCATATTATCCTCACAGAGATTTATTATAATATAATCGTCAAACAAGGATAATGTTTGAACAATAATTTCTTTCCCCCGTTTTATAAATATTTAAGATAAGCTCATATGAGCTTTTTCTTTTTACAACCTGCCTTTATTGTCTATTTTAATAACTACTTAATTTAGTTATAATAATCATGAAAAGGGGCATTTTATGTTATTAAGATCAATTATATTATTTTGTGGTTTATCAATGGATAGCTGCATTGAAATAATGGAAAAGGGAGCAACCCTGAAAAAGGTAGGTTGGAAAGAAAATATCCTATATCCTTTAATATTTGCTTTAATAAATATAATATTATTGTTAGTAGGATATTTTATAGTTGACATTCTTACAGGGATATTAGCTATTAGTGCTGTATATATTATAGCTATTGTTATTTTGATGTGCGAAGGGGTTTACTTTTTAAAAAAAGGAACAGTTAAAAGAGATTTTATTGAAAGATTAGATAAAAATTTTAATTATCAAACTTGTATTAAAAAAGCTTTTTTGACTAGTATTGATAATTTTTTAGCTGGTATTAGTTTAGGATTAATTGGTGTTAATATAAATTTAGTAATTTTTATAATTTTTTTATTACATTTTGGAATATATGCTTTAGCAATTAAAATAGGTTATGTTTATGGAGCTAGATGGCAAAGGTGTTTAGCTATTATTGAAGGTGTTTGTTTAATTGTTTATGCAATATTCAAATTGGTAGGTTTAGGATTATGGTAAATCGAAAATCAGTAATGCGAATCAATTTGTGTGAATCATTGAGAGAAACGATGTTAAAAAAGCCTTTTGAAAAAATTACAATTAAAAATATTTGTGATGAAGCAGGGGTTATTAGAGCTACTTTTTATAACCATTTTGATGACAAATATGATTGTTTAAATGCTATTGTGGAAATGGATATGATGGATGATTTTAATGAAAATCATGATATTGATGTTAACCATATATTTAAAGCAATAGCAGAGAATAAAGCTTTTTATCGCATAGCTTATCAAGTTGAAGGCAGTATTAGTTTTAAAGATATGATGATTGATAATATTGCTTTAATAATTAAAGAAATATTTGAACAAAAAAGAAATAATTATCTTAAAAATGAATTTTCTGATTTATTTTTAGCTAGATATTATGCAACTTTAATAGAATTATATGTACATGAATGGATATTTTCTAATGATAATTTAAATTTTGATAGATTGAAATTATTATTATCAAGTAGTTTTTTTGACTTCTTAAAATGATGGCTGTAACAATTGTTACAGCCATTTAAATAACATCAATTTTTCCTCTATATTTTTTTAGATAAGCATTATTAATACTATCACCGCGATCAAGATTGCCACTTACCCATACAGGAGGTTCATATCCTTGATCAAGCATAATTTGGATAGCTTCACATACGATGCCAATTAAAATATTCATGGTTACAACTGTGGAAGTAGAGCCAAATTTTTCGCTCATTCTTGGATCTTCTAATACAGCATCACCTTTTAAAGTACAAGTGTCCAATACGATATCAACAACATCTTTTAATAGTTTGCCACTTGAATGACGAGAAGTAACATTATTTGAATAATTTAATGAGGTAATACCAATCACTTTCATTCCTAAGTTTTTAGCTTCTAGTGCCATTTCAATGCCAGCTGGATTTCTTCCGGAAATGGAGACAATAATCATAGTATCATTTTTAGTTGAATACATACTGTCAAGGACAGTTTTAGCAAAGCCTTCAGTGCGTTCCATTAGTTGAGAGTAGCGAGCTTTAGGATAAATATTATAATGAGGAATTAGAATCGCATTAATAGGTACTAGACCTCCAGTTCTAAAGCATAGTTCTTCACCAAACATTTGGGAATGACCGCAACCAAATACATGGACGATGCCATCATGCATAACTGTATCAGCTATTTGCTTGGCACATTTTTCAATAGTATCTTCTTGTTTTAAGGCTTGTTGAAGTTGTTGTTGAACGATATTGGTAAATTCAAGATATCTTTTCATTTGATTTACCTTCCTTTAAATATAATATATCCTAAAAAAAAGTATCCTTCAATAAAAGGATACATAAAATTTTATAAATGGTGCCGACTATAGGATTTGAACCTACGACCTACGCGTTACGAGTGCGTTGCACTACCGCTGTGCTAAGTCGGCAACTAAGCATTTTTTGCTCAGCTATAATATTATATCATTTTAATTCAAAATTAATACTAAATTTTTTATTTTCACTTTTTATGTGGACATAGGCACCATTTATTAAGGTCATTCTAGGAATGGTATGACCAATATCAGCATCATTAATGATAGTAGTATCATCATCAAAGACCTTAGTTAAAGCTTCATAATAACTCATATTGGTATGGCTAGATGGAAAGATGGTTCTTCCATTGATGATAGCTTTAGTATTAGAAAAATAACCAGCGTATTTCATTTGTAATAAAGTTAAATAGAAGTCTTCAGCACAAAGCGCATAGTTATCAAAAAACCAGATAATATTATCATTTTGATAGCGTTTAAGAAAGTCTTTCGTTCCATCATATGGCGTACTAAAAAGATTGCGAATTACATCGATACATCCACCAATTAATCTACCACTAATATTTATATTAGTTTTATTTTGTTGATATATGACTTTTTGGTCATAGATGATTTCTTTAGCGTCATAATCAGGTTTTTGATAATAATCAAAGTTATGTTGTTCTATAAGATTTCCTTGAATTAATTCTAGCGCATTATCAATATATTCATGTTCAATATCAAAAGATGTAGCACAAAGCCCATAAAGGGTAGCTATATCATATTTGGTAGTTAAACAATATAAAATACTAGTAGGATCAGATGCCCCCATATGCCATTTAGGATGTTTGGCTAATTCTTCAAAATCTATATATGGTAATATTTCAAAAAGGAAATCACCCCCTCTAGCACATAAGACCATTTTTATTTTATCATTTTTAGCAAGTTCCATAACTTCTTCAGCTCTAGTTTTAGCATCAGCTGAACGAATACCATCACATCTTACATTTTTGGTTTCTAAAATATTAAAATGTTTTTTCAAAGTATTTAAAGCTTTTTCATAATCTTCTAATTTATTACCAGTTCCTGCACTTGGAGCACAAATTCCGATAATATCTTGTTTACTTACAAATTGAGGATATAACATATTCTATTCTACCTTTCTAGGACCACTAATTCTTTGTAGCCAGTATTTATATCATATTCGCGCTTAAATTGTATATTATCGATGGTCATAATAGCTAATTCACAAGTGGTATTTATGATAGTTCCATCTAATAGATGACCACCAAAAGTATTGCCATTTTCATCACTTACACATATATGAAGATGTAAACCATATTTACTACAAGTTCCATTTAATGATAATATTTCTAAATCTTGATTATATTCTTTATCTTTAATAGCTTTAGCTAGACGAATATGTAATTTATTTACACAGCCAACACTAGAAATAATGATGCCTGCTTCAATATCATTTTCTTGGCATATTTTAAGGATGCTTTGTTTTAAATCATTTCCTTTTTCTAAACGTTTGGTAATAATCATTTGATTTTTTCCTTCCATTAGCAAATTCTTATAAAATAGTATATACTAGAGATATTGGAGGCATTATGAGATTAGACATTGATTTATTGCTTAATTTTATTGCTTTAGCTTTTTTAATTGTTGTTTTAATCATGCTTATTTTGGAAAAAATAATGCATAAGCGTAAAATGGAAAATCAAGAAGCTAAGAGTAATGCTAAAATCAGGCAGAGTTAATCAATGTTAATTTGGGATAATACATTGCTTAAATAATCATTTATAACTAGATTAGCTCTTTGGTCAAATGGAGTTTTATCTTTATTTATTAATACTAATTTATCTTTTTGATAATAATTGATAAAGCTAGCTGCTGGATATACTTGTAAGCTAGTTCCACATACAATTAAAACATCAGCTTGTAATATTAATGATAAAGCATCATTAATATTTTTTTCATCTAGAGCTTCTTCATATAGGACAACATCGGGTTTTATAATTCCTCCACATTCACAATAAGGAATTCCCTTACTATTAATGATGGCATCTAAATCATAGAATTTATGACATTTTGTACAATAATTGCGATGAATGGACCCATGTAATTCAATAACTTTTTTACTATTTGCCATTTGATGTAAACCATCAATATTTTGCGTTATAGTTCCAAGGCATTTATTCTTTTCTTCTAATTTAGCGATAAAATGATGGGTAATATTAGGTTTAGCATTAGGATATATCATTTTATTACGATAGAAGCGGAAGAATTCTTCAGGATTTTGTTTGAAAAAAGTATGACTAAGAATTATTTCTGGTGGATAGTCATATTCTTGATTATATAGACCATCCGTACTACGAAAATCAGGAATTCCACTATCACAAGATACGCCAGCTCCTGTGAAAAATACGATTTTAGAGGCTTCATTGATATATTTTTGTAATGTAGCTATTTTATCCATTTTTGTACTCCTTTACTTTATAAATATTAATTATAGAATTTGCTAAAGATAATAAATCATCCTTTAAACTTTGGGGTGATAATACTTCAGCATCATTTTTAAATGATATAATCCAAGCTAGTAAATCATTGGAGATGATACTATTAAAGTTGATGATAAAACTTTCATCATCTTGATAAGTTTTTATTGCACTATCTTGAAGACGATCATATACGATATGTTCAACTTTATTTTTGAAACGAATGACAATATTTTCTTTTGGACCAATATTCATATTGAAGTTTTCAAATAGATATTTTTGAATATCGATAGGTGGTAAAATAATATCGATAGATGGAGTATTTTTGATATTTACCATACGATCTAAGCGATAATGAGAGTAGCTTTTATATTTATAACTATAGGATATTAGATAATAATTATCATTAGCTAAAATTAAATAACATGGTTTAGTTTTATATGTAGCTATTTTGCCATTTTTATAACGAAAATGCTTTTTAGAAAAAGTTGTATCAGCATAATTAAATGTTATATCTTCGTTAGCTATAAGCGCATTAATTATTTCATTTAAATTATATACGGTAGTATTGTTAGTAATTTTAGAAGGATTATTTATGGATATATCTTCAAGAATTTTTTGTTCGTGGATGGATAAATTAGCATTTATATTTGTAATTAATTCTTGAATTTTGGCATTGCTTAAAAAACGTTGAGCATTTAAAGCATCATTGATAATCTTAATGTCGGTTAATGATAAATCTGATTCTAAATAATATCCTTTTTTACTTTGATCATAATTTATAGTATAACCACATTGATTTAATTTTTTAATATCACTATATATGGTTTTACGCTCTACAATGATATTTTCTTGTGCGAGTCTATCGACTAGCATATTGGCACTTAAACAATGATTTTCGTCAGATTCTTGACGTAGTATTTGCAATAATTTTATTAATTTCATATATTTATTTTAGCACATGTCCAAAAAATTGGACATGTTTTTCTTGCAAACTAGATATAATTTACTCACTTAAAGATAGTGTAAAAAGTTTATGAAAATACACTATTAAAAAGTCTTGAAATTTATTTAAAATTTCAAAAAAAAGAATA
>CALVCO010000061.1 GCA_944326095.1 uncultured Erysipelotrichaceae bacterium | reverse complement strand
AGTTAGATGTTTTGGTACTTGTTTAACCGTCAAATACATTATTTTAACCTCCTTTCTTCATACAATATATATCCCATCTTTTACAATTTTCCTAATAAAGATTTAAGCAATTCATCTCGCACTTTTGAAGGGAGAGTATTCTTGCTAATTTTAAGATAAAAAAACAAGCTATATCGCAAAGGCTTTATTACCTTATAATCACTTTTATCGACAAAAAAATTAAACCAACAAAAACACTTAAAGATGTTTAAAAAAACCTAATGATTATTACCCCTTATTATTTCCCTTTTTTTCAATAAAATTTAAAACATTTTTGTTCAGCTTTTCTAATGAAATAAGTTGTGTTCTTGCAAGATTTCTTAATTCAATCATTCTATCTTTTTGTTCATAACCTTTACTAATTAAAACAGCGTTGTAACTTTCCATATTAGCTAAAACTAACAATTCATTTAAACTCGCATAATCACGTATATTTCCTTTTAAATTAGGATTTTCATTATGCCATTGTTTAGCTCGTTTATTAAACAATGCAACATTTAACATATCCGCTTCATTTGCATATTTATATGATAATTGTTCACTAGTTAAATCATTCAAAAGATATTCTTTAATTGCATCTGTATGAATTCTGTAATTAATCTTTGATATTTCTCTATTTAAATTCCAACTAAGCGATAGCTTAGAATTCTCATCTTCCTTTAATCTTTGATAGTCTTTAATAATATATAGCTCAAATTCAGCTGATATCCACGAAGCAAATTTAAAAGCAATATCTTTATGAGCGAAAGTCCCACCACCTCTTCCAAACTTCACAAATAAGCCTATTGCATTAGTACTTTCTACCCATTTCTTTGGCGATAGTGTAAATGAATTACTTCCCGACTCTCGCAAAAACCCCTCGAATTCGATGGGTTTAAATTTTAAATTATTTAATTGCTCCCATATCCCTAAATATTCAACAGTATTATAGTTTCTCATCCAGTTTGCAATAACCATATTTGGCTCTTCATTATTTTTATATCTTGCAATATCTGTTAAACTAATATAATCATTTTTATAATCTTCTGTATAAACTTGAATTTCGAATCCTTTTACTTCAATAATTTCTTTTTTTCCATGCCGAATTCTTCCTTTATTTTTATCTTTTCTTACAATGTATATATGCTATTTTTAACAATTTTCCTTAAAAATAGTAAACATGATATTTTTTGCTATATTTTAGATAAACATCATTATTAACATCGGCATCACACTAACTACATAAGCAGCTCTTAGAGCCTGTATTAAAGCAATCTTAGTAAGATCAGCTCCAAGATCAGCCGCAATAAGGGTCATATCTGTAGCTCCACCAGGTGCACTAGCAAACATAGCGGACTTCAAATCAAGATAATTCTTTTTCTTACATAAATAGCTAAATAAGAAATTAACTAAGAAATAACTAAATAATAAAATTATTACAGGTATTATCGTCTTATCTAAAGAAGAAAAGGTAGAAGCTTTAATCGAACTACCTACTACAGAACCCGCAAGAATTTGGGCAACCAATTTTTCTTTTTTATTTACGATACAATAATTAGTATTTACATTTAAAAACATTATCACAAACATGGGAACCATCATACTAGCAGCAGGTAAACCACTCCATTGACCAATATATCCAAAGATAAAGGCAACAATTAAAGTAAAGACAATCTTCTTATTAGGCGTATTGATATATTTATCTAAAAAATGCTTTGAATTATTTGTTTGTTGAACAAAGCGTTCATCCTTTTCACTTGCCGGTTCATTTTTAGTCATTATGGTAATCCAATAAGGGAAAATCAATAATACACCAATTAACCTAGCTGTTTGCATCAAAGCTACTGTACCAACCTCAGCATGCATATCCATCGCAACTATTGACATATCTGTAACTCCACCAGCTACACAGCTTAACAAAGCGGTTAACCAATCAATGTCTGATACAAAATGAATGATAGCTCCTGCCACAAAGGTATTAATTGTAAGCATAATTATTAATATAATAAATGGTTTAATTAAATACTTAAAATTTTTAATATCCTTCTTTTCAATCTGTACACCAATATAAGCTCCAGAAATTGCTACTCCAAAAACTTTAATTGGTGTTATGAAATCCGCATAATTAAAAAAGATATTAGTAATACCCACTAATAACATTGAACCTAGCATTCCAGGAGCAGGTAATTTCAATTTTTTAGCAATTAACCAACCAACAATACCTACTAAAATCGTTATTAATACATTCATCATTAATACCTCTTATGATGCATAATAACCATATAAAATTATTTATTCAATATCTATAGAATATATTGAAATAAAGTAAACCGTTTTTAAACTTTCAATCTATGTAATCATGTAAGAATATTTCATGTTATTTGAAACAAAGTTTTAGTATAACAGTGATAAATTATATATATAGAAAATAAGGAGAAAGATAATATGAAGAAAGTTATGATTGGTACTTTTACTACCGAATCCAATGAAAACATTCCTGAAAAGAATGAAATTACTAGCTATGATATTGCCTTTGGTGATGATTTAATTACCAAAATGGTAGTAGGTGATATCTTTGCTAAAGAAGGGATAGAAATCATTCCATCTATTTATGCCAATTCTGGTGCGGCTGGTGTTACCAAAAAACATACTTATGAATATATCAAAGCATGCTTCCTTAACACTGTCAAAGAACATCTACACGAACTAGATGGTATTTATCTAATGCTTCATGGTGCTAGTTATGTTGATAATGGTGTAGGTTCTGGTGATCACGATATCATTAAATCAATTCGCGAAATTGTTGGACCATATTTACCTATTACAGTAGCTTGTGACCCTCATGGCAATCTAACTAAAGAATATGTAGAAAACACAACTTGCATTAGATCATATCGTCAAAGTCCACATACTGACTCAGTAGAAACAAAACGCAAAATGGCACAATTAATCTGTGATCTAGTAAAAAATCCTCGCCATATCGTTCCGGTATATCGTAAACTTCCACTTATCTTAGGTGGAGAACAATCAGTATCTGCAGATGAACCGGTAGCTTCTATCAATAAATATATGGACGAAATGGAAAAAGATCCAAGAATCCTATCTGCATCTTGGCATGTAGGCTATCTAAGACACGATTGTCCTGAAGCAGGATGCGGTATCGTAGTAGTACCTCAAAATCCTG
The DNA here is from genome assembly GCA_944326095.1 of uncultured Erysipelotrichaceae bacterium. Classification (GTDB taxonomy): domain Bacteria; phylum Bacillota_I; class Bacilli_A; order Erysipelotrichales; family Erysipelotrichaceae; genus JALEVB01. The sequence goes on along the minus strand of CALVCO010000061.1, from coordinate 3,026 downwards.
AGGATAGAGAATATTGCGAACAAAAAGCTGATGAACTAGCTAAATATGTATGGGACAAACGTCATGAGTTCCACTATACTGGATATACTGCAGAACCAGATAAAGCCTTAGAAGATGTCTTAAATTTTGAAGGTAAACCATGCGTAATTACTGATAGTGGTGACAATACAACATCAGGTGCTAAAGGATGGAATACTTATATTCTAAGACAAGTACTAAAAGCTAATCCTTCTAAACACTTCTTATTTGCCTCAATCAATGATCCAAAATGCACCGATAAATTAGATGCATTAAACGTAGGTGATGAAACAACTATTAATTTAGGTGTAGGTCATGATGAATTAAGTGCACCAGTAGAATTAAATGTCAAAGTATTATGCAAAGGAGAAATTGCTAATGCTGTAGCTATTGGTCGTGATGATATTTATAAAGTATGTGGAAAATGTGTAACTGTAAATGTAATTGGAACTAATATTGATATTATTGTTGCGAATGACCATAAATCCTTCCAAGGTAATTTACAATTTGCAAAAGCAGGAATCAAAGATTGGAAAGAATATGATTGCGTTGTTGTAAAACAAGGATATATCTTCCCAGAATTAAAAGCTAATTGTGCCTTCTATGTAATGAGCCTAACTGATGGCCCTACTCCACAAAATACCAAGAAAATCCCATTCAAACGCATTATGCGTCCAATGTATCCAATTGACAACATTTAATAAACTTTTATGAAAAATATAAAACTAGTAATTGCCGACATTGATGGAACGCTAGTCAGTGATGGCAAAGAAATGGGGCCTTTAACCAAAAAAATGCTACAAGCATTACATGATAAAGGCATCCTATTAGGACTAGCATCTGGAAGACCTTGTGGAGAACATCTAGCTGCACGAGCTAGTGGATGGGGATTTGATTTCCAATTCGATGTATTAATTGGCATGAATGGTGGTCAACTATGGGATGTAAGAAATGATAAACGCTATGAATACTATCCTTTAAAAAAAGAATATATCAAAGAAATCATCCAATTTATGGACCCAACTAATATAAATTGTTATGTATATCGTGGAGATACTACTTTAGTAAGATGGTATGACAAAAGAATGCAAGCATCATCAGTACGCAATCTAGAACCAATGATGCTAGCCAAAAATGATGAAGAAATGTGGGAAAAAGACAATGCTAAATTATTATATAGATGCAAAGATTTAGATGAAGTTGCTCTAGGCATTAAAGTTGCATCCCAACACCCTTCATCAAATTATCAATATTTTCAAACCGGACCTTTGATGATAGAATTCCAAGATCCAAGAGTAAATAAAGGTTTAGCCCTAACAAATTTCTGCAAGGTCAACAATATCGACTTAGCTGAGGTAGTCGCTTTTGGCGATGCCCAAAATGATGATCCAATGCTAGAAGTAGCCGGTACAGGCGTTGCCATGAAAAATAGTGGCAAAAGTACCTTAGCAATTGCCAATATTATTACCGAAGAAGACAATAATAATGATGGGGTAGGAAAATTTATTGAAAAACATTTGTTATAAGGAGATTGGAAATGAAAAATAAAAATTTATTTGCTAAAGAACTTTTAACTTATGTAGGGGGAAAAGATAATCTAATCCATGTATATAAATGCACAAATAGTATTCGCATAGATTATAAACATGTAAAAGAAGTAGATGAGGCAAAGTTAAAAGAAATTAATGGCTTACAAGGGGTGGTAAATAAATCACACAGTTTACAATTAATTATTGGTGCAGATGTTAATGAAGCATATGAAGCTTTCTTAGAAGCTGCATCTTGGGATCCTGATAATGAACCACCAAATATGGAACCACCTGAACCTGATGAAGATGGTCCACATAATCTAATGTATTTTGCTCAAAAGTTTGGAACCTTTGTAGCACCTATCTTTATCCCCATCATTCCAGCCCTAGTAGTAGGAGGTTTAATTTTAGCCATCCGCAATCTATTAATCAACTACTTTGGCATATCCATGGACAGTGGAACAGCTCAATTAATGATGGGCCTATTTGAAGCCGGATTTACCTTCTTACCAGTATATCTAGGTTATGCAACCGCGATAAAATTAAACTTATCACCAATTCTAGGTATGATGTTAGGAGCACTATTAATAGGAAGCACCTATACTAGTGGAACTATTACTGATGTCTTTGGTATAGCTATACCTCAAGTAAATTATGGATCAAGTATTATGCCGGTAATATTTGGCGTATTCTTCATGTACTATGTAGATAAACTACTAGATAAGATAATACCCCAAATTCTAAAATTCTTCTTAAAACCATTATTAGTAATGGTAATAGTCGCTCCCGTAACCCTAATTATCCTAGGACCTATTGGTACTATCTTATCTGATTATGTAGCCCAAGGAATCATGTGGTTATATAATACCATTGGTTTTATCGCTATTCCAATATTATGTGCTGTATATCCATATATGGTAATGCTAGGATTAGACAAAGCCTTATCGCCAATTGGCATTCAATTAATCACTACTGTTGGCTATAATCCTATAACAAGTGTAATGGGATATGTAAGTAATATTTGCATCGGTGCTTCTACTCTAGCAATCGCTTCTGAAGAAAAAAATATTGCTCAAAAAGGTCTATATAATTCTTTTGGGGTAACTGCACTATGTGGTGTAACCGAACCTGCCTTCTATGGTGCTCTAATTGGTAGGCCTGACGCTTTAAAGGGAACTGCCATTGGCGCAATTGTCGCAGGTCTATTTGCAGCCATATTCCAATTAAAAGCCTTTGTTCAAGGTGGATGTCCAGGTCTATTAACCTTTGTATATTTTATCGACAATAATGGTTCCTTATATTATGTATTTATAAGTATCATAACAGCTATAATTGCCATTGTTGTATCATTTATCGCCACTAAAATTATTATTCGCAAAAAGAAAAGCTTAAGCTAATCAATAAATAGAGTAGAGGGAAGAAATTAATCTTCGCCCCTCTCATTGCACCGTACGTACGGGTCTCGTATACGGCGCTACA
>CALVCO010000060.1 GCA_944326095.1 uncultured Erysipelotrichaceae bacterium | reverse complement strand
TAATTACAGCTTTAAGATATATACAAATTATTACGGTAGTGTATTTGTATCAAAATATGCGATTTTTGACACTACCTTATTATTCAGGAGGAAAAAAATATGAAACTAGTTGTCGTAAATAAGTGGACTTACTTAAATTTACTATTACCAGTTGTAGGAGTCATTAAATTTTTGATATATGATATTAATTTATTTGCAACTAATATCGCTAATTTTGGATATCACTTATTTATAAGTATTTTGATTTCGTTGATAGGTATTTATTTTTTTATAAAATTTAATACTCGCTCTCGTTGGATGAATCCTGATCATCCTGAAGATTAGTTATTGTTATATATTATTTGAAATAATAATAGTTATAAAAATAATAGTACATGTCAAGGATGGTAATTCATAGATAGGCATCCTAAAAAGGGACTGTAAAAAATAGATGGTAAAAATATAGGAAAAAATTTATAAAAGACTCATAATCACATAGATTAAATTCTTCATCTGTAAGGATCATGTGATAGATGCTGACCAACATCATGCGTGCGATCGCAATGATGGTTTTCTTGCCTTTGATGGCTTTGACATACTTGGGGTGAGTTAAATGGACAGTGATCTCATCTTCAAGAATGTTGAAGATGGGGATCTAGTATTTATCGGTAAACTCCATGCAGGAATCCTAACAGTGATGAGATTTCAGCCAATCCTTTAAACGATATAGATCAGAGTTTAAAGTGGAAAAGGATTCTTGGAAGTATTCCGTAATGTTGGTCTTTCGATCAGTGATTCCAACAGTAGCGACAATTAGATCTTTGTGAACGTCCGTACCACAACAGTTGAAACGAACGACTTTCATTGCCATAAAAAAACTCTTTTCATACCAAAGAAGAAGTGGCATTGACTTATATGGCTAAAAATGATTCTAAATGTATTGAACTGTGAAGGATTATTTTGCATTAGAAAAATCATAAGCCTCAACTGAGGTTTTTTAAAATGGTTTAGCAATAAATCTGATTCACAAACAGAATATAATTTGGTTATAAATTAACTACAGTTTTTATTTTATATTATACAAATTTATACCAAACAAGTTGATTTTTAATGGGCTAATAATGGTTGGATTATAATCTTGCGAAAAAAGTAATTTATTGCTAACATATAGGTAACAAATGAAAGCGGATACAATTATATGGTTGCTAGGTATAAAAACGGAGAAAATGGTGGTTTATATTTTCGAGTATAAAAATATAAATGATTAGAAGTATATGTATATTATGATAATCAAAAATGCTATATAGAAGATTTTAATTAAAGGAGAAAGAATATGAAAAAGATACTAGCAATTATTTCAGTTTTTTTAATATTTATTGTGAATGTTGATGCACAACAAAATATGATTAATGTTAATCCTCGAGGACCAGTATATAATGATATGGAGATAAGTATAGAATGTCCTGTGAATTCATCAAACTATGGCTATGTTACTAGAGGAAGTTTTACTACAGATGTTGCTATTTCTTATAAGGAATATTATTTTGATAGAGGGGACAATACATCGTCTATTATTATGGGTGTAAGATATCATCTTGTTGATGGAACTACATATACTCCATCAATTTTAGGATATTGGGGTAGCTATGAAACATTCGAAAGTTCATCAGCTTGCAGTTATCTTAGATAAATATAATTTGTTTTGAAAAATCATGAAGAAGAAAATAATTTTAATAATTGTATTATTTTTGAGTGTTGTTGCTATTGGAGCAATAATTAATTTGTCCCACAAACAAGATATAACCCAAATCATAGATGAAAATTTAAGTTTAGATAATAGAAATATAAAGGCTTATTATAAAAGAACTGATGGTGTATATTCAGATATTGATATAATAAACGAATCATTTAGTGATTATGATAAATATGATTCAAATTTGTTATATGATGAAGAAACTTATTATAGTAATATAAATAAATTTGTTGAATGGATGCATCCTCAGTATCAAGAGCTGTTAAATGAAATTGTAAATTCAAAATATTCAAAAATTGATTATATAAATGGCACTGAAGGATTAGTAGTTATTTTAAAAAACTTAGATACACAATTTACGGTATATATTTATGAAGATAATAAAATTAAAATCGTAGATGATAAAATCAATGAATCATATCAATCTACAGCTAATTTTAGCAAATGTTATGAAGTTTTTGATAATTATGACGAAAAATTGTTAAACTTTATATTAAAAAAATAATTTCATTATTATATATAATTTTGTTTATAATGATCTTAGAAAATGATAAGGGAAAATACCTGATTCAATAATGATAAATATATTTGAAAATATTAGAAATTGATAATTAATAAATACAGTATCTCAAGCACCTTTTATTGCTTTAATTATAAATAAATAGTATTTAGCATATAAAAAAGAAAGATATGAAAAGTTAGTTTGATCAAATATAAGAGTCTATGGCTTTAGACTGTTGCATAAACAACAGAATTATATTATTTGATACATAGATAGATTGATAGTATTTAGAAAAAATTTAGGATAAAAGAAATTAATAGTTTATTTATAACATATACGTGGAGGGGAATATGATCATAAAAAAACTATTAATTTTTTTATTGGCAATAATGATGGTATCTTTACCAGTTAGTGCCAAGGAAATAAGCATAATTGATGAAAATCAAACAGGTAGCATTACTTTATATAAATTGATATCCAAAGATGGATCATTTAAAGATGGGACAGGTTATGAACAAAATATTGATGATGTTGGTAATGAACCTTTAGCTGGTGTTACTTTTAAATATTTAAAGGTTGGAGAGATCAAACAAGTTGAAAATGATGATAAAGATATAAGTGGCTTATATTATTTGTTAAATGAAGATTTTAAATCATGGATAAATGAGAATAATATAGCTGTTAATTATACGATGATAGATGATTTAGAATATGTTACTGCGGAAAATGTTAATAAAATAATGAAAGATTTAAATACTTTAACAGCTAATTATGGAAATGATGATGGTACAACTAGTGGAAATGAATTAGTTAATAATTACGTAAATACTTATGGGGTTGCAATGCCTACTACTGATAGTAATGGTAAAAGCAAAGTTGAGGGGTTAGACCTTGGTTTATATTTAATTGCAGAAGTAGCTTCTTCTTGGAGTGTTAATGATGGAACAAGCGCTAATATTGCTAAAAAGAGCAGACCTTTTTTTATAAGCTTGCCAATGACTAATTTAACGTCGATTGGTGAACATTCTGCAGGTTCAATGTGGCAATATGATGTAGTTGCATATCCTAAAAGTGAAATGATTTCAATTCGTAAAGATATAATTGCAGATGGTAATGATGAAATTGATGGTATGAATACTAATGGATTAGTACAAAAAACGGATAAGAGCATTGGTGATAATATTACATTTTTATTGACGATGGATGTGCCTATGCTTCAACCAATGAGTGAAGGCATTTCTAATACTAATCGTAAATATATGATCAAAGATATTTTAAGCGAAGGTTTAACAATTGATGATTTTAGTGAAAATAATTTTGAGGTCATGCTTGGCAATGCTTCTTATAATGGTCAAGGCAATAATTTGTTGGAATTTGATGTAGATTATAAGATAGATGGATTAAAGGATGGTAATGGTTTTATCTTAACTATGAGTAAAGAGGGATTAGCTAAATTTGATCTTATCAGTGCTGATTCAAAATTGTATGTAAGATATAAAGCAAGATTAAATGCATTCTCCTGCCAAGAAAGTGGAAATATTAAAGAAGAAAGTAATGCTTATACTTTAACTTATGGTACTAGTACTTCAGCAGATGCAGAATTTTCATCTAATCAAGATATTAGAGCTTATACTTATGAAATTAATTTAAAAAAGAGTTTTGCTCATGAAGTAGATGATATAAGTTTAGTAGAATTTAAGATTTCTTATAAAGAGTTAGATGATAAATATCATAATTTAAAATTTGTTAAAGAAGCTGATGGTATATATCATTTAGAAGATAAAAATGAAAATGGTATTGAAAATATAAATCCTGATAAAAAAGGAAATTTAGTTATTAAAGGTTTAGATGATGGAACTTATGAATTTAAGGAGACTAAAACTGTTCCTGGCTTTAATTTATTGCGTGATCCTATCTATGTTACTTTAAGTAAGGATTATCCGGAAGATGGTACTTTAAAACAAGCTACTATCCAAAGTAACGCTAATGAAAAAATAGAATTAAATAAAGGATTAGATAAAGGTATAGCTATATTTGAAATTAGAAATAATGAAACTATTAATGCTTTACATACTGGTGGAGAAGGGTGGAGTATTATTTTTGGCATACTTGGTTTTGGTATTTTGGCAATTGGTAGTGTATTTGTTTTAAAAGCTAGAAAATCTAAATAATATGAAAAAAAGAAGAGTTAAAAAGTCGGTTATTAGAATATTTGGAAGTATTTTGTTATATGTGGGATATATTTTGATTATTATGCCTTTTCTATTTGATCAATATTCTAGAATAGGGCAAACTACACAAATTAAAACATATGATAATTTGATTGATAATTTAGATGATGAAATAATACAAAAACAATTTGCTTTAAGTAGTGATTATAATGCTAAGTTAAGTAAGAAATATGTTAATGAAATGTATCGCTATTCTTCTACTACAGATTATGATGAAGAATATTTACAATTACCATTAAATGATAATGAACAGATTTGCACCATAATAATTCCTAAGATAAATGTTAATTTACCTGTAGGTCATGGTACGCAAGATGATTTATTACAAGTAATGGCAGGGCATTTATATGGTACTTCTCTACCGGTTGGAGGTCCTAGTACCCATGCAGTAATTGCAGCTCATTCAGGACTTAGAAGTAGTGAATTATTTTCAAGACTTGATGAATTAGTTATAGGTGATGAAATTGATATTTTAGTATTAAATGAATTGCATAGTTATAAAGTGAAAGAAATTAATGTTGTATTACCAGATGAATGTGATCGATATATGCAAATAATTCCTGATGAAGATCTTATTACTTTATATACTTGTACACCTTATGGCATCAATACTCATCGTCTTTTGGTGCAAGCTGAAAGAGTAGAAGATAAAGTTATTGAACAAGATAAGTCATTATCTATATTTAGTGATGATTTTAAACCAAAAATAATAATAAGTAGTTTGATAATATTTCCAATGATTTGTTTAGTTGGGTTTAATTTGTATGTAAGAAAAGGAGCAAAAAAATGAAAAGATTAGTTATTCTTTTGCTTTTTGTCTTTATGATATTTAGGCCAATAGATATTAAGGCAGATGAATTTGTTGAAGAAAAAGGTTCAATAACTATTGAATATTTTGATGATATAAATATGGAAATACCTGTAGAAGGTTCATCATGGTCTTTAATTAAAATTGCGGATATAAAGACAATTGAAGAAGAATTTATAGATGGACATAAAATAATTCCTTTGCTGGATATTGATATAGATTCAGAAAGTACTGCTGAAGAAATATTGAAATTTATAGATTATGAACTTATTGATGAATCGAATATTAATTTAACTGGTAAAACTAAAGATAATATTGCTTTAGATACTTATCATAAAACAACTAATGAAAAGGGAATTGCTAAATTTGATAATTTAGATTATGGAATTTATTTAGGAATAGAAACTAAGGCTGCTAGATATCATTTATTAACTGATCCTTTTTTAGTTAGTATTCCAAGTACACAAGATGATGGAATTATCTCTAAAGTAGATTTAAATATTATGCCTAAAGGAATATTAGCAGGAGATTTAACTATTAAAAAAGAGGTATATGGAAATGCAGTTTCATCATCGACTAGTTTTGAGATGGAATTAGAATTGCCTAAAGGAATATATCATTATCAATATGCTAGTGGTAAAGAAGGATATGTAAAAGATAAGGATGTTGTAAATGTATCAGCAAATGATTCCATAACTATTTATAATCTTTTAGCTGAAAATGAATATAGTGTAGTAGAAAAAATAGCTAATAAAGATGGTTATAAAACGGAATATCGAAATGCTAAGGGAAAAATAGTGGCTAAAAAGAATAATGAGGTAGTAGTTATTAATGGTCGCAATATTATTGCACCAGTTAATACAGGAGTAGGAATGACACTCATGATTGTTTTAAGTATTTGTATAATAAGTAGTCTTATTATTTTGGCAATATGCATATATAAAAAAAGAAAGGATGTGATTCAGTCAATAACCCACCACTTATAGAAGTGGGAGCTTGAAAAAGCTCTTGTTGATTAGACTAAGTGCTTCGAGCACTACGTTATCTAAGAAATAGGTACCAAGGGATGTATAGCCAAGTCCCTTGCTCTACGGTATTGGTTTAAACAGTTC
>CALVCO010000059.1 GCA_944326095.1 uncultured Erysipelotrichaceae bacterium | reverse complement strand
TCCTTTCAGACAAATCAATTATAGCATAACTTTAATTTGGGTTATTATTTATCTCCTCTTTGCAAATGAAGATTTTTTTCATTAAAATATAAGTTTTAAAAAAGCAGCTTTTGGTACTTATCATTTATTGATAAGCCAAAAAGCTGCTTATTTTTTATGATTATTTTGAAAAGCGAAGATTGAGATCGACTTCTTCTTTGATGCCTTCTAAATGCATGCTATCGCTAAATTGCCAATAATCATATTCGTATTGGTAAGTAGGCAAACTATCATATTGGGCATACCATATTGGATAGTTATATATTTGTTCTAAATCATAAAAAGTATTGGCAATATCTAAATTTAAATAAATCATTGGTTGATAGTCTTTATAGGCTATTCTTCCACAAAATGATAGGGCATTTTGGGTTTTTTGTTCAACTGTTAAATCTTTTGTTCGATAGTTTTCATCATAATCAATTTTTTCTAAGTCATATACGATAGGAAGATTAATATCTTTGCCTTTAATATGTTTTAAAACGAAATTGGCTTCTTCTATTGCTTCTTTTTCATTGATGGCTTGGGAGAAAAAATATATGCCAATATCTAAATTGTTTTCTTTAGCTTGTTGATAATATCTTTCAAATTTATCATCTAAATTTAATTTTCCTGATTGATATCCTCGATAGCCTAAACGAATAAAGACAAAATCAATACCTTGTTGTTTTAATAATGAAAAGTCTACATCACTTTGATGGGTAGATATATCAATGCCTAATTGGGCATTGGGATAATTAATTATGCCTTTTTCATCATAAGTAAAAAGGGAATTATCAATAGTTGATGTAGGAATTGTTGATACTTTTTCATATGTAACTATTTTAAAATTATCTTTAGGTATAATCATAAGAAAAACTAAAATTATAATTAATAATAAGCCTATTAATTGTAACATATTACGATATTTTGTTTTTAATCTTAGTTTTTTTCTTTTTTTTAATTTAATTTTTTTGTTCATAGATATAAATCCTTTAAATAATCAATATCATTTTTGGCTATTTTTAAGCGTTTTAAGCAATATTTTTCTATTGTTTGATATTTATTGTCGATAGTATTAAACAGAGGTTTAATATAATCTAAATCGGCTCCTAATAGATATGGTAATTTTAAAATATTATCCAAAGATAATCCATTTTGTCTTAATTCTTTCATTAATATATTTACATTTTGATGATAGAAATGATTACTTTGAAAATAAGTATTTATAATTAATTCTCGAGGAAGATTAAACATTTCTAATAATAATGAGATGATGATACCAGTATGATGAATCCCATATTTGGACATTATTAGAGTATTACCATCTATTTCATTTTTTAAAATTTCTATAATATTTTTTAATTGTTTTATATTTTTGGTATCTAATAAAAAATTAGCATAGCTATTAGAAATATCCTTTTTTAAAATAGTTAAACTAGGATAAGCTATTAATTGATTTGTAAGAATATTTATATCATTAATATTTAAATTAAATATATTTATTAATGGACAATGAAATATTTTTAAAGAGTCTATGTTTATTGAAAAATATTCATTTTGTAAATTAATGATTCTAGTAATATTAAATCTTTGATAAAGTTTTATTTGTTCATTTATATCTAAACTAAATAAATTATTACTAAAAAAGATTTTTACTATATTAGTATCTATATCAATTGTTTTATCTTCATATATGTTTTGAATATAATAATTGGCATTATTGTATATATACATTTAAAAACTCCTTGAAATACATATTTAATTTTAACACTTTAAATTATATAATTGTATATATAAACGGAGGTATATCAATTGGAGAACTCAAGAACCATTCATTTAGAAGACTTAAGCACTGATAACGCAATGAATCTTTTGGGTTTACAAGATACAAACTTAAAGATTTTATCAAATTGTTTTGGCGTAGATATAACATTTCGCAATGATGACTTTATCATTAAAGAATGTGATGATTTAACATATAATCAAATTCAAGAAGTTTTAATGGCTTTATATGAAGTTGTAAAAAAAGGGCAAGCAGTAAATGAACGTGATGTGCAATATGCATATCGTTTAGTAAGTAAAAGTACAAAAGTAGATTTTAATGATTTAGCTAAAAAAGTAATTGGGAGAACCCTTACAGGAAAGATAATTGCCCCAAAAACTAATGGCCAACTAGAATTTGTTAATGCTATGGAAAGCTACGATATCGTATTTGCGATAGGACCAGCTGGTACAGGTAAAACGTATTTAGCCGTTATTGAAGCTGTAGCTAAGTTAAAAAAAGGTGATGTTAAAAGAATAGTATTAACTCGCCCAGCAGTAGAAGCAGGAGAAAGTTTAGGATTTTTGCCAGGAGATTTAAAGGAAAAAGTAGATCCTTATTTAACGCCATTATATGATGCATTACATGATATGTTAGGTGTTGAACAAACGGATAAATTGATTGAAAAGCAAATTATAGAAATAGCTCCTTTAGCTTATATGCGCGGTAGAACATTAGATGATTCATTTGTAATATTAGACGAAGCACAAAATACAACTCCTATGCAGATGAAAATGTTTTTGACGCGTTTAGGTAATAATTCGCACATGGTTATTACTGGTGATATAACCCAAATTGATTTAAATGGCGAAAAATCAGGATTAATTGATGCTACAAATATTCTAAAAAATATTCCAGAGATTAAGATTTTACAATTGAGTGCTGATGATGTTGTTCGTCATCCATTAGTACAGAAAATTATTGAAAGTTATGATAAAGCTCATAAATAAAAAAAGCACGTTTTAAAGGCTAAATATTAGCTATAAAACGTGCTTTTATGCTTGAATTTAAGTTAAAATAGTTAATCGATTTGAGTTATTGTTTTATCATCATTTATGGCATAGCGAGCTATATTGCAACAATGGTCACTCATTCTTTCTAAGGTACTTAAAATATCACAATATACACTACTAGCAACCCCATTGAGACAAACATTTTGATGCATTCGTTTAAAATGGGATTGTCTAGCTTGATATTCTAAACCATCCATATAATTTTCATCTTCTAGTAAGGCATTATAGGATGAATAATTTTTAGTTTGATATATTTCTAATGATAGATTTAACATATGATCAAACATTTCATACATTTGGTTAATATCATCTTTTGCTTCAGGCGTGAAATCTCCTTTATCTTCTTTGACCATATCAAAAAATTCTGAAAGATTAATAGCTAAATCACCAATACGTTCTAAGTTTTTAACAACTTGAAGATGTATATTCATTTGAGCCATATCATTTTCTGTCATATGAGGCATATTGGATACACGAAGAATATAATCAGTTATCTTATGATCTAAAGAGTTAATAAGATTTTCAGATTGTTGAATAATTTCTTTTTCTTCGCTATTACTAGGATTATTAAAGAAGACTTGAGTATCTTTAACATTATGTTCTACTACTGTACCTAATTTAATGATTGCTTTTTGGGCAACATTTAAAGAAACACTAGGAACAGCTGAATCTTGGATAGTTTCTAATTCGTCGATATTAATCTCAATTCTTTCAGGTTCATTTCCTGGAATAATTTTTCTAACAACATTACATAATTGTTTTAAGAATGGTAATAATAACAAGGTAGTTGTAAGATTAAATATAATATGCGTAAAGGCAATTTGCATCATTGGCTCTAAGTTTAAAATTTTTGTAAGCCACATGATTAAATTTGCATATGGATATAATAAAATCATGCCAATAAGTGTACCGATTATATTAAATATTGTATGCAATCCTGCTGTACGTTTTGCCGATAGTGAACCACCTAAGGCAGCAAGGATACCAGTGATGGTAGTACCAATATTACTTCCGAAAATAAATGGTAGTACTGCGATAAATGGGACTGCTCCTGATTCATATATTTTTTGAATTACACCAATAGCGGCAGATGAGCTTTGAATAATGGCAGTCATAATAGTACCAGCAACTAATGAGAAGATTGGTTGATTAGATAATGTTTGTACAATTTGTACAAATTCTGGTAAATCTTTTAAGGCTTTTAAAGAATCACCCATAATCATTAGACCATAGAATAATGAACCAAAGCCTAAAACAATCTCACCAACATAGCGCATTTTTTTCTTGCGCGCAAATGATACGATAAGACCTCCAATAAAAACAAAATATAGTGAATATTGATCAATTGATAAGCTAATTAAAAAAGCAGTAACTGTTGTACCAATATTAGCACCAAAAATGATGCCTGCTGCTTGTTCTAATTTCATTAAACCTGCTCTTACTAAACCAATTGTTATGGCTGTAGTTGCGCTTGATGATTGAATGAAAATAGTAATTATAGCGCCAATTAAAACACCTTTTATAGGATTTGAAGTATATTTGTCGATATAATCACGTAATTTATCACCGGCAAAACTTTTTAGACCATCCCCCATAAATTTTATTCCAAACATAAATAGGCCAAATCCACCTAAAATCAAATCCCAACGTATGTCCGCTAATGTCATTGTATTCATAATATATACCTTTCCTCAGTATAAAAATTCTATCTAATTTATTGATTTAAAACAAGATATAATTATATTATGTTATAATCAAAAGGGAGAAATACTATATGAATTGTGTAATTATCAACAAAACGCGTAGTAAAGAATTTAAACCTTATTATTATTTATTTGATAAAATTGCTAAGCAAACTGAAGAATGTTTAAATTTGAAGGAACAATATACTATTTCCATTATTTTAGTAAAATCAAAGAAAATTCATCAGATAAATCGTGATTATCGTAATATTGATCGTCCTACTGATGTTATATCTTTTGCTATAAATGATATACAAGATGATTATGAGTTAATGGATGAGGATAAAGAATTAGGAGATATCTTTATCAATGTTGATTTTGCTTATGAACAAGCTAAAAATTATGGTCATTCATTTGAACGTGAATTAGGCTTTTTATTTTGTCATGGACTTTTGCATTGCTTAGGATATGATCATATGAAGAAGAGTGATGAAAAAATTATGTTTGCCTTACAAGATAAAATTATGGACAATGTGGTAAGAAGAAATGGATAAATTTAAAGTAGCTTTTAAAGGAATTTATTTAGCATTTAAACATCCTTCAGTCATGATTCAAGGAATATTGGCTATTATTGCTTTGTTATTTGGAATCATATTTAAATTTAATATTAATGATATGGTTATAATCTTGCTTTGTATTGCAATGGTTATAGTAAGTGAAATATTTAATACGGCAATTGAATTTTTATGTAATTTATATAGTTTGGAATATAATGAAAAAATTAAAACTATTAAAGATATTAGTGCTGGAGGTGTTCTAGTTAGTGCTTTAATTAGTTTGTTGATCGCAATTTTATTATTTTTAAAATATTTTGGAGGTATTATTTAATATGTACAAAGATGTAATTTCTAAAGCTTTTGAAGCTATGAATAATGCATATGCTCCATATTCAAAATATCATGTAGGAGCATGTGTGAAATCTAAAGATGGTAAATATTTTTTAGGTGCAAATATTGAAAATGCTTCTTTTGGAGCTACAAGTTGTGCAGAAAGAAATGCAATATTTAATTGTTATTCTAATGGTTATCGTAAAGATGATATCGAAGTAGTAGCTATTGTTAGCGATGGTGAGAGGATTGGTACACCATGTGGAATTTGTCGCCAAGTATTAGCAGAATTACTACCTATGGATTTGCCAATAATATTATCTAATGGGAAACAAACTTTAGTTACTAATATGAACGAACTTTTGCCAATGGCATTTAATAGTGAGGATTTAAATAAATGAAATCAGGTTTTATTGCATTAATAGGTCGACCTAACGCTGGGAAAAGCACTTTGATGAATAATTTATTGCAACAAAAAATTGCAATTATCTCTCCTAAAGCACAAACTACTCGTAATCAAATAAGGGGAATACTTACTACAGATGATGCACAGATGATATTCATAGATACTCCAGGAATTCATAAGCCTCACCATGCATTGGGTCAACAGATGAATAAGGAAGCTATCAGTGCTATTGGTAGTGTAGATTTAATATATTATTTAATAGATGCAACTCAAGAATTTGGTAAGGGAGATCAATTTGTATTAGACATATTAGCTAAATCTAAATTACCAGTTTTTTTGTTATTGAATAAGATTGATCTTTTAAGTAGGGATAAAGTTATGGATTTATTATTAAGTTATAATAAATTATTTAATTTTAACGAAGTATTTCCTATAAGTGCCAAAGATGGTTTTAATATTGATGAACTTATAGAAACTACTAAAAATTATTTACATGATGGAATCATGTATTATCCTAAAGACCAAGTTTGCGATTATCCTGAACAATTTATAATTTGCGAACTTATAAGAGAAAAAATACTTTATTTAACTGACGAAGAGATTCCTCATTCTATTGCCGTAGTTATAGAAAGAATGGGACGAAAAAAAGGTAAATTATTAATAAATGCCATGATTTTAGTTGAAAGAGAATCACAAAAAGGTATTATCATTGGTAAACAAGGTAAGATGATTAAACAGATTGGTATTGATGCAAGAAAAGATATTGAAGGATTGTTAGGAGAATCTATTTATTTAGAATTATTCATTAGAGTAGAGAAGAACTGGCGAAATCGTACTAGCAAGTTGCAACAATTAGGTTACATACCAATAGATATTGAGGACTAAGATCAATAACCCACCACTTATAGAAGTGGGAGCTTGAAAAAGATCTTGTTGATTAGACAAAGTGCTTTAAGTACTACGTTATCTAAGAAATAGGTACCAAGGGATGTATAGCCAAGTCCC
>CALVCO010000058.1 GCA_944326095.1 uncultured Erysipelotrichaceae bacterium | reverse complement strand
CTAAATTTACTAAAGAAAAAAAGAAGATTTTAAGCTTCTTGTTTTATTTTAGCTAAATCTTCTTTTAAATCTTTCTTACCAAAAATAAATATAACAATCATCATAGCTAACATAATGACAATTGAAGCCATAAAACCTAAATCAAAAGCAACTATATTAGCTTGAACAATCAATTGGAAAATTGATCCAACTAAAAGCCCTACGATTATCATATAAGTTAATTGATTATAGCGTGCTAATAAATAACGAATCAATATAGCCCCACCAAACAAACCAATTATTCCCCCAATAGCACTAGGAATAAATAGAGGAATATTAAGATTATTTAATACTTCAAAATAAATAGTTTGATACATATTCATAACAATCAATATCATTGATCCACTAATACCAGGAATAATCATTGTTGCAACAGCAATTATCATTGACACCATACATACAATAAATGATTCTGGAGTTAAAGTTGTATATAAAACTGAACCACTATTGGCATCACCATTAAACATAGCTAAAAATACCATTATTCCAAAAGCAACCACAAAACCAATCCAAGGAATAGTTTTAATTTTAGGATTAGATAAACGTGCTTTAGTAAAAATTAATGGTAAACTTCCTAAAATAATACCAATAAAAGCAAAATATGTTTGTTGAGGAAATTTAGCAAATAATATTTCCATTACATTACTTAAACCAATTACTCCAATTATGATACCTATAGCTAAAGGAATCAAAAAAGATAAATTGTTTTTAAGAACTTTAAAATTAAAAGTAATACATTCCATTAAACGATCATAAAATCCTAAAACAACCGCAATGGTTCCCCCACTAACTCCAGGAATAACATTTGCTACTCCCATTAAAATTCCATTTAATATATTTCGAACAAAATCCATAAACTCTCATTACATTAATCGCATAATATCATTCCATGTAACAAATATCATCAAACCTATTAATAAAACCCAACAAGCTGACATCAAAGCAATTTCTATCTTTTGATTTAATTTTCGCTTAAAAATCCATTCTCCTAAGGTAATAATAATTCTTCCTCCATCTAAAACTGGTAAAGGTAAAGCATTTACTATTCCTAAATTTAAAGACAATAAAGCAATAAGCATCAAAAAATACTCAATTCCTAAATTAGCATATGTTTCAGTTACCGTATAAATACCAACTGGCCCACTCAACTGTTCTAAACCAAAACCCTGAAACATTCTAACTAAAGCAATAAGCATAGTTTTAGTAGAATCAAAAAGATAACTAGCTCCTAATATTGGCGCATTTAATAAAGTAACTTCTTTAGTCTGATATGGTAAAGAATTTATACCTGAATAATAACCTTTTGTTTCTTGATCTTGATATGGAGTTACAACAAAATCTAATGTTTGGCCATTACGTTCAACCGTATAAGTTATATCCCCATCATAAGTTAAAGTATAATTAGTAATATCTTCAAATTTTTCTGGTTCAATAACAGTACCATCCTCAAGGGTAACCTTAAGAATATAATCATTTGCTTCTAAACCTGCTAAATCTGCTGGGCTACCTTCAACTACACTTGCAATTATAGGTTCTGGAGCGACAGGATATACTCCTTGATAAAGATAAAACCCACTCATAATGACCCAAGCTAACATAAAATTCATAAAGATGCCAGCTCCCATTATGATAATTCTTTTCCATTCTTTAAGATTAGTTAAGGTTCTTTCTTTAGGCACCACAATATCAGTATACTCTTCTTGCATACCATCATTTTCACCAGCCATGGATACATAACCACCAATAGGCAAAAGTCTTAAAGTATATACCGTTTCCTTACCTTTCTTTTGCCAAATTTTAGGTCCCATACCCATAGAAAATTCATAACAATATACATTAAACAATTTAGCAAACATAAAGTGTCCTAATTCATGAATAATGATGATAATTGATAATAAAATAATAAAATAAATTAATGTCACTTATTTAACACCTCAATTTGTTTTCTTACAAAATCTCTAACCCATGCATCTGCTGCTAAAATATCATCTAAGCTTTCTACTTTAGCAAATTTAGCATGTTCTACTGCCATAAATACTAATTTTTCGATATCTAAAAAAGCAATTTCTCCCGCTTGAAAAGCAAAATTAGCCTCTTCATTAGCACCATTCATAATACATGGTAAATTGCCACCTTTTTTCCCTACTTCATAAGCTAATTTTAAAAGTGGGAAACGTTGCATATCCATTTTTTCAAAATGCAAAGTACCTACCTTTACAAGATCCAAAGGTTCAGTATTAATACTAAAACGTCTAGGAAAACTTAAAGCATATTGAATTGGTAATCGCATATCAGCATTACCAAGTTGAGCCATAATAGAATTATCCACATATTCAACCATGGAATGAACAATACTCTCTCGATGCAATACTACTTCAATATTATCATAATCAACATCAAACAAATAATGAGCTTCAATAACTTCCAAACCCTTATTCATCATCGTCGCACTATCAATAGTAATTTTAGCTCCCATTGACCAATTAGGATGCTTTAAAGTATCCGCAAGAGTAACATTTTCTAAATCTTCCCGCTTCTTATCTCTAAAAGATCCACCACTAGCTGTAATAATTAATTTTTTAATTTCACTATGTTTATTTCCTTGTAAGCATTGAGCAATTGCTGAATGTTCACTATCTATAGGAAATAAATTAACTTTATGCTCATTCAAAGCTTTTTTTACTAATTCTCCTGCAACAACTAAAGTTTCTTTATTAGCTAAAGCTACATCAATATTTAAATTAATGGCTTTTAAAGTAGGTTCTAAACCAACAAATCCTACCAATGCATTAACTAATAAATCATATTTAGCATTTATAACTAATTTATTAAGACCATCTGAACCATAATATATTTGAATATCTGGGTATTTAGATAATATAGTCCTAGCATCTTCTTCATTCATTACATAAACATAATTAACTTTAAATTCATTTAAGATATCCAAGGCTTTATCAATTTGCTTACCTACACTAAAACCAACTAATTCATATTGTTCAGGATGATTCTTTATTACATCAATTGTTTGTAATCCAATTGATCCACTAGCACCCAATAAAAGTATTTTCTTCATCTAAACCACCATCATTAAAAAAGCATTAAAAAACATTAAACAAAATACTAAACTATCTATTCTATCTAATACTCCACCATGCCCGGGAAAAATATTACCAAAATCTTTGACATTATAATATCTTTTAATAGCACTAAAGGCCAAATCACCAATTTGTGCAACTATTGGTAAAATTAAGGAACATATTAACAAATATTCAAATTGAACATTACTTACAAAAAAATAAGCCACGATAATACTGCTAACAAAACCTGTAGCCCATCCACCAATAGCTCCTTCCCAAGTCTTTTTAGGAGAAATTCTTTCAATCATCTTATGTTTACCAAAGAAATATCCAAATAAATATGCCCCAAGATCACAACCATAACAAGCTAAGGCTAAATAAATCAATATTGGATAACCTAATTCATATAATTGAATTAAACTTTTTGAAGCTAAAGACAAAATCATAGAGATAGTAAAAATATAACAGATGTCTGTAACCTGAATATCCTTAACAACTATTGGTAATAAGAATAATATTATCAAATATATTGTCAAAGAGATTAATAAATAATTCTCACTTAAATTATAAAAAGCTATAATACTTAAAAATACAAAGATTATTAATCCCCATTTAATACGACCTTTTCTAAGATCAATAAGCTCATAAGCACTAATAGCGCATGTAGCAAATACTAATGCTTTAAGCAAAAATCCTCCAAAATAAAAAGGGAAAAAAGCAATCAGAAAAATAATAAAGCCCGTTATAAAGCGCTGTTTCATTATTTTAGTCCTCCATAGCGACGATCACGCTTTAGAAAATCATGACAATAATTTTCAAACTTTTCTGGAGTAAATTCTGGCCAAGGTTCATCTACAAACATCAATTCAGTATAAGCAATTTGCCATAATAAAAAATTAGAAATGCGTTGTTCACCACTTGTTCTAATCAAAAGATCAACAGGAGGTAAATCACTAGTCATCAAATAATTCTCAAAACCTTTTTCATCAATATTAAGATCTGCTTTATGTTCTAAAACATCTTTAGCATAATGATTAATTGCTAAAATCATTTCGCGATGTGAACCATAATTCATCGCAAAATTTAATATCATTCCTGTATTATTTGCCGTTTTATCAATAGCTCTTTGTAGAATTTTAGCAGTATCTTTAGGAATTTGTTCCATTTCTCCTATCATCTTTATTCGAATATTTTTTTCCATCAATTCTTTCATAAATTTATCAAAGAAAATTGCTGGCAATTTCATCAAATAGCTTACTTCTTCTAAAGGTCTTTTCCAATTCTCCGTACTAAAAGCATAGACTGTTAATACCTTAATCCCCATATCATTAGCTTTAATCGCAATATTTCGCACATTATCAACACCAACAAAGTGTCCTTGTGTTCTTGGTAAGCCTTTTGCTTTAGCCCATCTTCCATTACCATCCATAATGATGGCAACATGTTGTAATTGCTCCATAATATACCTCATTTTTTCTTATACGATTATATCATATTATGTCTAAAAGCTAACAATTTATGTTAAACAAAATCAAATAAATGTAAAATAAGCGGTATTTACCGCTTATTAAACCTTCATAACTTCTTTTTCTTTATTATCTGCTATCTTATCAATTGTTTTAATAAATTCATCAGTTTGCTTTTGAATTTTTTCTAACATTTCTTTTTGCAAATCTTCAGTAAGTTCTTTATCCTTTTTAGCTTCATCATTTGAATCTCTACGAATATTACGAACTTGAATTTTTGCTTCTTCAGCAAGTTTTCCAACTTTCTTGCACATTTCTTTACGAGTTTCTTGAGTCATTGCTGGAACTGTTAAACGAATAACTGTACCATCATTTTGTGGCGCCATACCCAAGTCAGCCATATTACAAGCTTTTTCAATATCTTTTAAACTACTAGAATCATATGGCTTAATTACTAATGTTCTACCTTCTTGAACAGTAATTCCAGCAATTTGTTTAATTGGTGTCATTGAACCATAATAATCAACTTCTACATGATCTAGTATATTAGTATTTGCCATACCAGTACGAATTGTTTTTAAATTTTCTTCAAAATGTTCAATTACTTTTTCCATTCTTTCTTTTTGTAATTCTAAAATTATATGTGTCATATTATTTCTCCTTCTTTACAATTGTTCCAATTTGTTCACCCATAACGGCTTTTAAAATATTACCTTGAGCATTCATATTAAATACTACCAAGTCAATATCATTATCCATGCACATGCTAGTAGCAGTAGTATCCATTACCATCAAACCTTGTTGAATAACATCCATATAGGTCAATGTATCATATTTAACAGCTGTAGGATCTTTTTTTGGATCAGCTGAATAAACTCCATCAACACCATTTTTAGCCATTAAGATTACATCTGCTTTAATTTCTGAAGCTCTTAAAGCAGCTGTTGTGTCGGTAGAAAAATATGGATTTCCAGTTCCTCCACCAAAGATAACGATTCGATTTTTTTCTAGATGTCTAATAGCACGTCTTAGAATATAAGGTTCAGCAACCCTAGGCATTTCTATTGCTGTTTGTACTCTTGTAGGTACTCCAACTAGTTCCAAAGAACTTTGAATTGCTAAGGCATTAATAACTGTAGCAAGCATGCCCATATAATCACCTTGAACTCTATCAATGCCAATATTTTGGGCCATTTTTCCTCTAATAAAGTTACCACCACCAACTACAATAGCAATTTCAACTCCCTTCTCATGAACTTCTTTAAGCTCATTTGCTAGGTTTTTTAATATTTGAGGATCAAAATTATTACCGCTAGAAGACAAAGCTTCACCACTTAATTTAAGTAAAACTCTCTTATACATGATATTCTCCATTTCTTCGTGTATAATTATATCATAAGAAGGTATTTAAAGAAGAGGTATTTTATGAAAAAATGTGGAATAATCGACATCGGTTCTAATTCAATTCGTTTAGGACTATATGCTTATGATGCTCAAAAGTTTGAAATCATCGACAACTATGTAACAGTTAAAGAATTAGGAAGTTATGTAGACAAAGGAACAATTAGCCAAAAAGGCATTGAGGTCGCCCTTAAAACATTGATATCTTTTAAAGATATTGCCAAAAATCGTGGCGTAGATGATTTATATGCCTTAGTTACAGCTTTTGGTAGAAAATTAGATGATCCTAGTATTTTAATTGACCAATTAAATAATGAAGTACCTACGATATTAATTAGTGGTGATCAAGAAGCAACTTTAGCTTTTAAAGGATGCCGCAGTAAAGTCAATATTGAAAAAGGCATCATGATTGATATTGGTGGTGGTTCTGTAGAAATGGTACAATTTACCAATAATGATATTGAATATAAAACTAGTATTGATTTAGGATGTGTTAGCCTATTTAATATCAATCCGCAAGAACCTCAATTATATATAGACGATTTACTTAAGAAAATAGATCATCGTTTTAATGGTAGCTTAGTTGGTGCTGGAGGTACAATAGAATCATTATTTATCATATATGATAAGATGGGAGATCCTCGCACTAAACTTACTAGAAATGAAGTATTGAATATTATAGATAATTATACTAATGATGCGATTCATTTTATCATCAGTAAATATATTGATGCACGAAAGAAAACCCTATGGTATGGTTTACAAATTTTATATGCCATCATGGAATATTATGATATAAATGAATTATATCTAAGTGATTATGGTGTTAAAGAAGGATATTTAATTGAAAATATCATGAAGCAGGCATAAAAAAATAGCGGTTTAGCCGCTATTTTTATTTTGCCATTTGTTTAGCAACTTCTTCAGCGAAGTTTTCTTCACGTTTTTCTAAGCCTTCACCAAC
>CALVCO010000057.1 GCA_944326095.1 uncultured Erysipelotrichaceae bacterium | reverse complement strand
AACCTTTTATTTATTTATTACTGACTATATTATAACACACATTATCATCTTTTTTAAGCAAAAAATGCAATTCATCTTACTACTTTTAGAAGTAGGAGAATTCTTGCATATGTTTTAGTTAAAAATTAATCTGGATAAATAACATTTCCTAAAATAACTTTTTGTTTAGCACCAGTTGCTTTAGGAACATTAGAAAATTGTTGATGTAAAGTTTCATTACCTAATATAACAAAGGCAATAGCCTCTTTAGCATCACTAGAATAACCCTTATCTTCTTGAGTCAAAACTTTTACATTAGGCAACTCATCCTGCAACATCTTTCTTAATGTTTCATTATGAGCACCCCCACCACCTAATACAACTTCTTTTAAATCATGATAAGGCAAAATAAATAAGCGATAATTTTCAGCTATAGAATATGCTGTAAACCACGTTAAAGTTGCGACAATATCCTCTGGTGCAACATCTTTATATCTTTCTAAAAGATCTTTAACAAGAAAAGCTCCAAACATTTCTCTTCCCGTCGTCTTTGGTGGTTGCATAGTTATATATGGATGACTAATTAATTCTTTTTTCATTTCTGGATTTATTTTTCCTTTAGCAGCCATGGAACCATTATCATCATATTTCAAATTAAATAATAATTGCATTGCTTCATCAATCATCATATTTCCAGGACCTGTATCAAAAGCAAATACATCATCTATTGTTGAGGCTGCAGGAATAAGCGTAACATTGCCTATACCTCCTATATTTTGTAAAGCTATCGCTTGATTTTCATTACGATATAAAATATATTCACTAAAAGGTACAAGTGGTGCACCTTCTCCTTTAGCTGCCATATCTTTTACTCTAAAATTATTAATTACCATACAATGGCAACGTTGAGCAATTACTGCCCCTTCTCCAATTTGTAAAGTACTAGCCACATATTTATCATTGCTTCGTGGGATATGATATATAGTTTGCCCATGACTTGCCACAAATCCTAAATCTTTAGTATTTACATTTTGCATGGCACATACTTGTTGTACTGCCTTAGCAAATAATTCTCCAAGTTCAAAATTCAAAGAACAAACTGTTGCTACATCTGCTTCATTGGCGCAACATTTTTTTATCTTCTGTTTTGTATCATCGGGAATATCCATAGTTATAAATGCTAATTGTTTAATCTTAGTATCCAATGAAGAACCGCTAATGTCACATAACACTGCATCTATTCCATCTAAAGATGTCCCTGACATCAAACCTACTGCTAACATTTTTCCCTCCTAAAAATAATGGATACCTATTTGGTATCCATTTCGTGTATCAAATTTCTTGTTTTAATAAGATTTTCCTTAGTCTTAGCAAAATCTTCTTTTACTATACCATAATATATAAGATCAGTTAAACTCAAGGCCGAATTACGCGAAGATATAGCTCCTAAACGAAGTTCTCTTTCCACAACTGGAGTATAAAGTTTAATATCAGCTAAATTTGCTAAAGTACTACGAATATTATATTGCGTAATGGCAATTACTGGGGTGTTATTCTTTTTAGCATATTCTACCGCAGCATTTACTACTCTTGTTTCACCACTATAACTTATCGCAATTAAAACATCATCTTTTTGAATATGCGCTATTCTAGCTAATAAAACATGAGGATCTTCATGATAAATTACATCCTTATTAATTCGCGTTAACTTCTGCATCAAATCGGTACAAACTAGTCCGCTTCCCCCAATTCCCACTAAAAATATTCTTTTAGCTTTAACGCAATAACTAATAGTCTTTTGTAAATTTTCATTATTTAATAATCTATAAGTTTTAACAATATGCTGAATTGACATTTGATAAACTTTTTTTACCATTAACTCAAATGAATCACTTTCTTCAATTATAACATTAAGCAATTCATCCTCTTCTTCTGAATCTTTAGCAATATCAACCTTCATTGCCGTTAAGCCTTTATACCCTAATTTTTGGGCAAATCTTATCCAAGCTGCTGCTGAAGTATTAGTAAGAACTCCTAGTTCTTGCGCACTTTTTTCAATAGCATTACTTCGATTATTTAATATATAATCAGCTATAATTCTTTCCGTAGTTGTAAATGAACTACTAGCCTCTTTAATCTTATATATACAGCTCATTGTTATTACCTCTAATTTCCGCTATATATAGGATACTATTTTTTTTCATATTTTGGTATTATTTTTTAAAATTCATTTTAGCTAATAAGCTTGCCCCCATTACAGGATTCATATAAGGCTCAACAAATTCAATATTTTCATTTAAGTATTTTTTAACCATCGGCATCAATAAATCTTTAGCAGCCCACACGCCTCCTGCATAGCTTGCTTTAACCTTTTCAGGATAATAAATTGCTAAAGCATTAATCATTTGTGCCAACAACCTAGCCGCTTCATCATATATTTTTAAAGCAACCGGATCATTTTTCATCGCAAGTTCATATGCATAAATAGCCAACTTAGCAATACTATCACGCTTATTTTGCAATTTATCAGCTACATAAGGAATAATATCATAATCATCACTAAATTCACATTTATCAAAAATATAATTATATAGTAACGTTTTAGGCATACGACCATCACATTGCATTGTGAATGCTGCTAATAATTGTTTTGCCATCCAATATGCGCTGCCTTCATCACCAAGCATATAGCCCCAACCACCACTACGATATGATTGATTATCTTTAGTGGCTAAAGCAATTGAACCAGTACCCGCAATAACTAAGATACCATCCTCGCCATTAAGTGCCCCCGCCAAAGCAATTTCAGCATCATTTTTAATAATATAATTATATGGTGCAAAAGCATTTGCAGCTATATTTTCAATTCTTTGACGCAACTGAATATTTTTACCATAGCCAGCAAGTCCAGCACAAATATATACTTCATCATCAGAACTTGCCATTTCCAATACTTCATCTACTCCTGATTTTAATATAGAAATAGCTGTTTCATCATCAACTTGTAAAACATGACAACTAGGTTTACTACATTCTTTTGCTACATTATCATTTTCATTTAAACAAATAAAAGCTGTCTTTGTTCCTCCAGCATCGATACCGACATAATACTTCATTTTATTTAGCCTTTCTTAATCTAAATTTTTGCCAAGGTTTAATACTATCTAATATAAACAATTCATCATCAACAACTCTACCCACAACATTAGTCATACCTGAGTTTTTCATATCATTTAAAGCAATTTGTAATTCTCCAGCATAATGACCATATTCACTACTTTCAATAATTACATCACCACGATGAATGATTTCAGGTGCATTAAATAATGCAAAATGATGACCTTTATATTTTACTCTACTTTGGGTAGAACGAATCATATTCGCATTTTGATCTCCACGATTAAAATGTAATTCTTCAAA
This sequence comes from uncultured Erysipelotrichaceae bacterium, assembly GCA_944326095.1. Taxonomy (GTDB): domain Bacteria; phylum Bacillota_I; class Bacilli_A; order Erysipelotrichales; family Erysipelotrichaceae; genus JALEVB01. The sequence goes on along the minus strand of CALVCO010000057.1, from coordinate 3,826 downwards.
TAAAATCTTTTGTTCAATCTCTGGTACATTATCTACAAGATTTACATCAAATGTAACCAATGATAAATCAAGTTCACTAACTTTTTCTAATTCTTCATCTGTAGGATAGCAATTTGAAATAATAATATCATCAATATCATTTAAAGCTATCATATGTTTAACTTGCACATCCATTGGTAAATGACGATGCATTTCTAATGTAGGTAAGCCTTCAGTAACTGGCCAAGAACCAAAGGTATTTTCATTTTGACTTGTAACAAATGCAGCAGTTTTTAAACCATATTTTTTAAAACGATTAGTGCAATTAATAAAGAAATCTAATTTCAAACCGCTATAACCATGAGGATAAAAATTATGACAACCATATAATTTATAACGATTTGGTTGATAATCCATAATGGTATCAATAGTATGAACATCATTACTCATATTAATTTCAATAATTAAACCATAAGGATTAAAAGTCATAACAGCTTCTTCATTTCCACTAAAACCAGCATCTAAACGTAAGCCATCTGCTGCAATATCATGGAAGAATGATAAATCTTTATAACTGATACCTAATTGATCAAAAACTCTAGGTGAAACATCGACAATAATTTCAAAACCTTTACTTTTAGCATATAAATTAATTTCTGTAAAATCTTGTTTTATTTCTTCTTTACTTTTTTCTACAGACAAAAGACATGAGAAAATTCTTGAAAAGCCTGCAGCTGCTGCTTTATCAATATAATTTAAAATTGTTTGTTTATCAGATTTTTCTGGATAAATAGATATACCTAATCTACGCATATTATACCTCCTATTTTTGGAAAATGCCTTGTTTAAAACAAGGCATTTATTTTTTTATATTTTATTTATTATCTGCACTTTCTTCTGCAAGTAAGTTATTATCATACATTCTAAAGAATGGATAGTAAATTAATACAGAAAGGATGATTAATACAACGCTCAATACTGCAGCTCTCCAGTCACTACCACAAGCTAAGAATGCACCGATAGGACCAGGAAGTGTCCAAGGTGAACTTGCAACAGCACGATTTACCCAACCAAGATTTAAAGCAATCCAAGCAATAATAGCATTAACAGTTGGAGCAATGATGAATGGGATAATTAACATTGGGTTCAATACGATTGGAGCACCGAAGATCATTGGTTCATTAATATTGAAGATTGAAGGAACCAATGCAGTCTTACCTAATGCTTTACCATAAGCTGATTTAGATCTAAATGCAAATAGAATTGCCAAACCTAAAGTAGCACCTGATCCACCAATCATTACGAACCATTGATAGAATGGTTCTGGTGCAGTGTTAAGAACAGCTTGACCAGCAGCAAATGCAGTAGTATTTTCTTCTAGCAATACTAACCATAAAGGTCTAGCTAAAGAACCAACGATTGACCAACCATGGATACCAAATGACCAGAAGAATTGAGCTAATAATACGATTAATAATACTGATGGTAAAGTATCAGAAGCACTAACTAATGGTCTTACTAAGCTAGAAACGATACTATGAACATCGATACCAATGAACATTGTAATTGTAGCAACAACTAATAATACGATTGCAGTTGGTGTTAAAGATTCAAATGATCTAGCAACTGAAGATGGTACTTGTGGAGGCATAGAAATCTTGAATCCACTCTTTTGAGTAAAACGATATACTTCTACAGCAAAGAATGAAACGATAATACCTACGAACATACCAGCAGAACCTAAGTTACCCATTGGTAATACGAAACCACTAGGTACAGCTGCTAAATAATTAGCTAAATCAGCACTTTCAGCAGCAAGAGCAGTTACAGCTTCACTTGCAGCAGGAATGCTACTAGGAATAATTGTTAATAAGAATCCTAATTCAGCTAAGATACCACCTGATAATCCATCTAATTCATAAGAATTAGCTAATGAATAACCAATACCAAACACAGCATAAAGTGTCATGATATACATAGAAACACGATATGGTAATAAGATCTTAGTCTGATTAGCTGCGATGAATTGTGTAATTCCCCAATCAGCTGGCATAGAGTTTGGTAAGAACGCAATAACCATGAACATTGAAGAAACAATGATCAATGGCAAAGTAGCGATGATACCATCACGAATGGCACGCAAGTGACGTTGTTCAGCAAGCTTAGCCATTGGAGTGGATAATTTCTCATCCATAAATTTTGCTATTTTGTCAAACATTATTATATCCTCCCTTAACTTATGTTGACTATTTTATCTCGCCCAATTCTTGTTTAATTTGAGCAAGTAATTTGCCTCCGCCTAAAGGTGTATATCCTTGTGGTTGAATCAACAAGCATGGAACACCAGCAGCGTTAGCTTCGCCTTTAAGAACATCAAAACGATGTCTAATTTGAGGAGCAACTAAACCGATTGCATAACCATTTTTAATTTCTTCGGCAAATGCTTGAGTTGAACATTCATGAACTTCAACATCATAACCTTCTTTAGTAGCTGCTTCTTGAAGAGCCTTAGCACAAATTGCACTAGACATACCTTGCGAACAAACTAACAAAACTTTCATAGCTTTACCTCCTTTTCTAATTCGATATTTGTATTATAGCATTGTAATCGTTTACATGCAATATTATTTTATTCACAAATTAATTTTTTTAAAATATTATTTCACATTAATATTCCACCATATATTAAGAAGAATATTAATAAACCAATAAATAATGATAATAAACAACCAACTATCCAAAATGATTTACATAAACCTGTATCTCTTTCAATAAAGAATTGTACATAAGCTGTAGTAAAACCAGATATTAAACCACCTAATAAAATAGTTGGAATTCTAAAATCAATATTAATCAAATCACATACATAAGGTATTACAAATAGTGGTATCAAAGTCATGATTAGAATAATAAAGGCACTCCTATAGCTAAAATAAGGAATATCATAATCTGTAACACCTACAGATCTTTTATATTTACGATCTTTATCTTTATTATTCTTAGTTTTCCATGTTTTTAAAGTTGCCATAAAAATCTTTAATTTCCTTTCTAACTATATTAGTTGTTTCAATTGTTGTATAACAATGATCGCCATTTTCAATCATTATCGCCTCACAATTAGGATATATTTTTTTAAACATATCATAGCTTTTCAATGAAACATATTGATCTTTACTTCCCTGTACTATTTTTACTTTATTTACCTTAAGCATATTTTCAAAATAAGCAAATTCATTAGCTTCTTGAACAAAATGTTTGTTGATATGAAAACCATTAAATTCATAATCATCAAAATATTTCTTACCAGCATTTAACATTTGTTTTAAAATATCTTTGAAATTACCTGCAGGAGATAAAAGAAATAAAGAATTTATATCTTCATGAACATGAGTAGCTATCACTCCACCCAAACTATAAGCAAACAAATGAACATTATATTTTAAAGCTTTAAAATGATTAATCACAAAATCCAACTGAGCAATCTGTTTAGCGATACCTTCATCTTCATAAAAATCACCATCACTATCACCTGATCCTAAAAAATCAAAGCGAAATACATTAAAGCCACATGCATTAATATCTTGCGCATACATTTTAGCCATAAAATGATGATCAATCTTATTGCCCATAAAGCCATGAACCATAATTACTAGCTCATTATTATTAGCTTCATGTAAAAAACCACGTATCTTTTTTTGATTAAATATTAATTCTTCAAATATCATTTTTATTTTTCTTCTAATGCAGCTAAACGTTTATTAATCTTAATGATATTTTCTGCTAAAGTTCTAACTTCCATAGCTGTCATCAAATGGTCTTGAGCATGTACGAATAGTACAGTAACATC
>CALVCO010000056.1 GCA_944326095.1 uncultured Erysipelotrichaceae bacterium | reverse complement strand
AACAAAAGATCAGAAGAATCGCAAATAATGATGTGAAACCTCTGATCTTTTTATATGTATTTTATTTGACGCTTACGTTATAGTGAATTTCATTATAACAAGCTATTTTAATATTTTTATTTATTCTTCATATGTGGGAATAGTAATACTTCACGAATAGATGTTTGACCAGTTAAGAACATTACTAATCTATCTACCCCAATACCAATACCACCTGTTGGAGGAAGACCATATTCTAAGGCTTCAACATAATCAGTATCCATTTCACTAGCTTCATCATCACCTAATGCTTTAAGTTCTAATTGTTTTTCAAAACGTTGTCTTTGATCGATTGGATCATTTAATTCACTGAAGGCATTTGCGTATTCTGTTCCATCAATGAATAATTCAAAACGTTGAGTAAAACGAGGATCTTCAGCTTTTTTAGCTAATGGACTAACTTCAATTGGATGACCATAAACAAATGTTGGTTGAACCATTTTTTCTTCACAGAAAGTTTCAAAGAATAAGTTTACAATATGGCCAAAAGTCATTTGATGTTTTTCCACTTCTACATGATGTTCTTTAGCCAATTCTAAAGCTTCTTCAACACTCATTTGCTTACTAAAATCTACGCCAGTAACTTCTTTAATAGCTTCTACCATACTGATACGTTTAAATGGTTTTTGTAAGCTAATAGTCTTACCATTCCATTCAAATTCTGTTTTACCAATAGCTTCCATAGCTACACTATTTAATAAGTTTTCACATAGATCCATCATACCATACATATCACTATAAGCTACATATGCTTCAACCGTAGTAAATTCTGGATTGTGTTTAGTATCCATACCTTCATTTCTAAACAAACGACCGATTTCATAAACACCTTCCATACCACCAACGATTAAACGCTTTAATGGTAACTCAGTAGCTATACGTAAATAGAAGTCCATATCTAAAGTATTATGATGAGTAACAAATGGTCTAGCAGCAGCTCCACCTAAAATAGGCTGTAATACTGGTGTTTCCACTTCAATTAAACCTTGTCCATCAAGATAATGTTGAATAGCACGAATAATTTTTGGACGAAGCATTGCTACTTTACGACTCTCTTCATTCATAATTAAGTCAACATAACGTCTTCTAAATCTTTCTTCAACATCCGTCAAACCATGGAATTTTTCTGGTAATGGACGTAATGCTTTGCATAGATGGGTATATTCATGAGCTTTTACAGATAATTCACCAGAATCTGTCTTAACTACCTCACCTTTAATACCAACGATATCACCGATATCGCTTGCTTTAAAGATTTCATAAACTTCTTCGCCAACTACCCCTTTATTAACAACAATTTGAATTTGACCATCACGATCTTGAATATGCATGAAGCCTAATTTACCCATACGACGTTTAGTCATAATTCTACCAGCTACACTAGCTTCAACATTTAATTCTTGTAATTCTTCTTTAGTCTTATCGCCATATAATTTCTTTAAATCAGCTGAACGATGGGTACGCGTAAATGCATGTCCAAATGGATCAATACCCTTGTCAATTAAATCTTGCATCTTTTGTCTTCTAACTAATTCTTGTTCTGATAAATTTTGTTCCATTTTTCCTCCTACATAATAAAAAAAGCACCTTTTTAGGGACGAATTAATCGTGGTACCACCCTATTTCATAATCGAATCACTTCGACTACCTCATCAACTCTATGAGTCATCTCTTAACGCGAGCACGATCAGCTCCAGAAATCTTTATTCATTGATAAATTGTTGTTTCTACTTCCACCATCAAGAAACTCGCTATAAACAATTGCCTATCAACTACTGCTTTTCTATCATCACTGTTAATATTTTTTACGCATGTATTATAGCAAATCTTCCCTTTTAACACAATTAATTTTATGCATAATAATGTTTATTTACTAAATTAAAGCGTATAATATAAATAAGGAAGGAAAATCTTATGAAATATCTTATTTATTCAAACTCAAACAATCGTCTAGAAGCAATTCTTTCTATAATAGTTGGTGCCATCTTATTATTTTGGCCTGGACTAACTAGCTATTTAGTACTTATGGTAATTGGCGTATTAATCATTGTCTTTGGCATTATCAATTTAATTAGTTATTTTAGACTAGATGAAGAATATAAAACTTATATTGCTTTAGGAAGTGCTATAGTACCAATGATTATTGGGCTATTAATTATCTTATGTTGGAAATTTATCTTAGGCTTTTTCCCATTAGTAATTGGCCTATTAATCATAGTTAATAGTATCTTTGCCTTACCTATGGCTATTGAACAAATAAAAATGAAGCGCTACATCGATAGTATCCTATCATGCTTCGCTCCACTTATTATTGGTATCTTAATTATCTTTAATGCCTTTGGTATCGCAACCTTTGCGATTAGTCTATTAGGTATAGTACTAATTGCTAGTGGCATTATTAAGCTAATTAACTATAATTCATTTTCGTGAATTCTTGTTAAATAATCGCCAAATAATTTTTCCAAATCAGCGTATGTATTTAAACTAGTACATGCGTTTTTTATTTTGGCGCTATAAGGCATACCCTGAATATACCAACTAGCCAAACCACGCATTTGCTTCATCGCAATTCTTTCACCTTTTAATTCACAAAGTCTTTTCGCATGATCATAGCACATTGCAATTCTTTGATCATAACTAGGCATATCATGTTTAGCACCATTTAAAGCATCCGCCAACTGTTTAATCAAAAAGGGATTACCAATAGCCCCTCTACCTATCATTATGCCATCACACTTGGTATATTCTAACATCGCTAAGGCATCATCAACCGTCTTGATATCGCCATTACCAATTACTGGAATATTTAAGATTTCTTTCATCTTCTTAACATATTCCCAATCGGCTTTTCCTTCATACATCTGTCCTCTAGTTCTACCATGTAAAGCTATTGCCTTAACCCCTACTTCTTGTAGCCCTAAAGCTAATTCAAAACAATTTATCGTTTCCTTAGTCCAACCTAAGCGCATCTTAACTGTAACAGGTTTATGCACATTTAAAATAATATTTTTAACTAATTCAATGGCATATTCCTTATCCTTCATCAAGGCACTACCCGCATTAGACTTAACAATCTTATTTACTGGACAACCCATATTAATATCGATAATATCGCAATTAGTCTTAGTATCTAAATATTTAGCAGCCTCAATCATCGAATCCATATCATGACCAAATAATTGAAAAGTCAAAGGATGTTCATTTTCTAAACTTTGACACATTTCTAAAGTCTTTGAACTACTAAACATCAAAGCCTTATCACTAATCATTTCACTATAAACTAAACCAGCATCAAAGTTATAACAAATTGATCTAAAAGCTGAATTACTAACACCTGCCATTGGCGCTATTACGATAGGATTTTTAATTGTTACATCACCTATCTTAAACATGAACGTTTAAACTCCAAAATAGACTTTAATTCATCCTCTGTAAAATGATATTTTTTATTACAATATTCACATTTAACTTCACAACCATGATCTTCATCAATCATCGCTTGAATCTCATCAGCATGTAATGTAGATATTCCTGCCATAAAACGCTCTTTTGAACAATCACAATGCCATCTAACACTACTTTCTTCTACAATTTCCACATCATCAAACAATGACTTAACGATATCTTCAATCTTTTCACCACTATCTAATAATGTAGAAATAGGTTTTAAAGTCTTAACTAAAGCTTCACAAGCCTCAATATCTTCTTCTTTAGCATCAGGCATCAATTGAATTAATAATCCTCCAGCACATTTAACACTATTATCACTATCAACTAATACGCCAACACTAACGATAGAAGGTGTCTGTTCACTTATACTAAAATAATAAGCAAAATCATCACCAATTTCCCCACTAACTAATTTTACTTTACCTGTAAAATTCTCTTTTAAACCAAGATTTCTAGTAACACTTAAATAACCATCCGTACCAACAGCTAAACCAACAGCTAATTTACCACTATCATTATATTGCATACAGATTTCATTATTACCAACAAAACCCTTAACATCACCATTTTTACTAGCTACTACTAAACATGTACCTATTGGCCCATTACCATTTATATTAATAGTAATTTTCTCATCATCATTTTTTAACATTGAAGCCATCATACAAGCTACTGCTTCAATACGACCTAATGCAGCACATGATGTAGGCCATAAATCATGTTGTAAACGTGTATCTTCTACTAATTTAGTACAATCAATACCATATATTCTTACATGATCATTCAACGCTAATGCCTTAATTAATTTATTTTCCATTACTTAACCATCCTTATTAATTTACGATTAATGCGATTCATTAAACGTTTTTCTACTTTTAATATTTCTCTATCATATGTAAACAAACCATTCATCTCCGTTTCAACATCACTAAGTTGCGTATAGATACAACCACTAAGGCCCTTATTTATCGCCTTACGAATTTGTTTATCATATAAATCATAAATAGCTTGTCCAAGTTTTAATTTTTCTTTAAACTTCTTATAACCAAAAACTTTTTCACCCATACTATGCCCATATTCTTTATAAGCATAACCACCAAATTCACTCAAGATTTCAATTCTTCCATGACGATCTTTAAAATGAATATATGGACCAAAGTATACATGACGACTCTTAAAATCGCCACCCTTTTGATCAAACCAGCCACTCGCATGATCAATTAAACGTGTTTGATCCATTTCTCTAACCTTATCTACCCAATGTAAACTATCAAATTGGCCCCATCCTTCATTAAAGATGACCCAACTAAAAATACATGGATGATTATAAAGATGATTTATCATTCCCAACAATTCTTTTTCAAACATCGTCCTAGACTTAGGATTATCTCTACCAAAGGCCTTATAATCATCATCTTTTTTCTTAAAGCCTAGATATCCTTTATATTGCACCAAAGACATATCATAATCATTACCACCATTGACCATATCTTGCATAACTAAAATACCCAAACGATCACAATGATAATACCAACGTTCATTTTCAATCTTTACATGTTTACGCAACATATTAAAACCCATTTCTTTAACTGTTTGTAATTCATAAATCATTGCTTCATCACTAGGATATGTATATAAACCATCGCAATTATAGCCCTGATCCAACAACCCACTCAAAAATAAAGGCTTATTATTTAACATAAAACGCACAAAACCATGACGATCTTTGCCCTTACTAAATTTACGCATACCAAAATAACTCTTGATATAATCATCAGCCGTCTCAACATAAACATCATATAAGAAGGGACTATCACAAGTCCAAGGCTTAAAAGTATCAAACTTCAATAATATTTGCTTATCCTTAACAATATCCTTAAAGACATCTTCCCCATTATCTCTAACCGTAATAACTGCTTGTTCAAAATCACCAAACAATTGAATAAATACACTCGCATCATCAAATAATGGCGTAATCTTAATATCTTCAATATGCCTTTCACAAACATCTTCTAACCATACTGTACCCCATATTCCTGCGGTTGCTTTATACCAAATAGTACTAGGTTCTAAATGTTGTTTACCATAAGCATAAATACTCTTATCACTTCTATCACTAATAGCTACTATCAAAATATTATCATCTTGTAAAAAGCGCGTAACATCCATACTAAAAGGTAAATAACCACCACTATGTACACCAACTTCTACATTATTTAAATAAACTACACACTTTTGATCAACAGCTTCAAAATGCAATATCGTTCTTTCATTAGTTCTTTGATAACTAAAACGTTTACGATACCATAATACTTCATCATCTTTTAAGACTTCCGGAGCCTTACTTAAAGGTGAACCAACAGGAAAAGGGACCAAAATATTTTTATAATTTGATCCAGGTTGTCCATCTTTACTTGTAATTTCATATTGCCAAATACCATTTAAACAAGTATAGTTATCCCTTTGCATATGCATTCGGGGATACTCACTGAAACAATTTTTGACATCAATCTTTTTCGCCCATCTTGTCTGCATATATTTACCTTATTAACATGTAATATTTTATCATATTGCATTAAAAATGCCAAAAAGCTTGCATGTTATCCTAATTAATAACTAATACTTCAACATTTTCAAGGAATTTAATCAAATATTCTAAAAACAATTATTAAATTTCTAAAGAAAAATTATTAAAAACGGAATATATATTGTATGAAGAAAAAAAGATTATATTATTTAGAAAATTCTCTTACTTCCCAAAAATGAATTTTTTTTATTTTTGGGAAGTACTATGTTATAATAAATACACGAGGTGAATTTAAGTGAAATTGATTGAACGAAAACAATATTTAGATAAAATGATTGCCGTAATAAATACTCCTGATATTAAAGTACTAACCGGTGTACGTCGTTGTGGTAAATCTAAACTGTTGGAAGCCTTCAAATCATATGTAATGAAGAATAATTCGAACGCAAATATAATTCACATTAATTTTAATCTATCTAAATATGACAACCTTAAAGAATATACAAAATTAAATGAATATATAGAAAACAATTATGTAGAGAATAAAGATAATTTCGTCTTGATTGACGAAATTCAAATGTGTAACAACTTTGAATTATGCATTAACAATCTACATGCGACAGAAATGTATGATATATATATTACAGGATCAAACGCTTTTTTACTAAGCTCTGATTTAGCAACTTTGTTCACAGGAAGAACATTTGAAATTAAGGTATATCCATTTTCCTTTACGGAATATATGCAATACTTTGAATTAACAGACAAACATTTAGCTTTTGACAAATATATGTTTGAAGGTGGTATGTCCGGTTCTTACCTATATGAAGAGCAGGAAGATAAATATGATTATATTGAAAATGTCTTCAATACATTGATTTTAAGAGATATAAGACAAAAATATAATATTAAAAGTCCCATATTACTAGACAGGCTTTCGCAATTCTTGATGGATAATATATCCAACTTAAGCTCCGCAAGAAGCATTGCAGATACGCTTAATTCAAACAAAGACAAAATCAATCATAAAACTGTAAGCAAATACTTGAACTATCTTTGCAATGCTTTTGCTTTTTACAAAATTCCAAGATATGATATCAAAGGAAAAAAATACCTAGCAACCAATGATAAGTATTATTTAAGCGATCATGCTTTTCGTTATGCTAAGCTCGGAACAAAAAATTTGGATAGCGGTAGAATAATAGAAAACATTGTTGCGTTGGAGTTGCTTAGAAGAGGATATGAAATTTACGTTGGTATTTTATACAAAAAAGAAATTGATTTTATAGCACTTAAAAGAAGTGAAAAGATTTATATCCAGGTTTCAGATAATATAACCTTGCCCGAAACATTTAAACGCGAAATTGACCCTCTTCTTAAAATAAAAGATGCTTATCCCAAAATTGTGATAGCACGAACAAGAAATCCCGAATATCAATATGAAGGCATAAAAATTATCGATGTAGCTGACTGGCTACTTAACAAATGATTGTTTCTTAAAAAAACAACATTTATCTAAAAATAAGCAAGAACACTCTCACTTCTTAAGTGCGAGATGAATTGCTTAAATTTCTATTAGGGAAATTGTAAAAGAT
>CALVCO010000055.1 GCA_944326095.1 uncultured Erysipelotrichaceae bacterium | reverse complement strand
GTTACTTTGTAACTTATACGAAGCCTTCACTTCTATAAGTGTGGGTGGTTCACTCATCAAAGAAGTTCACTTGGATAATCATAAAGCTTTTGCTAAGTATTTAATAAAATAAAGCGCTTTCATTAATTGATATTTAGTGATATAATAAAAACACCTTGTAAAAGAAAGGATGTTGGTAAAATTGCAGTCAGTTAAGAAAATTATTTTATTTTTAGGAATTGTTTTATTAAGTGTATGTAGTGTTAGTGCCGAAACATCATTTATTAGTCCTATTGAAGATGGCGAAGTAGTTCGTGATTTTGATGAGGAAAAAGGTTATAAGCGTATTGCCTTAACGTGTGAAGATATTAATGAAGCTAAGGTATTAGTTAGTGCTGATGGTGAAGTTACTAATATTGATAAGCGTTTAAATGGTACTTATGATGTTACCATTACGCATGAAGATGGATATATTAGTATGTATATTGATATGGGTAGCGTTAACTATAGTATTGGTGATAAGGTTGAACAGGGTGATAACTTAGGAAAAGTTAGTGATAATATGGATTACTTGGAATTTGTTATTATCAAGGATAATGTTCGTTTAGAAAATACTAAGGATTTAATAGTGGAAAATTAATCTTACTACTTTAAAAAAGTTGTAAAATGTTTTAAAATTGAGTTATACAAGTAGGAGGAAAATTTAAAATGGTATTAGTTTCTGCAACAGAAATGATTAAAAAAGCTCATGAAGGGCATTATGCAGTTGGACAATTCAACATTAATAACATGGAATGGACCAAATCAATTTTAGCAGCTGCTCAAGAAGCAAATTCACCTGTTATCTTAGGTGTTTCTGAAGGTGCTGGTAAATATATGGCTGGTTATAAGAATGTTGTAGCAATGGTTAAAGAAATCCATGATTATATGGGTATTACAGTTCCAGTTGCTTTACATTTAGACCATGGTACATTTGAAGGTGCTAAAGCTTGTATCGAAGCTGGCTTTACTTCTGTAATGTTTGATGGTTCTCATTATGATTTCGAAGAAAACGTTGCTAAGAGTAAAGAAATTCTTGCTTTAGCTCATAGCAAAGGTATTTCTGTAGAATGTGAAGTTGGAGGTATCGGTGGTGTTGAAGACGGCGTTACTTCTAATGGTGAATTAGCTGATCCAAAAGAATGTGCTGATATCGCTGCTTTAGGTGTTGATTTCTTAGCTGCTGGTATTGGTAATATTCATGGTAAATATCCTGCAAACTGGGCTGGATTGAACTTTGATCGTTTAGCTGAAATTCAAGCTAGCACTGATGGTAAACCATTAGTATTACATGGTGGTTCTGGTATTCCACAAGATCAAATCTTAAAAGCTATCTCTTTAGGTGTTTCTAAGATTAATGTTAATACTGAATTACAATTAGTATTTGCTGATGCTACTCGTAAATATATTGAAGCTGGTAAAGATTTAGAAGGTAAAGGTTATGACCCTCGTAAATTATTAGCTCCAGGTGCTAAAGCAATTACTGAAAAGACAATCGAATTGATGAAACAATTTGGTTCAGCTGACAAAGCTTAATTAAATAATCTTATATTTTTAGCTCAAGCATATGCTTGGGCTTTTTTTGATGGAATAAGGTTATGTAATTATGCTATAATTGTTGCGTTTGTAAGGGAGACTAGCATGAAATATTTCTTTTTTGATATCGATGGTACATTAACTAGTTCTAAAGTATTTAGTAAAATTCCTGAGTCTACAATTAGGGCTATAGAACAATTGAAGAATTCTGAACATTTTGTAGCTTTAGCAACCGGTAGAGCGCAATTTTTAGCTGATGAATTTGCCCAAAGAATTAAGATAAATAATTATGTTTGTGAAGGTGGAAATTGTTTAGTTAAAGATAACAAGCAAATTTATTTTGAATATCCAAATGTTGATGAAATGAAATCGATGATTAGACAATGTGAAGAATTAAATATTCCTTATGCAATTAATATTGATAATGATAGAAGTGCTTATAGTAAGTATGAGAATTTCTTGGGCATGGTTGGTAGGGATGTATTAATCTTAGATGATGTTAAATATGCACCTGATATGGATTTTGAAAATGCGAAGATTCGTCGTTTATTTATAATAAATAAAGATAGAGAGAAGATAGCTAAGCTTGAAGGTTTGAAGGAATTATGTTTAATGGGTTATGAGTGGTCACCTTTTCGTTTAGTTGAACCTGATGATAAATATAAGGGTATTGAAAAGATGGTTAAGATGCTTGGTGGTAATGTTGAAGATATCGTAGTATTTGGTGATGGTATTAATGATATAAAAATGTTTCAAAAGGCTCCTTTTAAGATTGCAATGGCTAATGCGTGTGATGAGCTTAAAGAGTTGGCGGATTTTATTACGCATGATTCTGATGAAGATGGTATTGAATTTGCTTTAAAGCATTTTGGATGGATAAAATGATAAAGGCTATATTATTTGATATGGATGGAGTATTGATTGATAGTGAATATTATTATCATTTTGGTACTTATAAATGGATGAAGCGTTTAGGTTTTAAGGGTGATCATCAAGAATTAAATAAATTGATTGGTACGACGATGGCTACGACCTATGATATGCTTTATGAGATGTTTGATGGTAAATATACTAAAGAAGAATTAGCTAAAATTAATGAAAAGTATTTTGGTGAAGAAGATCCTTTAGATTGTAAGAAAATTATGTTTGCCAATGTTAAGGAATGTTTGGTATCATTTAGGCAGATGGGGCTAAAATTAGCTTTATGTTCTGCTAGTCCGATGAATACAATAATGGATAACTTGCGACAAATGGAAATTGAAGATTTATTTGATTGTATAGTTAGTGGTGATGACTTTGAGCGTAGTAAACCAGATCCAATGATATATCTTTATGCTATGGATAAATTGCATGTTACTAGTGAAGAGTGCATTGTTTATGAAGATTCAACTATAGGCATAGCAGCTGGTAAGGCTAGTAAGGCTTTTTGTATAGCGCGTAAAGATGATCGTTTCGGACAAGATCAAAGTCAGGCAGATATGTTAATTAATGATATTAATGAATTATTAGATTATGTAAGGAAGTGAGAATGATGGAAGAAATCTTTAGGATTGAAGGTGGTCACTTATTAGAAGGTGAAGTTAGAGTTAGTGGGGCTAAAAATGCTACGGTTGCGTTGATTCCTGCTTCAATTCTGGCAAATGGTCCGGTGGCAATTGTGGGTGTTCCACAGATTGCGGATGTTGATAATTTAGCAGATATCCTAAAAGAATTGAATGTAAAAGTTACTAAAGTGGCGGATGATCATTTGATTATCGATCCAACTGAAATGAAAAATACGACTTTAGATAGTGCGGCAGTTACTAAGCTTAGAGCTTCTTATTATTTTATGGGAGCCTTACTTGGTAAATATGGTTATGTTAAGATTAAGATGCCTGGAGGCTGTTATTTAGGACCTAGACCTATTGATTTACATTTGAAAGGCTTTGAGGCTTTAGGAGCAACTGTTGTTTATGATAAGGGTTGTTATACCATTAGCGCTGATAGATTAATTGGTAATAAAATATTCTTAGATATTGCAAGTGTGGGAGCTACCATTAATATTATGATGGCTGCTGTATATGCTAAGGGTAGAACAGTAATTGAAAATGCTGCTAAAGAACCAGAAATAATTGATATTGCGACTTTATTAAATAAGATGGGTGCGCAAGTTAGAGGTGCTGGTACTAATGTAATTACCATTGATGGTAGTGAAAATTTAATAGGTTGTTTCCATGAGATTATTCCTGATCGTATAGAGGCTGGTACTTTTATTATCATTGCGGCGGCAATGGCTAAAAAAGTTCGGGTTACTAATATAATTCCAACTCATTTAGAAGCTTTATTATCTAAATTAGATGAGATGGGTGTTAAGATGGATGTTGATATTGATAGTGTTACCGTTTATCATAGTGAAAATTTAAAACCTGTTGATATTAAGACAGCACCTTATCCTGGATTTGCAACTGATTTACAACAACCACTTACTTCTTTAATGTGTAAATGTAATGGACAAAGTTCAATTAAAGAGACTATTTATCCTGAGCGTTTTAAACATTGTGTAGAATTGCAAAGAATGGGTGCAGATATTGATGTTAGAAATGGTTCGGCATTAATCAATGGACCGATAGCTTTATTTGGTGATGATGTTGAGGCTACGGATTTAAGATGTGGTGCTTCATTAATCATTGCAGGATTGATGGCTGATGGTCAAACGCGTATTCATGAAATTTATCATATCGATAGAGGATATGCGAATATCGATGCTAAATTAAGAGCGCTTGGAGCTCATATCGATAGGGTTGAGATTGATGGATAAAAATATTAAAGAATTACCATGGTTAATAGGATGTAGTGGAGGGCCAGATTCAATGGCCCTTTTAGCTATGGCTAGATCATTAAATATGCGAATTATGGTAGCTTGTGTTAATTATTTAAAAAGGGATAGTGCTACTAGGGATGTTAGAATTGTTAAAAATTATTGTCAAAAGTATCATATTCCTTTTTTCTTATTAGATAAGCCTTATGAATATGTAGGTAATTTTCAAGCTTTTGCGCGTAAATATCGTTATGATTTCTTTAGAGAATTGGTTGATAAATATGCTTTAGCTGGTGTTTTGATAGCTCATCATAAAGATGATTTAATTGAAACTTATATTATGCAAAAGGATAAGAATTTAGAAGTAGATTATTATGGCTTAAGAAAAGAAGTTTATTTAGATGGCCTAAGAGTTTATCGTCCTTTGCTTGCTTATGATAAAAATGATTTAGAGAATTATTGTTTATATCATCGCATTAAATATGGAATAGATGAGTCTAATCTTAGTGATGATTATGCACGTAATGTAGTTCGTCATAATATGATTAGTAAAATGGATAAAGTAGCTAAAGATGAAATGGTAATAAAGATAAATGAAGAAAATATTAGATTAGCTAAAAGAAAAGATTATTTTGCTTCATTTATCCATGATAATAAATTTGCTTTAGATGATTATTGGATTATTGAAGATAAAAGAGCTTTTTTGCGATATTACTTTGCATATGTTAGTAAGTGTCATCTTAGCAATGATCATATTGAAGATATAATGAAAAAAATTGTGCAAAAAGATACCTTTTTATTAGACATTAAGGGCAATTTGTTTAATAAGAGCTATAAAAGTTGTGAAATTGTGGGAAATTCAAGACAAGATTATAATTTTGTATTACAATCTTATTGTGACTTAAAAACACCTTATTTTATGGTAAGTAACAAGGGAAGAAATATTGATGGAGTTAGTGTAAGTGAAGATGATTTTCCTTTGACAATTTGTAATGCTAAAGCTGGTGATAAGATTAAGATGCGTTTTGGTCATAAGAAGCTTTCACGTTTCTTTATTGATCGTAAAATATCTTTAATTGATAGATTAACATGGCCAGTTGTTAAAAA
Source organism: uncultured Erysipelotrichaceae bacterium (assembly GCA_944326095.1). GTDB lineage: Bacteria > Bacillota_I > Bacilli_A > Erysipelotrichales > Erysipelotrichaceae > JALEVB01. Next base: position 2,192 of record CALVCO010000055.1, on the reverse strand, counting down.
TCGGCATGGGGATATTATTTTAGTGCCTGGATTGGGTTGTGATGAGGCGCACTATACTTTAAATCATAATTTGTTTGTGATAAAATTAGATAATAACTTAAAGGAGAAAGTAGATGAATCCTAATATTAAAAAAGTATTGATTTCAGAAGAAGAAATTGTAAAAAGATGTCATGAATTGGCTAAAGAAATTGATAGAGATTATGCTAATAATCCAAATAAAGTTTTATTTGTTGCTTTGTTGAAAGGTTCAGTTCCTTTTTTGTCTGAATTGATTAAAAGAGTGGAAATGGATGTTGAAATAGATTTTATGGATGTATCTAGTTATGATGGTACAGAATCTATTGGTGATATTAAGATTAATAAAGATTTAAATACTTCTATTAAGGGTGTTGATATTATCTTAGTTGAAGATATTGTTGATACTGGTAGAACATTGAGTACGGTTAAGAAGATGTTGCAAAACAAGGGTGCAAATAGTGTAAAAATCGTAACTTTGTTAGATAAACCTTCTCGTAGAGTCATTGATATTAAAGCTGATTATATTGGCTTTGAAGTTGAAAATGAATTTGTGGTTGGTTTTGGTTTAGATTTTAATCAAAAATATCGTAATTTACCATATGTTGGAGTATTAAAAGAAGAGTGTTATAAATAAAGGAGAGAATTAATTAATGCCAAAAAAGAATAGAATTATTAATTTCTTGCCTTATATCATCTTGGCTATTGCTTTATATAGCTTAATGTTTACAGGTACAGGTTCATCATCTACAAGTGTTACTTATGATGAATTTATGCAAGTTATTGAAGAAGAGAAGATTAATGAGGCAGTAATTACCGTTGATTACAATGTTATAACTGTTAGAGCTGGTTATGAGAGTGATCAAGGTCGTGAAGTAGTGGTTGCTAGTATGATTCCTAATACGCAAATTGATGCGATTACGGATGTTTTGACTAGTGATGGTGCTGCTATTCAATTTGTGGATGCGAATGAATCTAATATTTGGTTAGATTTATTGAGTAATTTATTGCCTATTGTCTTATTTGGAGCATTTGCTGTTTATCTATTATCTAAGATGAATGGTGGTTCAAATGCGAAGGCTTTTGAATTTTCTAAGTCTAAAGCTCGTTTGGAATCTAATATTAAAGTTAAATTTGATGATGTAGCGGGTTGTGATGAAGAAAAAGAAGAAATGAAGGAAATTATTGATTATTTGAAATTTCCTAAGAAATTTGAAAAAATGGGAGCTCGTATACCTAAGGGTATCCTATTAGTAGGTCCTCCAGGAACTGGTAAAACTTTATTAGCAAAGGCTGTTGCTGGAGAAGCTGATGTTCCTTTCTATAGTATTTCTGGTTCAGATTTCGTAGAAATGTTTGTCGGTGTTGGTGCTAGCCGTGTGCGTAGCATGTTTGAAAATGCGAAAAAAACTGCTCCTTGTATGATCTTCATTGATGAAATTGATGCGGTAGGTCGTCAACGTGGTGCTGGTATTGGTGGCGGTCATGATGAACGTGAACAAACATTAAACCAATTATTAGTTGAGATGGATGGCATCAATGATAATGCTGGTATCGTTATTATTGCTGCTACAAATAGACCTGATGTATTAGATCCTGCTTTATTGAGACCTGGTCGTTTTGATAGACAAATTACAGTAGCTTTACCTGATCGTAATGGTAGAAGAGCTATCTTAGGGGTTCATGCACGTAATAAGCATTTATCTAGTGAAATTGATTTGGATGCTTTAGCAAAACGTACACCGGGATTCTCTGGTGCTGACCTTGAAAATGTTTTAAATGAAGCTAGTATCTTAGCGGTTCGTGAAGATAGTAATGTTATTACTATGAAGCATCTAGATGAAGCTATTGATAGAGTTATGATGGGACCTGCTAAAAAGAGTCGTACATATGATGAAAAGACTAAGAAGTTGGTTGCTTATCATGAATCTGGACATGCGATTATTGGTTTATATTTAGATGATGCAACAATCGTACAAAAGGTTACTATCATTCCTCGTGGACAAGCTGGTGGTTATAACTTGATGACACCAAAAGATGAGAAGATGATGAATACCAAGAAGGATTTATTGGCTACTATTACTTCTTATTTAGGTGGTCGTAGTGCTGAAGAATTATTCTTTGATGATATTACTACTGGTGCGGTAAATGATATTGAAAGAGCTACTAATCTTGC
>CALVCO010000054.1 GCA_944326095.1 uncultured Erysipelotrichaceae bacterium | reverse complement strand
ATTACTACATCAACTTTATAAGTATCTTCACCAAGCTTTTCCACTTCATGATTTAAAATAGTCAATTTAGGTAAACTCAAAGCATAACGCAAAGTAAATCTAGTCCCATTTTCTACTTCATTCCATAAGAATTTAGTAGGAGGATTTTGATAAAAAAATTTGCTAGCTATACCCCCAATTTCTACTTCTTTAAATTGTGGATGGTTAATTTTAGTCCAAGGTTTTAAAACATCTAAATTCTCCTTTATGGCATAATCTATTATTGCTTTAAAAACTTCCAATTTTTGCGCAGGAGTCTCTTCAGAATTATCAAACCAATTTACACTCTTACCACACTTTTTTCGCAAATCCCATAATTCTAAAGTATAGGCCAAAATTCCCTGTTCCTGATAGCACCAATCATCAAAAGCCCCAGAAGGATAAAATTCTTGATCATCATTGAAATTATCAAAGATATTGATACAAGGATAATCCATTTCTTGAGTACACATGGCCCCAATTTCTTTAAACATTTTCATATCATCTTTATCAGCTAATTTTTCAGGCTTAGTACCAGGAGGATATAATAGAACACCACCACTAGTATGATGAGTTAATACCACTCCAATATTAGGATGAGCTAAGACAAAGTCCACAACTGCTTTATTTTCAGGATTAGAAAGTGGATAAGGACCAGAACCCTTTTGGCGATGTTCACCAAACCAACCAAAAGGATAATTACGATTAAAATCTAAACCCCAACGATTTTTTTGTTCAAATAAATCATCAAAGGATTTCCCTTCCATCATGCCTTCGATAAAAATATCATAGAATTCACCTTCAACATCATCAGGTTCTCGATGAATCATCGCTATTTCATGACTTGGATCTTTCTTCCATTTTCCTAAAGGATTTTTAATACGCATCATTCTAATGCAATTATCACCATCAATATCTTCCTGATATATTCCTTCATTTTCTTTTAGATAATCACGATCCACACTTCTTAAACTATAAGCACTCTTTAAATAAACTTCACTACCATCAACCGAAATTCTAGGGATAATATAGAAAGTATAATCATCTAATAGTTTTGCAACCTTAGAATTATCATAATAATTAGTAAGTAGATAATCCAATGTATGCATTGCCACCATACTACCACAAACCTCCCCAGCATGGGTATTTGCATCAATATAAATTGCTGGTTTTGCTAGTTCATTACCACTATTAAAATTAGTAAGAGTAAGCGCAACAATATTTCTATTTTTATTTGTAGTATAAATAACTTCCATCTTCACTAACTCAGGATAATTACTAACAAAATATTGGCAATTTTTTATAATCGTTTCATAATCATAATAATAATCACATTTAAATGTTGTTTTCATATTATAGCACCTTACTTAAAAATTCTATGGTTCTTGGATTTTGCGGATTTTCAAATATTTGTAAAGGAGTACCACTTTCTTGAATAATACCATCATCCATAAATAAAACACGATCACTTATCGATTTAGCAAATGCCATTTCATGGGTAACAATAACACAAGTCATGCCATCATCAGCCAATTTTTTAATAACATTTAATACTTCTTTAACCATCTCAGGATCTAACGCACTAGTAGGCTCATCAAATAACATAACATCAGGTTCCATAGCTAAAGCTCTAACAATAGCTAATCTTTGTTTTTGCCCACCGGATAATTTACGTGGATATTCATCCTTTTTATCTTCCAAGCCAACCATCTTTAATAATTCTATAGCCTTTTTATTTGCTTCTTCTTTACTTATTTTCTTTTCTAAAGTTGGCGCAATAGTTATATTTTGCAAAACTGTTAAATGAGGAAAGACATTAAAATGTTGAAAAACCATACCAATTTTTTGACGGTGAAGATCAAGATTAATTCCTTTACTATTTATATCTACTCCTTCAAAAATAATCTTTCCACTAGTTGGTTTTTCCAATAAGTTTAAACAACGAATAAAAGTAGATTTACCTGAGCCACTAGGTCCTATGATACTAACAACTTCACCTTGATGAATTACTTCATTAATGCCCTTAAGCACATGTAAATCACCAAAATCTTTAACTAAATCTTCTACTTGAATGATAATATCCTTAGTCACTAACGCTCAACCTTCTTTCTAATAATTTAACTAATTGATTTAAAGCATAGGTTACAACAAAGTAAATAGCTGCCACAATGAATAGTGGTTGCCAAACTAAATATTGTGAACTCTGTAAAATCTTTTGCGTACACATTAATTCATTGATGAAAAATACTGAAGCTAATGAAGTCTCTTTAATCATCATAATAAATTCATTACCTAAAGCAGGTAAAATATTTTTTACAGCTTGCGGCAAAATAATGCGTAACATTGTATTTTTATAGGACATACCAAGTGATCTTGCAGCTTCCATTTGCCCTTTATCTACCCCTTGAATTCCCGCTCTAATAATTTCTGAAACATAAGCACTACTATTCATAATTAAAGCACCAACTACAAACCAATATTCACTAACATTACTTAAAGCACTAAAAGCCATCGGTAAAAACAAATAGAAAATATATAATTGTACTAAAATTGGAGTACCACGAATAATCTCAACATAAGCTTGAACAACAAAATTAATAAGTTTAAATTTAGACATTCTAGCAAAAGCAATTACTGAACCAAAAATAGTACCAAATAAAACCGTAATAAAAGCTAATTGTAAAGTACCCATCAACCCTTGCATAAACAAAGGAAAATTATTAATAAATACTTCTAATATTGTTTGTGAACTACCCATAATTATTCTTCAAACTCCAATCCCATTTGTGCAGCTAATGCTTTTGCATCATCGCTCCACTTTTGATATATACCACTTTCATTTACTTCTTCAATAATTTCATTAATGCGTGCTAATAAATCTTCTTGTCCTTTTTGAATAAGAATAACATTACCACTATAACTATCTTCAACTGTTGTATCAAATTGTACAGCACTCATTCTTATATCACTATAATTCTTTTCATATGCTTCCATTTGATCACAACTACATGCAAAGGCATCTACCTTATCACTTAATAAACTCATAACGGCTAAATCTAAGGTAGTTACTAGTTGAAGTTCTGAATCTGGCAATTGACTAGTAACATAACTTTCTTGTAAAGAACCTGATTGAGCAATAATCTTTTTACCTGAAAAATCATCTAAAGTTTGATATTCATCATATTTATCTGTCTTTACCATCAAACCTTGACAACTAGATTCACCAGTTTGATTATAGCCATAAGACATTTCAAAATTTTCTTCTCTTTCAGGTTCATAACCTAAGCCTGCAATTGCCAAATCAGCTTGACCTAAATCCACAGAACTTAAGACCATACCAAAATCCATTGCCTTAATTTCCAATTCAACACCCAACTTTTCAGCAATATATCTAGCAAGTTCCATATCGCTACCAACATATTGTTCCTGACCAGACTTACTACTATCAATAAATTCCATTGGCGCATAATCTGGAGAAGTAGCTACAACTAATTTTCCGCTTTCTAATATTTCATCCAATTTATTAGTGATATTTGTACTTTCTTGAGTACTTGGTGCACTTGAAGGTGCATAATCAGCCAAATCAACTGTTTCTGTTGAAGCACATCCAACAACCATCATTAACATCATTATAATTAATACTAATTTCTTCATCTTTTTCTCCCTTCTTCCTTTTGATAAATATTTTATGCAACGTCGATCACTACTATCCATATTTACCACTCCCCTATAAAAAAAGTCATCTCTTAAAATAAGAGACGACTATATATCGCGGTACCACTCTAATTGTCAAAAAATTGACCACCTCTAATGTTAACGCCATCAACGTTTTATCCTACTATATTTCAGATAAACTTCTCCCAAATGCGCTTCTTTTGAACATTGCTCTGTTTAGCTTTCACCATACCTAAACTCGCTGAAGATATATTCAAAATACTCTTTTGTTCTTAGAATTTAGTAATAATATAAAGGCAATAAAAATATTTGTCAACAATTTTTTGTAAATATTTTTGTAAACTTTAATGAAAATATTTTCACTATATAAATAACATTCCAACTTGATATACTACAAAAGTAATTAACCAAGCAACAAGCAATTGAAAACCAACTACTCCAAGCGTATATTTTAAGCTTCCACTTTCTTTTTTAATAGTCATTATTGTACCAAAACAAGGTACATATAATAAGCAAAAAATCATTAAGCAATAAGCATTTAAGCTAGTAAATCCCAAAGTAGCAAGACTATCTCGCATCAAAACCATACCTTCCATCGAATTAATATTGCTTATGGCAAATAATACTGCTGAGCTACTAACTACAACTTCTTTTGCACTAATACCAGCAATAATCGCTACAACAATTTGCCAATATCCTAAACCAATAGGTGCAAATAACCAAACAATAGCTTTACCTATCATTGCCGCAAAGCTAGTTGACATATCCGTTGTATATCCACTAAAGGAGAAATTCAACAAGATCCACATCACGATACTAGCAATAAAAATCGTCGTACCAGCTTTTGTAAGGAAATCTTTAACCTTTTCATAAACATAGATAAATACCGTACGTCCACTAGGTATCTTATATTCTGGTAATTCAATTAATAAAGGATTTTCATTTTTCTTATGATCGATAATATGTAAAACAAAAGCTACTACAATCGCCACAATTAAACCTAATACATACATTGAATAGGCGGCAAACATAGCATACTTACCAAAAAACATTTGCGAAAATAAAATATAAATTGGTAATCTTGCGCTACAAGACATAAATGGAGTTATCATCATTGTCTTTAAACGATCTTTTTTATTTTCCAAGGCTCTACTTGCCATAATAGCAGGTACTGTGCAACCAAAGCCTAATAATAATGGAATAAAAGCTCTTCCAGATAAACCCAATGAAGACATAATATCATCCATGATATAAGCAACCCTAGACATATAACCACTATCTTCTAAAATTGCTAAGGCAAAAAACAAAATGATGATATTAGGTAAGAAAGTAATAATTCCCCCTACTCCCGCAATAATTCCATCACATATTAATCTTATAAGTAATTCATTAACATGCAAATTAGTCAATATATTTTCTAAGCTAATATTTAAAAAGCTAATAAATTCTTCTACATAAGCACTAAAAATATCACCAATTGTAAATGTCAAAAAGAATACTATAGCCATAATTAATAAGAATATCGCAATTCCCCATATACGATGAGTCAAAATACGATCTATACGATCAGTAAATAAAGCAACTTTTTCTTTATTAATTAAGCATTCATGAATTATTTCTTCAATAAAATCATATTTTTCATTAATAATTTCACTTTCATAGCTATCATATTCTTTATTCAATGGATATTTTTTACGAATAGCTGGATCATTTTCTAAATATTTAATAGCGTGATAACGAACATTTACAATTTCTGGATATTTATTTAATAATTGTTCGCTAATATCATCTATCAAATCTTCTATTTCATCCTTATATACCATTGCATATTCAGCATGATGATCATGACGATGCTTACTAACTGTCTTATGCTCATGAATAATAGGATCACTTGTCACTTGATCTTGATGGTGAATTATTGCATGCATCAAGCTTTTTAAACCTTGACGCTTACGTGCTGAAACACTAACAACTGGTACACCTAACATCTCTGGTAGACGATGCATATCGATTTCCATCTTTCTTTTTTCTACGATATCCATCATATTTAAAGCAATTACCATCGGTTTTTTAAGTTCTAACAATTGCAAAGTTAAATATAAATTTCTCTCTAGATTAGATGCATCAACAACATTAACAATAACATCTACTTCATCACTCATGATATATTCCCTAGCAACTATTTCTTCCATCGTATAGGATGTTAAACTATAAGTTCCTGGCAAATCAATCAATACATGTTCTACGCCATCATATGTATAATGTCCTTCTTTTTTTTCTACAGTAACCCCTGGCCAATTGGCTACTTTTAAATTAGCGCCTGTATAAGCATTAAATAAGGTGGTCTTACCACAATTTGGATTACCAATAAAACCTATTCTTAAGCTTCTTGACATGGTATCACCTCAATTTTATTACTGATATGCCTACCTATAGCATATCTTGTTTGTCTTAATTTTATAATCAATGTACCATGATGCTTATTATTTAAAATGGTAATAATTACATCCTTAGTCATTCCTATAGCTTGTAAATGTTTAGTAAGCTTATCATCTAAATCTATATTTTTTACTTGATAGCTTTTACCTATAATTCCTTTATCTAATGTCACTTATCTTACCTCTTAAAAACAAAGTAATGCTAGCACCTTATTTTATAAGTGTCAACGATTGATTATCTTTTATCTAAAATTTTATGTTATACTAATTCCATGGTAAGAAAATTCATAAATCACGTGTTACCAACAATGATAGCTTTGACCTTTAGTGGCATATATTCTATCATTGATGGTCTATTCATTGGACAAAAAATAGGTGATGTAGGTCTATCCGCTATCAATATTGCCTATCCCCTTCCCGCTATTATTTTCGCCTTAGGAGCAGGAATAGGCATGGCATCAGGAGTACTTTTATCTTTGCATAAAGATAGCGATGAGTTACAAGGAAAAATATTAGGAAATAGCTTTATATTAATATTAAGCTTAAGTTTAATATGTATGGTCATATTCCAAATATTCCACGAACCTATTCTTTTATTTTTTAAAGCAAGTCCTACTATTATGCCATATGCTAAAGAATATATTCAAATGGTTATATTTGGCATTTTCTTCAATATGTTAGGCACAGCATTAAGCCCTATTGTTCGTAATTTTGAAGGCCAATTTATGGCCATGATAGCTATGTGTGCAGGTTGTGTTGCCAATGTAATTCTTGACTATATAGCTATATTCCCCTTAAATATGGGTCTAAGTGGTGCTGCCTTAGCAACCATTACTTCCCAAGCTATTGTAGCAATCATCTTATTAGGATATCTTTATAATAGAAAACTATTATTCAACTTTATCAAATTTAAAATAGACTTTGATTTAATAAAACAAATATTCAAAATTGGCATTTCCCCATTTGGTATAAGCATCAGCAGTAACATTATTATCGTTATTATGAATAGACAATTAGCCCTATATGGCCAAGATCATGCCATTGCGATATATGCTTTAATTAGCTATGTATATTATATTGCCCAATTATTAATGCAAGGTATAGGTGAAGGTCTACAACCATTGATTAGTAGAGCTATAGGTCTAAATAAGATAAAAGAAGCTCAAACCTATTTAAAAAGTGGCTTAATCTTCTCTTTTATCTTTGGTATTATCTTAAGTGGAATATTGATATGGCAACAAGGCATATTCCCTATTTTATTTGGAACTAGTCAAGCTGTATATAATGACTTCATGATGATATTCCCACTATTTGCTTTAACTAGTGCATTTATTGGTATAACTAAAACTATTACTGCATACTTTTATGCAGCAAAACATAATAAATATGCCTATCTACTAATTTATTTAGAACCAATATTAGTATGGGCATTAACCCTTTTACTACCATTATTCATGCACTTACAAGGTGTCTGGATAAGCATTCTAATTACCCAAATAATCTTAGCTATCTTAGCTTCATTTATATTATTTATAACGTTAAAACACCAAAAAATCCTTGATATATAACTATCAAGGATTTTATTGGATAATCTAAAATTGGATGAGGTTGATGCATCGCTTTAAAATAATATGAGGTAAGTATCAACATAGGCTTTAAAGA
>CALVCO010000053.1 GCA_944326095.1 uncultured Erysipelotrichaceae bacterium | reverse complement strand
ACTATTCAATAATTTTTGCATCATTTTATGGTGCTTATATTATTAAATTTTTGAGACATTTTCAAAGTTGCTTGACATAAGTACAATAACATTGAGGTATGAAAAAGGCCTAGTATCATTACTAGACCACAATATTTCAATTAATTAAAACTAAATGGAGTTGCAGAAGTATAAGTATCAGCATCACTAGCCAATAAGTTAAGGTTTGCTTCTTCTAAATGCAATGTTTGAAAAGCATTTTCTGTACGTCCACTTTCAGTTACATATTCTAATGTTTGGGCATAACCTTCAGCAACATCTTCACTAACTTCAACATCGATAGTTACTTGTTCACCATCAGCTAAACCACCTTCAGCATAGTTAGTACCTTTATCTTCTGAACCAGTTTGATAGATATATAATTCAGTTACTGTTTCACCAGTTGTGTTTGTAACAACATATTTACCAGTTGTAACAATTGCATCAGCAGCTTCTTCACTAGCTGGTGCAGTAGTTTCTACAGTTGCTTCAGTAGTTGCAGGAGCTGTAGTTTCACTAGTAGTTGCATTATTAGATGAGCATCCAACAAATACTAATGCGCTTAAGCAAAGTGCTAATAATTTTTTCATTTAATTTTCCTCCAATTTATATAAATGAATTTTTTTCATTTATGGTTCAAAATTCTAACATAATTACAAGGAAAAAGAAATAAAATTGTGAAAAAACTTATTAACATTCACAATATTGTAAAAATATTAATTTTCTATGCCTTCATTATTATATATTTCAATTATTGAGCATAACCTTAAAAATATTAATTATTTTCGTAATCTCCACCAGATACATTAAAAAACTCTTCCATGGTTAGGTTGCTTTCTTTAATTTCTTTAGCAACCTCCCTACCTACATAACGATAATGCCACCATTCATAGACATATCCTGTTATATCTTGTTTGCCTTGAGGAAAACGTAAAATAAAACCAAAGTCGGCAGCATTTTCTTCTAACCATAGGGAAGCTGGTGATCCTTCACATTGTTCAATAGGACAATCACTACGATCAGATGCATTCATTCTAGTATTTTCTCCCATGATATCCATAGCTAAGCCAGTTTGATGATCAGAATATCCCGCTCTTGATGAATAAGTATCGGCAGCAGCTATTCCATCACGATTAGCATAACTTTGATATAAACTAACTTGAGTATTATAGGAACGATATCCACTTTGGGCATATAAAACAATACCATCTTCATCAGCTTTAGCCATCATTTCTTCAAAAGATTGAGCAGCTTCTTCACGCATATATTGAGCCCCATTACTACCAGGATGACTAACAGCTACTAAATCACTAGGTTCATATTCACCTAAAGAATGTTTTTTATTAGCTATTACATAAATGCTATCAGGTGATGTAGTATCATAAGTGATAGTAGGAGTTTCACTAGGAATAATACTAGGGATTGTTGAAACAACAGGAGTAGGTGTAATAGTTTCTACAGGTTCTTTAATACCCTTATTAATATGACCATAGATACCTATACCTAATAATATAACTAATATAATGATCAAAAGACTTAATAATTTATACATAATCTACCTCAATTAATATAATTATACAAAAATTTTTTAAATATGTATTGACAGTTTTGTATTACTGTATTACTATACTAATACAGTAAGGAGGTAAATATGTCAATTGAATTTAAAGATAATATACCTATTTATTTACAAATTGTAGATGATATAAAGATGCAAATAATGGCCAATAAATTAAAAGAAGAAGATAAAGTTTCTTCTGTTCGAGAATTGGCTTTGATTTATGGAGTAAATCCTAATACGGTTCAAAAAGCACTTAGTGAATTAGAAAGGGAAAATTTAGTGAAAACAGAAAGAACATCTGGAAGATATATCTGTGCTACTAAACAACAAATAAATGATATGAAAGAAAAAATAGCGCGTGAACAATTAACAACATTCTTACAAAAGATGAAAGATATTGGTTATGATGCCAATATGATTATAGAAATGATTAAAAGGAGTGAAGCAAATGAGTAAATTAATAACTATTAATAATGTTACTAAAAAATATGGTAAGACGATTGCTTTAAATGATTTTACAATTAGTATCGAAAAAGGTAAGATCGTAGGTTTATTAGGTCCTAATGGTAGTGGCAAAACCACATTAATTAAAATATTAAATGGTCTATTAAAAGATTATAGTGGTGAAATATTGATTGATGATAAGAAAATTGGGAAACATACCAAAGAAATCATTTCTTATTTGCCAGATACTAATTATATTCCTAGTTGGATGAAAGTAAATAATATCATCAATTTATTTGAAGATATGTATAAAGATTTTGATGTTAAAAAGTGTTATACGATCTTAGAACGTTTAGCCATTGTGCCTACGATGAAAGTAAGTGAAATGTCTAAGGGTACCAAAGAAAAATTACAATTGGCCTTAGTAATGTCTAGAAAAGCGAAGATATATATTTTAGACGAACCAATTGGTGGTGTAGATCCAGCTGCAAGAGATATGATCATGCAAATAATATTAGATAATTATGATCCAGAAAGTCTAATTTTATTTTCTACCCATTTGATAGGTGATATAGAAAAGATCTTTGATGAAGTAATTTTTATTAAAGATGGAGAATTGATCTTATATCAAGAGAGTGAAAAATTAAGACAAGATCGTCATAAATCAGTTGATGAGGTATTCAGGGAGGTATTTAAATGCTAAAGTTGATTAAATATGATATCATGCAAAATTATCATATATATGTCGTGGAATATGCTATATATTTGATATTGTGTTTGGTTTTACCTTTTTTGCCAACTAAATTGTCGGCAATTGTATCAATGTTTATGGTTTTATTTGTGACTATTGTTATCTTATTTAATATAGGTACGATAATTTATAATTATTATCAATCAATGTTTGGAAAACAGGCTTATCTTACTTTGACCTTACCATATAATAGCCATGAGTTATTTGCTTCTAAAGTTTTAGCAGCCTTTCTATGGATAATGATATCTGTCTTGGTCTTATTATTTGGTGTGGCAATAATTACTATCATCATGAGTTTTCAATATGCTGACATTCAAGAATTCTTTGAATTAGTAAGGGTAAGCGGTGATATATTTATAGCTTTCTTTACATCCGCTGATTTTTTACAAGCAATCTTAGTAATGTTTATAAGCATCTTGGCTTTTGTGATTACTGGTTTTACCCTATGTACGGTAGTACAAACTAAATATACCCGTAAAAATAAGATGATGTGGTTAGTAGGAATCTTCTTTGTAGCTTCAATGATTTATAACTATTTACATATAGTAATTGCGAATACCAATTGGTATCAACAAATGTATTATATGTTGCAAGGAGCTTTAGGTTTTTGGTTAACAGAATCACTTGGTTCTTTAATCTGGTTAATAATTGCTTACTTTATTAATGTATATATATTAGAACATATGGTAGAAATACAATAAAAACAATTTCCCTTAGAAAATATCTAAGGGATTTTTTAATAATATTATTAAAAATTACTAGGAAAAGCTAATAAAAAAGTTAAATATATTTTATAGACAATGAAAAATTATTTAATATTTATTACTGTATTGAAAAAATATTTAAGAACTTATATAATTTAAATATAATTCGGCAATTATTAAATATAGCCGAAATACATTTAAGTGAGGATTACGGTAATGAATTATATAATCAACAACCAAAAAATGATTTATTCAATACAGGAACTAATGAATTTAGGCTTTTCATACTATAAAATTAATAAAATGGTAGAAGAAAAAATATTAAAAAAATTGAATAAAAGTTTTTATGAAAATTTATGTTTTAATGGCAATTTTAATGATTTTATATTTTCAAGTGCTTTTGTATCAAGAGGGGTGATTTGTCTTATGAGTGCTGCTTCTTTTTATGAACTAACTACAGTAAGGCCTCAGGAAATTGATATTGCGATATTAAGAAAAGATCGAGTATCTAACCTTCCAGATTGGCCACCTATAAATCTATATTATTTTAATAAAAATCGATATGAATTTGGGAATATAGAAATTAATAATGGCTTTGATAAATTTAGGATTTATGATCTTGATAAAACAGTAGTAGACATAATTAGTTATCGCGAAAAAATAGGAATTGAAGAAACAAAAGAAATAATTAAAAATTATCTATCTAGAAAAGATAAAGATTTAAATAAACTAATGAATTACGCCAAAATGTTTGGAAAAGAAACAATTTTAAGAACTTATTTGGAGGTGTTATTGTGATTTCGGCAGAATCGGTCAAAGCCAAATTAAAAAATCTTGCAATTAAAGAAAGCACAACAATGCAAAATGAATTAATATTGTATGGACTTGAAAGAGCTATATATCGTTTATCTATATCTAAATATGCAAATAATTTTACCCTAAAAGGTGGTATATTCTTGTATGCTTTGTTTGAACGTAATTTTACAAGAGCTACACAAGATATAGATTTATTAGCTGCTAATATTAATAATGAAAAAGAAAAAATTAAAAATATATTTGAAGAAATTTTTTTAATTGAATGTGATGATGCATTATATTTTGATATTTCATCACTAAATGTGAAAGACATAACTGAATTTAAAGAATATCATGGCGTTAATGTATCGATAATTGCTTATCTTGATAGAACTAGGATTCCTATTTCCATAGACATAGGATTTGGAGATAAAATTCACACAAATAAAGTAATGATTGAATTTCCTACGCTTTTAGATATGGATCTACCTAAAGTCTATGCATATTCTATATATTCGGTAATTGCTGAAAAATTTGAAGCAATTGTTTCTTTAGGATTAATAAATAGTCGATATAAAGATTTTTACGATATATTCATTATAAGTAAATTAAGATATATTGATGGAAATGAATTAAAACGTGCAATCATAGAAACATTTTCTAACAGAAATACGAGTTTAAACGATATTGTTGCTTTTAATGATGAATATATGAATAATAAAACTAACAAAAATAGATGGATTTCATTTGTTAGTAAAAAACAAATCAATGATAAAATAAGTTTTGAATTTATTGTTTTGTATTGTAAAAATTTCCTTAAACCAATTGTTGATAGCATTAAAGAGAATTCAAGTTTTGATTATTGTTGGGATTCTTTAGAAGAAAAATGGATAATAAATAAAGATAATAAGATGTAATTCTATTTGTAATGATAGTTATCCTATTTAATATAGGAACAATCATTTATAACTATTATCAATCATTGTTTGGTAAACAAGCATATCTTACTTTAACTTTACCATATAATAGTCATGAATTATTTGCTTCAAAAGTTCTAGCAGCTGTTCTATGGATTGTTATTTCCTTTTTAGTATTAATTTTAGGAATAACGATAATAACAATAATTATGAGCTTTAAATATACGGATATTCAAGAATTCTTTAATTTAGTAAGACTTAGTGGTGATATATTTATAGAATTCTTTATATCAACTGATTTTCTACAAGCTATATTAGTAATTCTTGTTACGATTATAAGTTTTGTTATTAGTGGATTTACACTATGTACTATTGTACAAACTAAATTTACTCGTAAAAATAAGATGGCATGGTTAGTAGGAATCTTCTTTGTAGCCTCAATGATTTATAACTATTTACATATAGTAATTGCGAATACCAATTGGTATCAACAAATGTATTATATGTTACAAGGAGCTTTAGGTTTTTGGTTAACAGAATCGCTTGGATCATTAATCTGGTTAATAATTGCTTACTTTATTAATGTATATATATTAGAACATATGGTAGAAATACAATAAAAACAATTTCCCTTAGAAAAATCTAAGGGATTTTTTAATAATATTATTTAAAATTACTAGGTGTATTTGTTTATAAAGATGAAACATATGTACATGAGGATTCATCAAAAATATATTTACTTGAAGAAGTTGGAAAAATAAAGAAAATTAAAAAACAACCAAGAGGTATATCGAGAAATAAGATATGTATTATAGTTGCAACAGATACAGAGAAATCAATTAGTTACATCGTTTGCCATGGTAGATCACAAAGAAAATTAGTTTATAACATATGTAAAAAAATTGAAAAGTATTTAGGATTGACAAAAGCTATTTAGGTAATGATGTGTTGCGAGTACATGATACTCAACGGTTAGAAAGTAAAGTATTCATATCGTTTATAGCGATGATATTAAGAAATGAAATATATCGCAGCATGAAGGGATTATATAAAAAGAACCGTAAAGAATATACGGTTCTAAATGTATTAAGGGAATTAGATAAGCTAAGAATAACAAAGCTATCAGATGGGAAATATCATATTAGATATAATTTAACGAACATGCAGAAGGCAATATTAAAAGAAATAAATGAGATAACAGAAAAAGAATATATAATATTTGCAAAAAAGCATAATATCCTCACTGAAATAACGTCAGTGAAGATATATATCTATAGATCTATCTAAATTATTAAAAGTTGATGGTTTATCTGTCAAGCGCGTGAAATGCAACGAGTATTGTACAAAATCAGTTGCAAACAAAGCTTTCCACCTTTATCAAAACATAAATACGGGAAAATAGTTGGAAAATTGCAACGAATAGTATATAATATTCGTTGCAAAGGAGGACGAACTAATGGCAAAAGGATATATGCAAAAAATCCGGGAAAGAGTTTTGGTTGCAAATGAAGGAAGTGTTTTTGCTACTTCTGATTTTGCGGATATTGCAGATACAAATACAGTGCGTTCAGCGCTATACCGACTTGTTCAAGATGGGGTATTACGGCGTATTTTCAATGGTATTTTTGAAAAACCAAAATATAGCAAACTTCTTGATGAATATGTAGCGGTAGACCCAGATGCTGTTGCAAAGGCACTGGCTCGGAGCTATCACTGGACGATTGCGCCATGTGGGAATACAGCGTTGAATTTATTAGGGCTTTCTACACAGGTTACAGCTGTATGGTCTTATATCAGCGATGGACCATATAAAATCTATGAGTGGAATTCGACAAAGCTGATATTTAAGCATCGGACTAATAAAGAGATTACCGGGTTATCCTACATGACCAGCTTAATCATTCAGGCGTTAAAAACGCTTGGCAAATCCAATGTTACGCCAGAGGTCATACAGATTCTTTCAAAGAAGTTGACAGATACAGAAAAAAATGCGTGCTTAAAAGAAGCGACAGAATCTACGGATTGGGTTTACGAAACGATACGACAAATTTGTGGGAGGTGAAAAATACAATGAAGAATGTAGCAAGACTTTCGAATAATGACCGGAGTGAACTTTTTAGAAATACATCCGATAAGATGGGATTGAATGAAGCCATCGTGGAGAAAGATTTCTGGGTCTGCTTTATGCTAGACTATCTGTTTCATCGTTCCCCTTGGAAAGATTCGATTACCTTTAAGGGTGGCACTAGCCTGTCGAAAGCCTTTCACCTGATCAGCCGTTTTTCCGAAGATATTGATCTTATCCTGGACTGGCGTGTGCTAGGATATAAAAAAGATCAACCCTGGGAGAAACGCTCCAATACAAAGCAAGACGCCTTCAACAAAGAGGCAAATACGCGTGCAGAGGTTTTTCTGATGGAAACATTCTGTCCTACAATCAAAGAAGAATTGTCGCAGGAACTCGGACGTGAGGCGAATATCTACATGGATGAAAAGGACAAACAAACGGTGAATTTTGCTTATCCGAACCTGTTTAACAACAAAGCGACTTTGCAAGTTATCCGTTTGGAGATTGGGGCTCTGGCAGCGTGGACTCCTGCCATAACAGCGCAGATAAAACCATATGCCGGAGAATATTATCCGAAAGTATTTGAACAGAAAGAAACTTCAGTTCTAACAGTTGCCTCGGAGCGGACTTTTTGGGAAAAGGCCACAATCCTACACCATGAGGCAAATAGGCCGGAACATATGGAAATGCCACAGCGGTATTTCAGACATTATTACGACTTGTACCGTATGGCTATGAGTCCAGTAAAAGAAGTGGCATTTTCAAGGCTTGATTTGCTGAAAAAAGGTAAGCGTCAAAATGTACCCATCTATAAATAAAAGCGTTCATCCTACATAATAATGATGATAGGAGGATTAGAAGA
>CALVCO010000052.1 GCA_944326095.1 uncultured Erysipelotrichaceae bacterium | reverse complement strand
GTCCCGTCAATCGCCCCATATAGTTAAATCAGGGCTTTGTAAAAAAGTCCTTTTTTATATTTATTATTATAAATGAAAAAATAAAAAAAGGCGAATTACCTACGTTGACCGGTCTGACTTATGATGAAAATCATAACGCTTCCGGCGCAAGTAATTCGTCTAATAAGATTATATCAAATAGCATTCAAAATAGCCACTATAGCATAGGTTTAAATAATGATGTAATAACTGATACTAAGAATCCAGATTATTACAAATAT
This sequence comes from uncultured Erysipelotrichaceae bacterium, assembly GCA_944326095.1. Taxonomy (GTDB): domain Bacteria; phylum Bacillota_I; class Bacilli_A; order Erysipelotrichales; family Erysipelotrichaceae; genus JALEVB01. Next base: position 8,266 of record CALVCO010000052.1, on the reverse strand, counting down.
GATAACTTGATTAAACTTCCTGATATTGAAATAAAAGAATTTAATAGTATTAATTTGAAAAGCGTTTCAAAGTCAGATTTAATGAAAATGAGTAAAAATAATGCCTTGAAAAATGGTGCTATAGATGCAAATGATGGTAAATCTTATTTTGTAAAAAATAATGATGAAACCATAAGAGTTAATCAAAAAGGTTTATTTCACAAAAAATATAAAAAACCATTATCTAATTTAAGAAAAAATGTAATTATAAATGCAGGACAATTGTTAAGCGATTCTGTAAAAATTAATGAAGTTTATAGAGATGGTAAAACTTCAAATGTATATTTTACTAAATACTATCAAAATGGTAATCCCTATATTGCGAGATTTTTTGTTGTTAACAACGAATTGAATGGTATAGATAGTTTTACTTTGTATTCTTTAAGCACAGAAAAAGGAAGATCCAAACGATTAGCTGGAGCAAATAACTCCTACACTAAGTGGGGATCTTCCTACAACAGTAGTAGATTTGATTTATTGCTAGATGTCAACAGTATTTCTACATACAAGAATGATTTACCTTTGGACGTATTCTATGAATTAAATGATAACTATTTAAGTAGTGATAAAGATTTAAAAGGTCATAAATATAGTTTTGGTACTTCTTTAAATAGATTAGATTCAAGTAAAGAATTAAAATCTAAAGTAGTTGGCTATAATAGCTAGCAATCAAACTACCAAAAATTTTTTGCAACAGATCAAGATGAATATAGAGATACTGATATTGATATTTTATAAATCAATATAATATATTTTTACAAAAATAATAATTATTTAGTTATTTTAGATAAATGAGCTAGTTATTGTGACTACATGGTTTTTAATAATTGCTAGTGATATAATACTTTATGTGATATACAATACTTTAAAAAGTATTGCAAAATAATTATATATTAAATGGTTTTATGTTTTTATTTTTAATTGTAACCTAGAAAGGAAACTATCAAATCTAATTAATATTTGATAATGAGTGAAATGATGAAAAAAATTGCGATTATGGTTGATTCAGGTGCTGATATAACAATAGATGAAGCAAAAGAAATGGGTGTTTATGTAATAAGAATGCCAATTGTTATTGATGGTGTAGAATATATAGAAGAAAAAGAAATTAATGCTTCAGAAATTGCTAAAAAAATGCGTGATGGCGCAATAGTTAAAACTGCACAACCAGTATTAGGGGAAACCATGAAGATGTGGGATCAGCTTTTAAAAGAGTATGATGAAGTTTTGTTTTTGCCAATATCTAGTGGAATAAGTGGTACTTATCAAACATCAAAACGAGCTAGTGATTTTGATGAATATAAGGGTAGAGTATTTGTGGTTGATTCTAAATTTGTTTGTGCACCTACGAAAGTATTGCTTCAATTTATTAAAGAGATGATAAAAGCTGGGTATGATAGTGAACAAATTTTAAATAAAGTTGAAAATGAAGCTGAAATGTTTGCTATAATTGTTCCTGAAGATTTAGTATATTTAAAAAGAGGTGGCAGAATTTCTAATGCTGCTGCTATGCTTGGTAATTTGCTTAAAATTGTTCCTGTATTGAAAGTAGAAAATGGTGCTATAGATGTGCAAACTAAAGTAAGAACAGTTCATAAAGCATATCAAGTTGCAATGGAAACAATAGCTGATGTAGAAAATAAAGATGATTATATTTGGATGATGTTATCTTGTGATACTGATATAGATGAGTATGCAAAAAAATTTGCTAAGATATGTGGTAATGAAGTGATTACTGATTCAATAAAGTCAGTTGTTATGTCTCATACAGGTCCTGGTACTTTTGCTTGTGGTAGAATTAAGAAATTGAAATTTTAACTTCACATTAGTGGAGTTTTCTTTATTATTATGATTAAGATTAAGAATATTATTTTTAAAATTGATATAAATTATAAAAATATCAAGAATATTTATCTTAGAATAAAAGATAATACTATTGTAGTAAGTGCGCCATATTTAACATCTTTAAATACAATTAATAATTTTATTAAAAGTAAGGAAACGTGGATTTATAATCATTACCAAAAAAATATAAATAGAGCTGCAAATGTTGATTTAGATAAAGGTACTATTCGTCTTTTAAATAAAGAATATGATTTGTATATTGCTACAAAGAATAAAACTGGTTGGGCATTTATAAATAATAAATTGTATATTTTTACAAGAAGTATGAAAGAGGAACAAATTAATATCATTATTAAACAAGCTCTAAAAGGAATATTAAAAGAAATTATAAAACCATTAATTGCTAAGTGGAATATGGTATTTAATAGAGATCCTAAGATAGAAATTAAATATTTAAAGAGTAAATGGGGAATATGTTATGTTAATAATAATAAAATTGTTTTATCTAGCATGCTTGTCCATTATGATATGCGATGTATTGATGCAGTTATCTTACATGAATATGTACATTTTTTAGTAGGTAATCATTCTGCTAATTTTTATAATATTATTTATAAATATATGCCTGATTATGATACTTATAAAAAATTATTAGAATAAGTAAAGGAGTTAAATCATGGGTGATTTATTATTTAATGAAAATAAATATTTTAAACATGGATTAATTTATTTTTTGATAACTTTATTAGTTTTATATTTAATAGCTTATATATTCGACAAAACTATTAAATTTTTTATTGATAAACAATTAGAAAAGAAAGGTAAGAAAGCTACAAATTTATTATTTATCTATAAAGTATTAAAAACGGCAGCTTATTTTCTAGCAATTCTATTAGCTTTATTTGAAATAAAACTATTTAGTAATTTTACTGTTGCGGTACTGAGTGCTTCTGGAATATTTGCAGCTATTGCTGGTTTAGCTGCTCAAGAATCTTTAGGTAATTTAATCAGTGGTTTTTTCTTATCAATGTTTCAACCCTTTAATATAGGTGATTTAATTACTATAAAAAGTGAGCAAATTACAGGTACGGTTGTAGAATTAGGATTAAGACATACAGTAATTAATACTTATGAAAATACTAAAGTTATTATTCCTAATAGTATAATGAATTCAGCTATTATTGAAAACAAAGCTTCAGAAGAAGTAAATTATAATAATTTCTTATATTTAAATATTAGTTATGAGTCAGATATTGATAAAGCTAAAGAAATTATAATAAAAAACTGTGCTAATCATCCTCTTGTTATAGATAATCGCACAGAATTAGAGAAAAGAGAAAATGAGCCAATAGTAAAAATATATGTTACTAATTTAGCAGATTACTCTATTGAACTTAGAACGACAATATTAACTTCTAATGTTGGAGATGGCTTTAAAGCTTTAAGTGATTTGAGAGAAAGTATCAAAAAGGATTTTGATGCTAACGGAATAGAAATTCCTTATCCTATTCAAGTTATTAAGAGCCGATAAATTCTCTTAATATTGAATCATCAGGGACTATAGAGGCATCAATAGGTAAAAAGAAGTTTAAGAATCTTTTTATACGTTGAGCATCTATATATTCTTGATGATTTTTTTCTACTTTTGTTAATAAAGGTAATAAAATTGTCCTAAAGATAGGCATTTCATAGGTCATTGAAGTGTTGATAATACAATCTGCTTCTTCTTGATAAGGATAAATATATTTATTTTCTCCTGCTTTAACTTTTGGCCATTGCTTAATGGTTGCTTCAATACTTTGATTTCGATATTTTATGTCTCTAGACATTCTTCTAATTAAGCGATAATCACTTGTAGAAATGTAATTGTGATTATCAAGATTTAAATGAGTTAGAGCATTTATATATACCTTGTATTTATATATATCGGGAATCTGTTGCGTTGCTAAAGGATTTAAAGCATGTAAACCTTCAATAATTAATATTTGATTATCATTTAGATATGTAGGTTTATTATCAAAAAATTTAATTCCTTTGATAAAATCAAAAGTAGGAAGATAACAAGGAATATTATTTAATAATTTGTTAATGGTATTGTTGAAAAGATCTAAATCAATACAAGTGATATTTTCAAAATCAAAACTACCATCAGGTAATAGAGGAGTATGATCTCTATCTAGGAAGAAATCATCTAATGAAAGAGTTAAAGCTTCCATTTTATATTTTGTTAGATGTTGTTTAATTCGTTTAGTTAGTGTTGTTTTTCCACTGCTAGAAGGACCAGAAATTAGAATTACTCGTTTATTTTTATAATGTAAAAAATCTTCTACCATAGCATCTATATCTTGTTTCAGACGATTTTCATCATAATCTACAAGTTCTTTATAAGAATTATTTTCGATAAGGTAATTTATATCTGTTATGTTTTTAATATTATTTATGATTGCTTGAGCTTCAAAACGTTTGAAAATTGTTAATAGTTTATCTTGATAGATGAAAGGTTTATCATTTATAGATAACCATAAACCATCATAATATCTTTTTATTTGATAATGAGTAATATATTTGGTATTAGGTAGTAAAACGCCCCAAAAATAGCCATAACAATCATCTAATTGATAAATGCTACATTCTTTACTTTGACGATATTTTAGTAGGGCAGCAGTTTCTTCCATATCATTTTTGCGAAAGAAATCTATTGCTTGATTAATAGGAACTATTGTATGAGTGATTGGCAATTCTTGTTTGATTATTTTTTGCATATAATCATCAATAGTTTTAATATCTTCATCATTAAGTTGATGATTGTTGATGGTAATATATTGGCCATGAGATATGGAATGTTGAATATTTACTTTTTCATTCCATAGTTTTTTTATTACATAAATAAGAATAAAATCTATTGTCCTGGTATATATTAATTTGCCATTACTGTCATTAGCATATATATAAGATAAATTGCCATCATGATCAATAATATGATCTAAACCATAAACTTTATAATCAAAAATTATTCCATATATAGATGGATTGTTGTTTACTAGACTGCTTGCGATTATATTATTATCAAATGAATATTTTGTATTATTTATAGTTAGTGTTAACATAGTAACCACCTCTTTTTATTAATATAACATTTTTAGGTTAATTTAACTATAATTTTACATTTTTTAGGAAGGTTATTGTTATAATATTATATATTAAGGACAGGTGAATATATATGAATGTAGGAATTATTGATGTTGGCTCAAATACAATGCGTTTATCAATATATAAAGTTAAAGAAGATAACTCATTTGATAATATCATGAATAAAAAAGCAATGGTTGGGTTAGCAGGATATATTGAAGATGGAAAAATGAGTGAAAATGGAATAAATAGGGCCATAGAAACTTTATTAAAATTTAAAGAGATTGCGGAAGAATTTCATATTGAAAATGTATATGTTTTAGCAACTGCACCATTTAGAAATATTGATAATACCGAAGAATGTATTGAAAGAATCAAAGAAAGCACTGGATTTATTGTTAATGCAATAAGTGGTGAAGAAGAAGCAAGATTAGATTTTGAAGGTGCATTATTAGGTAATGACTTAAATAATGGAATGCTAATTGATATTGGTGGAGGCTCAACGGAGATAGTATGTTTTAAGGATAAAAAAATATTACAAGCTGTTTCCTTGCCAATTGGTTCTTTGAGTGCATATAATCGCTTCTTTAATTGTTTATATCCTAGTAAAAAAGATATGAATAGATTAAAGGAACAAGTGGAAGATTTACTTAAAATCGCTGATTTTATGCAAACTCAAGATACTCATGAAGTAATTGGAGTAGGGGGTACAATTCGTGCTTGTAATAAAATTTTTATGCGCTCTCATGCTTTAAAAACTAATAACGAATTGACATATGATGATGTTAAAGAAGTTGCTCAGATTGTAAAAAATATGGAAGGAAGAAATCTTGATCTTATTGTAAAGACTTGTCCAGATCGAATTCATACTATATTATCAGGAATGATAATTTTAAGGACAATCTTAAAAAGATTTCAAGGAGAAAATATTAAAATTAGTCATTATGGTGTAAGAGAAGGATATTTGGCTTCACAAATTTTTAATGGAGAAAACAATGGATAATCGAGATTATAGTTATACAAAAAACCGTGAACTTTCTTGGTTGCAATTTGATGAAAGAGTCTTAGATGAGGCTACTTTTGATTATGTTCCTTTGATGGAAAGATTTAAATTTGTTGCAATTTTTGTCAGTAATTTAGATGAATTTTATATGATTCGTGTGGGTTCTTTAAATGATTTATTAGAACTTAAAAGTAATCATATAGATAATAAAAGTGGTATGACAGACAAAGAACAACTTAAAGCAATATATGCTTTAACTAGTAAGCTAATTATAAAAAAAGATATTATTTATAATAATTTAAAACATGAGTTAGCATTTAAAGGGGTAAATTTATTAGAGATTAGTGATTTAGATCGTAATCAAAAGAGAATGCTATCTAGACACTTTGAAGAACAAATTCAACCAATATTATCACCGATGATTATTGATAGTCATCATCCATTTCCTCACTTACAAAATAAAAAATTATATATCATGGTATTGCTTAAAATAAAAAATAAGACAGCCCTTGGTATAGTTGAAATTCCTGGAAATAATCGTTTGATTGAAATTGAGGAAAATAGTTATGTCTTCTTAGAAAAATTAATTTTAAATAAATGTGACAATATTTTTAAAGCAGAAGAAATATTGGAAAAAGCAATTATTAGTGTTACAAGAAATGGTGATATTGATGTTACGTCCGAAATATTAGATCAAATGGATGATTATCGTGATTATATGCAAAATGTTATTAAAAAGCGTAAACGCTTAGCACCAGTTAGATTAGAAATTCAAGGTAGCTTAAGTGATAAAAGTAAAGACATTTTGTTAAAGAATCTTAATTTGAAAGAATATCAAGTTTTTGAAAGTGCTTCGCCATTAGATATGAGCTTTGTATATGGTTTAAATAAAAAGTATGAGAAAAGCCATCCTGAATGGTTTTATAGGCCATATAAAGCTCCTCTACCTAAAGAATATGATCCTGAAGAACCAATTATTAATCAAATATTAAATGAGGATATGCTATTATATTATCCTTATGATTCAACTAAACCATTTTTACATTTATTGAAAGAAGCTGCTCAAGATGTAAGAGTGGTATCGATCAAAATAACTTTATATCGCTTAGCTAATCCTAGTAAGGTAGTAGAATATCTTTGTCAAGCAGCTGAAAATGGCAAGCAAGTTACTGTTTTAATTGAACTTAAAGCTCGTTTTGATGAACAAAATAATATAAATTGGGCCCAAGTATTAGAAGAAAATGGCTGTAATGTTATGTATGGTTTTGATGAATATAAAGTACATAGTAAGATTTGCTTAATTACTTTAAGAAATGCGCATCATATTTACCATATTTTGCAAGTTGGAACAGGAAATTATAATGAAAAAACAGCGAAGTTATATACGGATTTATGCTTGATGAGTGCTAATAAAGAATTGGCTGAAGATGCCTTTAATTTCTTTAATAATATGGCTCAAGATGTATTGGATGGTAATTATAATAAATTATTGGTTGCTCCAAATCATTTGAAAGATCAAATTATTAAGATGATAGATGAACAGATTGCTTTGAAGGATAAAGGATATATCTTTATGAAACTTAATTCATTAAGTGATATTGATATTATTGATAAGTTTGTTGAAGCATCTCAAGCTCAAGTAAAAATTGATTTGATAGTTAGAGGAATTTGTTGCTTAATACCTGGAGTTAGTCAAAAGACAGAGAATATTAATATTTATTCAATTGTTGGGCGATATCTAGAACATGCAAGAATATATGTTTTTGGTAAAAGAGGTCATGATAAAGTTTATATTGCAAGTGCTGATATGATGACTAGAAATACAGAAAATAGAGTGGAAGTTGCTGCTCCAATTCTTCAAGATAATATTAAAAAGAAAATATATAAAATTATTGATTTAAGTCTTAGTGATAATGTTGGTGCGAGAATTATGGGTAGCGATGGAGAATATCATCATATTTATGATCAAAGTAAAAATATAAATAGCCAACAAGCTCTAATGGATTTAGCCATGTCTGAAGCAAGTGAAAGAACACATGTTGAACAAAGAAAATGGCAAAAATTTACAAAATTTATTAATAAACATTTCAGAAGTCATTGAAAAAATTTTCAGTGACTTTTTTTGAAAAATCTATTGCATTTATCATGAAAACGTTTACAATATAAGTATAAGACCTGTTTTTTAAATTTAACATACAAAAATGGTGTTAGTTTATAAAAAATTACACTGAACTAGATTTTCCAGTTCAG
>CALVCO010000051.1 GCA_944326095.1 uncultured Erysipelotrichaceae bacterium | reverse complement strand
CCATCCGCAAAGCTTCCTTCTCCAGGATTAAATACGATTGTTAATGTTTGTGTTGCATCGTCTTTGCCATCATCATTTTCATCTAATCCCCATGTTGCTGTGAAGGTTACATCTTTTGCTGGCATTGTAAATTTGCCTTCGTTTACTTCTACATCTTCTGTAGTCCATCCTTTAAATACATAACCTTCGCGACTTGGTGTTGCTGTACTTACGCTTTGCTCTGTATTCTTCAATACATCTACAACATTAACTGGCATATTTGTTACATTATCTATATCTTCAGAAGTATAGATAATATCATATTTAGTTTCCTTGTCATCTGGTGTATTATCACCATTCTTATCTTCACCATATGTTGCAGTATATGTCTTTGTTGCTGTTACTTGATCTGTTGGTACTTCTCCACTTAATTCATAAGGTGGATTCCAACCATCAAATGCAAATCCTTCTGGTGCGTTTACTGTTGGTGCTGTTGGATAAGCATCTCCAGGTAACAATTTATATTCTGTTGTTGTGCCATCCGCAAAGCTTCCTTCTCCAGGATTAAATACGATTGTTAATGTTTGTGTTGCATCGTCTTTGCCATCATCATTCTTATCTTCTGACCAATCTGCTATATAAGTTTTGTTTCCTGTAGATCCACTTGGAATTGTTATACCCTTTATTGGCTCTGATTCTTCAGATTCTTTCCAACCATTGAATATAAATCCTTCTTTTGTTGGTTCTTTCAATGTAATTGTTTCATCTTTCACAGTATAAGTTGCAGGATTATCATTTACTGCTCCATCTACATTTTCATATTTAATTCTGTAATCAATTAAATCATATTTTAAAGCAATTTCGTTATTACTTGCACTTAATGTAATATTATTGGTATTGTCTTTATTCGGTTCATAACCTTTAAAGATTTCACTATAGTTTTCATTTTCGTGAAGATTACTTACAATAGTTATTTCTTGTCCTATTGTACCCATTTTTACTTCATTTAATTTTAAACTACTATCTGCTAATTCATAATTTCCTCTATCATCATTCTTTTCAAAATATACATTAATAGTATATGGCACAAAGAAATCTTGAGTTCCTCCTTGAGAAGCTTCTTCTTCAGTTATCCATTTTGCTTTAAAAGTGATATAACTTTGCCCATTTTCTGTTGTAGCACTGTCTAAAACATCTTCTAATTTAACTTGTTGGTTGTTTTGGTATATATCACCATCTAATTTCCATCCAGTAAATACATAACCTTCTTTTGTTGGTATATTATTATTAATATATATTAAATCACTTGTGCCTACTTCACCTGATACACTATATTTTAATTCATCCTCAAAAGTTCCGTTTCCACCATCCAAATCATATCTCACATTGTACACTATTGGATTTGCTACAACGTATAAGTATACTACATTACTATTATTACTGCTGTTAACTGTAAAAGTATAATATCCATTATCAGCACTTACTCGATAAGTATCTTCATCGCTATAAACATTAACATTTTCATAACCATCTAATAATTTATATCTAAAATTTACTTGACCATTATCATTAAATGCAATTACCTTTGATTTATTAGTGGCTTGCCAGTCGTTTATATCTGTATCATAATACTCTAATTCAACACCTTTAACTTCTTCTACTTTTACTTCTCTATGATTTTCTCCAACAAAATTTCCAAAAGTTACAACAATATCCTCTTTTGCATTGCTTACTGATATTTTATATTCGTAATTTGCTGGATCCCAGTGGCCGTTAAATAATCCATAACGGTGCCATACTGGCACTTGTATACACTCAACTGTAACTACTATTCCTGATGGCAATGTAGTTTCTGCGCTTGCACCCACATAATATTCAGTTGGTACATTTATATTATAATTATTAATTTGTAACGAATTAAAACGCCACTCAGTTGCATCACCAGAATTTAGTATCGGATGATCTGGATCTCCTTTTACTCCAGTAGTAGTTGCTATCGTAAATACGAATGGATTATTTGTAGTAGTATTAAAAATTGTTGGATTATTAGAATCAATAGAAATACCATCAAATGCTGCAAAATGCCAATTTTCTCTATTTGGTTCTGCAACCCAAGCTTTAAATTCTGTTTGTTCAGTAAATGCAACTTCTACAATTATTTTATCATTGCCTTCTGGTACAGCTTGTTCACGAGTTACTGTATAAACATTATTATTTACATTAGTAATTACAGTACCATTAACTTTAACTTCTACTGAATATCCATATTCAGGTGTAGCATTAATTAAGAATCCTTGTCCGTGTATAGTTTCAGTAGGACAATCGACAATCCCGTGCTCTTCATTAGAGGTTTCTAATTTAATTCCATATCCTATTTTTTCATATTTTAATATGATGGAATTTTCACCTAATGGAGTTGCTACTTCATATAACTGATCTTCGTTAGTATAAGCATAGTAAATATTATTACCTACTTTACTTATATAATTTAAATTATTTTCATCTGATGTATAAGCGTGACTAAATCTATAACCTTTAAAATAAGGAACAGTTGTTTCACTTATAGATCCATAATCAATTTCTGCAGAATTTTCTCCATCGACACCATCAATAGTAACAGAAATTTTACCTTCCGCTTTACTATTCATAAGCATCATTACAGAAACTGGTGCATCCATTGTAGTTTGTTCTTCTTTTTGAACAGTCGTATATAATAAATCAATAACTGATGATTCCTCAGCTTCACTAGGGAAAGTTAAATCATTTAAAACATTACCATTTACTACAATTGATTTTAATTCATATGTTGAATCTACTTCTTTAAAAACATAATTAGCTAAAGAAACAATGTGATCATTTTCATCAGATGCATTTTCACTAATTATATCTTGCATTTCAGCATTTTCTACATCATCAAAAAAGTATCTGACAGTTACATCTTGTTGACGAACAGTTTCTACTTCCTCACTTACAACTTCTTCCCATTTAGCTATTAATTTATCTTCATTTTCTGTTAATACATAATCATCATTTGGCTTATATACAGTTTCTGTACCATCTTCATTTAGTACATACCAGTATAAAAAGTTATAACCTTCTCTAGTTATAGTCATTTCTGAAACTTTTACTGTTTCATTCATGAATCCTTCAGTAGGATTAATAACTTCTATTGTTTCAAAACCAAGATCATAATTTAAATAATCTACTAATTTTACAGGTTCAACTACAGTTTCGTTATTATTTTCGGTAATAGTAACTTCTTCTAGTGTAGTTGGTTCTGTTGGTTCTGGGGTAGTAGTTGGTTTTACTACTTCTTCTACTACAGTAGGTTCTGGTTCTACAGTTTCTTCTACTTCTGGAGTTACTGTAGGAACAGGTTCTTCACTTACTACTGGTTGTTCTACTACAACTTCAGGAGTAGGTATAGTTTCTACTACTGGTTGTTCTACCACAGATTCTTCTACAACCGGTTGTTCAACTGGTTGAGGTTGTGGTTCTTCACTTACTACTGGTGTTTCTGTTACTTCTGTTGTTTCACTATCTTGATCAACTGCTTCAACTAATGTTGGTAAATTAGTAAAAGTCGTAAATATCATCATGATAGCTAGCATTAGTTTAGTAAGTCTTATAACGCTTTTCTTAACTCTTCTTCTTTTCATAATGTCCTTCCTTTCCTAATTCTTTAAATCTTTTCCATCAAAAACTAATTTTTGATCATCGACTGTCCACTCTAATAAAGTATCTTGGTTTACCACGGTAACCATGACCTCATCATTCTTACCTGGTTTAATTTCTTTATTTTCATTTGATTTTAATAAAATAGCACTTCCTTTTGCTACATTTATTTCCATCTTTTCTGGTGATATATTCTTTTTGGTATTGTTGGTACATCCCCATCTAACCATATAACTTCCATCACCATTATCATCAATTCCTGTAATGCTCAATTTAAGTTTCTTATGATTGCTTACATGATTTTTATAAATTACACCAACTAAGATAACTCCCATAGCTACTATGATTCCTATTAATATATAGTTAGTATTATCTTCTTTAGGAGCAGCTTCTGGAGTTTCTTCCTCTTCTACCACTATCTCTGTTGTTGTATCTTGCTCTTGCGCATGTATATTAGTAACTGATGATACTAAAAATATTGAAATTAAGATGCTTAATAGTAATTTCCTAACCATGACATAGTAGCTCCTTACGCTAAAAGTTTATTAAATTTTGGTTATATGCCAGTTATATTTATAACTAAATATCAAAAAAAGTAGTTATTTTCTAACTACTCATCTATATATTTTATTAAATTATCATGTATATCATATATTAATTTCATAATAAATAATTTATCTTCAAATAGTTTAGGAAGAAATAATTTATCCCCTTCCCATAGATTTAATTTATTTATATCCTTCTTATCTACCCAAACTAATTCTCCCTCATCACACTCATGCATAATACCTTCATATTCATCACAAGTATATACAAAACATAATTCATTTTCCCATTTAGGTAATATAAAAGTAATAATTCCCTTTAATTTAACATTTTTAGCATTTAATCCTGTCTCTTCTTTTATTTCTCTAATAATACCTTCTTTTGGGCTTTCATCTTTTTCTAATTTGCCACCTACTCCTATATATTTATTTTCATTTAAATCATTTTCTTTTTTATTTCTTAATAGAAATAATACTTTTTCTTTATTTAATATATAACAAAGGGTCGTAATTTTCATTGTAATTTTATTCCTTCTACATCTTTTATATTTGCACTTGCGCCTAGATGTCCTACTATGTTTGCTCCTATTTGATTAGCTATCTTTAAAATATTTTCATATTCTAAATTATAATATAGTCCTGCTAAACATGCTCCTGCATGATTATCTCCTGCTCCAATAGTATCTACTACTTCTATATCTTTTTTACTACTTGCTTCATATATCTTATTACCATCATAAAGAATACTTCCATTTGCTCCAAGGGTTACTATGATAATATTATTAGTCTTATTATGTAATAATTTTAAAGATTCATTTAAATTATTAGAATTACTAATAGTTAATATTTCTTCTTCATTTAAATGGATAATTGGTCTTAATTTATATATTCTATTTAATAAATTAATAGATATATATTTAATTCTAGGACCTGGCGCAAAAAATACTTTAAAATTATTCTTTTCTAAAAATTCAATTATTTTTGTTCCATCTTTATCTTCAATTTCTAACCCACTTACATATACCATATTAATATCATTTAAATTTATATCTTTAAACCAATTAGGATCAAATAAATATTCAGCCCCATGATACGAAATAAAACTTCTATCTTTTGATCCATCTACCAAACAAATACATATCCCATTATCCTTATTTAATATTTTTCCTATAGGCTTATATCCTTTATCTATTAACATATCATTTACAATATTCGCAAACCTTCCTTCGCCAATTCCTGATCCTAATATTGAAGGAACATTTAATAAATTTAAAATATTATAAACATTATAAGCCATACCACCCAAAGTAAAATTAACACTCTTACTATTAATATCTTCACATCTATCAGGAAGATGTTCAATATTAATAATCATATCCAAACAAGTAGATCCTATTACTAATATCTTTTTCATATAGACAAAAAGTAATGGCTAAGCATTACTTTCCTCACTTTCTTCTTTTTTTAACTCAATATTTAATTCGGCAATATAACGTTTACCAAGTTTACTATTATTAAATTCTCTTAAATCATTTTCTAATTCTAAATATTTTTCATTATTATTTTCTGATAAATAAAGGCTTGCTAAATGGGTAGTACAAATATTTTTAAATAATAAAATTAATTGTCTACTATATTTATATTCACTATATTCCCCATTTAATACTTTCTCATAGAAAGTCTTACCTCTATCATCTATATTCATATAAAAATTATAATTTTGTTGACCTATTGCATATACTAATTGATCTTTTAAAATATCATCATATTTATTAATAAATTCATGAATTTTATTAATTTGTTCTAATTCATTATAAGCATATAAAACATTATTACATGCTATACATAGATAAAATATACTATCTTCATTAATTTCTAAGCCATCTAATTTACTCTTTTTATAAACAAATTTATTAATATCAATATTATTTAAAATATCATCTATCATTTCATAATGTTTATAAAAACAAGCCCCCCACAATTTTAAAACGTATCCTTTTACTTTAAACTCATCATCATTTATACCATTTATAAATTCATCACAAGTCTTAAAATATACATCTTCATTTTCAAAATAATCAAATAGAGCTATTAATCTTTTATTCTTCTTATTTCTTTTTGATAACATAAAAATGTTATATAACATATAAATTACAAATGCTCCACATACTAAAATAACAATATAACTCATAGTCTACCTCTTTATATATTTTGATTTTAACATAAAGAATTATAACAAAAAAGACCGGAAATTTCCGGTCTAAATATAATTCTTTAAATGATTGCTAAAAGTACAAAGTTTAAAATGAATAATGCAGTACAGGCCCACAAAATTGGATGAATATTTTTAGCCTCACCCTTAACAATCTTAACGATACAATAAGTAATGAAACCAAAAGCAATTCCATAAGAAATGCTATAACATAAAGCCATAAATAATCCAGCAAAGAATGCAGGAACAGCTTCAGACAAATCATCCCATTTAATATCTTTAAATGAAGAAGTCATCATAACACCAACAATTACTAATGCTGGAGCTGTAGCAGCATATGGAACAGCACTAATAAATGAAGCTAAGAAAGCAGATAAAGCAAAACAAATAGCTACAACAACAGATGTAAGACCAGTTCTACCACCAGCACCAATACCTGAAGCAGATTCTACGAAAGTAGTAGTATTTGATGTACCAAAGATAGCACCAATACTAGTAGCTGTTGCATCAGCAAATAATGCTTTATCTAAACGAGATTTAAAACCTGCAGAAGTTTCCATTGTTCTTTCATCTTCTTCAGAGAAGATACCACTTCTTCTACCAGTACCAATGAAAGTACCAATAGTATCAAAAGTATCAGTAATAGAAAAAGCAAAGATTGTAATTAATACTAATGGTAATTGTGCAGCATTGCTAAATAAACTAGGAATACCTGCATCAGTAAAGATAGCTCCAAATGTTGTAGGAAGTAATGCTACTGCTTCAGTAAATGATGTTGTATCTTGCATAGATGTAACACCAAATGGAATACCAATAATAGTAGTAATAACAATCGCAATTAAGATACCACCCTTAACATTTTTAACCGTTAAAACAATTGTTAATAATAAACCAATTAAGAATACCCAGAATGCTGGTTGATTTAAAGTAGATAATGCTGGAACACCACCATCAAAATTAATGAAACCAACATTTAATAAACCAATATACGCAACAAAGATACCAATACCACCACCAATAGCATTTTGTAAACTAGTAGGAATAGCCTTAATAATAAACTTACGAATCTTTGTAACAGTAATCAAAATATTAAATAAACCACAGATAAATACCATTGATAAAGCTTGTTGCCAAGTAAAACCAAGACCAAAACAAACAGTATAAACAAAGAAAGCATTTAAACCCATACCAGGTGCTTGTGCATAAGGCACATTAGCAACTAGCCCCATTACCAAAGTACCAATAATTGAAGCAATGATAGTAGCTAAGAATACTGCTCCCCACTCCATACCTGCTTGTGATAAGATACTTGGATTAACTACGATGATATAAGACATCGCAAAGAAAGTAGTAAGACCTGCCAAAATCTCGGTAGATACTGTAGTACCATTTTCTTTTAATTTGAAAAACTTTTCCATTTTCCCCTCCTAAAATTAAAATTCGGGCTATCAAACTTGATAGTCCGATTTAACGCATATATAATAGCACAATATTTTATTTTTACTACTAAAAATGTGATTTTTGTGTGATTTTAATTAATAATTACTAATTTTTATAACTAGATTGTTATTTTTTTAAATATTGTTATCTTATAATCATCACACCCCACAATTTATTTATATAATTTCACAAAAAATAATTCTCTTAGATTTCCTAAAGAGAATTTATGAAAAGCATTTTTCTACTTCATCCAAAAAATCAATGGCTGCACTAGGATTAGATAAATTAATAGAAATATAATATACAATATCATCTAAATCTTTTTGAGCAAGTCAGTAATAACTAACTTATATATTATATTTCTTTCTTATATTTTTTAATCCCTCTTCAGCGTCTATTAATTTTCCATTTTTAACCTCAAGTTTTGCAACATCCAATTTTGTATAAGCATCTAACAACAACTTTTTTGTTCATAAACATCCATGTTCATGATCACCATATCTCCATATCCATTTTTTGTTATAAAAATAGGCTCTTTCGATTCTTTACACATTTTCTATATTTCACTAGTATTCTTTAAATCTCTAATTGGAATTATTTTTGGCATTTTATTGCCTCCTTTGAAAATAGAAAACCAGCTATCTTAAAGTATCTTAGAATAGCTAGCAGATAAATGATTATATAGTTGTTACAGCGTATTAATCTCTTTTTCCAAAATCCGAACCGCCGATATAACGGTACCAAATGTAGGAATGTCCCCGTACAGCATATCCTTCATGGAATCATAGTCCGCCTCTAATGCTGCGAACCGATATTCTGGTGGAATTAGCTTCAATGTTCCTGGCACAGCCTCCGGATATTTCGCCCATCCTCTGGGATAGAACTTCATCTTGAAATCCACAACTTTTTTCGTAAGCGTCAAATAAACTACATATAAAAAGATCAGAGGTTTCACATCATTATTTGCGATTCTTCTGATCTTTTGTTT
>CALVCO010000050.1 GCA_944326095.1 uncultured Erysipelotrichaceae bacterium | reverse complement strand
TTAATCTTCTCAAATTGTTCTGCGTTGATCTCCTACAATTGTCATTATCAACATCTTCCCAAACATCATGATATATTCTGTTCCATTCACTAATCATAATATTCAGCAGCATATGAATCAGGAAGAGGCATCCATGCTATAACTTTCTGTTTTATTAGTTTGTTTGGAAACTTCCATTTTCCATCTATAGTATGCATTGCAATAGTTTTTCTATTGCCATCTTCATATTCAACGGTAGCAATCACATCATCAGATATTTTTTCAAACATTCCGCTAGTCCATCTTTCTGTACCTTTATACTTTGCAAAAATGGATTTGTGTTCTTCTGGCATTCTTTCTTCGGGTAATATCCATTTATCTACTTTTGGCTGTGATTCAACTATCGCTAATACACCATCAAACCAAACTATTTCTACAAGACTTTTACAATCATTTTTTTGTATATTTTCAAGTCTTTCAATTAATTTCTTTTCATCAATCATATAACCATCCCAATTCTTTCATTTGCTGATTAATTGCTTTTAATATCTTTCCATTTGTTTTCATTGGTGATCTTTGACATGATGTATATATAAAACATCCATCTTTAAATTCAATTTCTAAAATATCAAATTGTGTGGTTTTTTCGTACAAAATATGTATTTCGTTATAACAGCTCGAGTTGTTTTTAACAAATCCTAATTGCTTAAACATTTCTTCAGCTTTCATTCTTCCACTAGCTCCCCTATTACATCCATTTTAAATACTTTAATGCATATTTCTCTTTCTTCTTTGTGGGCTTTTCTGTATTCTTCTGTATTTTTAGCTTTATCAGTTATTTTGTATCCGCGAAGTATCGCAGTTCCTTCATCGTCTGATATTATTTTAATATCACTAACTACTAGCCCTTGATCTTTTAACTTTTTAAGCTCCTTTCTTGTCTTATATAAAGACAAACCACAGCACTTAGATAAATGAGTTGACGGATAAGGCACCCAACCACCCATTATACTTAGGTTATGTCTGCAAAGCGTGTATAATATTTCATTCATTCTTCCACCTGTTTCCTGTAAAATCGGTTTTCTTCAAATTCAATCCATCCGCATAAACCATCTACATCTATATATCTGATTCTTTTTCGTAACATATCAATATACGCTACAACTATCCATCCGTGGTCTTCATTATCAAAAACAGGCTTTCCCGTATTTATTTGTTCAAACTTTAAAGGCTGGTTGTCAAAATGTTCATTAATTAGTTGGTTTAATTTATCTAAACTTTCATTGTATAAGCAAGAAACGGCAACACCTTTTCTATGCTCTTCTAACTCGCATAAATCATTTTCAATGTCACTCAATGCTTCCAAGCATTCCTTTTTACTTACCATCATTCCACCTCACTATCAAGCCATTTTTGCTTACATTTAAAGCACAAATCTCTATTAATTTCCGCATCATAATAACATAGTGCTCTCACATCACTTGGGCAATACGGACAATTAATAGTGTAATTTAACATAGCTTCGTAACTAGCTCCATTATCATCAATAAAATCTGGATTTTTTAATTGTTCGATTAAATATTCACGATTTTTCATTCTTCCACCTCACAATTCGCCAAGATATCTTTAATGGATAAATCAATATTAACGTCTTTAAAATATCCAATTTCTTGCATATTTCTATAAGTTGAAAATGTGCAAAATTTTCTTGAGTGTGGTTGGTCGTTAGTTCTTAACATATCATATTCAAACTTGGTTAGCTTGATTTTAGGTTTGTATTCTTCTGCTAAAAATTTATAACAATCTTTAAGCCTAAAAAATTCACATTCTTGACAAGGAACACCCGTACAACTCATGTTATTTTTTAATTTATAACAAGCTTTACACACACCTATATCATTTAATCTTTTATCATTTGCAATTACATCAAGATTTCTCATTTTCTTTTCCTCTTCAACTGGTTCTAGCATTTCATCTGCCCAATTCCATCCTTCGTATTGATACACCCCAACGTTATCATTAAATTTTTTTTCAATAACGATAATTTCCCCTTTATATTTTTCCATTTGTTCTGCAAAATATACATCACCATAACTCTTGCCAGCTTCTATATCTTTCCTAACTCGCGCTTTATCTCCAACTTTTAATTTCATTCTGCAACCTACTTTCTGAATTGATTAACATATAACTTTTCATATTCTTTGAAAAGCTGATTATAATAATCTTTTAATCTTTTATATCTATCGCTCAATGAAATAAATTCATAAATTAGATTTTTAAATATGTATAATTCATTTTTATACAAATTATTAATGTGTATCAAATTGCCATCATCATCTTCAGTGATTAAATACTGATCATTTTTTAATTTTTCATATGCTTTCAATAATTCTTTTTTAGTTAGCATCTTTTTCAGCCTTCCTTCTAGTTTCCAACTCTTTTCTCATACAACTTTCACAAATTGGATATCCAAACCCGATTTCATTGTGTATGGCCATTGATACATACGAATATCCGTAAACAATCTCTTTTCCACACCCAGCGCAATTAATGATTTCATCCATTTCTGCGATCAGCGGTGTATGCCAATTTGAGGGAACTGAATAATTTTCGTATTTATGAGTTATAAAATTCCATTTTTTCATTTTTCCATATGCTTCCATTTCAAAACTTTGTAATAATCATCATCTAAAAGACTTTTAGGCACATCTGCCCATATTTGATCTGTTCTACCACACTTCTTACATTTAATCATGCATAGCATCAATGGATAGCCCATATCATCTAGCTGTAAAACATTTGAAGTTTTAACAATATGATAATCATGAATACATATTTTATTAAACAGTTTCATCATTCCACCTCAGTATCATATTTCATACACATTCCATTTTTATAAGCAACACACTTTTCTTTAATGCAAGCATGCAATAATGGTCTAGTATAATCACCGCTTCCAATTAAAATTGCTTTTACTTCTTCTTTTGTTGTTAAATCAGGACAAAACTTAATTATATTCTTTTCATCTTCAACTGGTTCTAGCATATCTGCTCCCCAGTTCCAGTTTTGACTATGGTATACTTCACGATCATGATATTTGCTAATTCTTTCAATAGTAATAATTTTATCTCTGTAAAATCCCATAGCATTGCTAAACCATACGCCACTATAAAATGTATTAGCTCTTAAATCTTTCCTAACTCTTACTTTATCTCCTACTTTAAATTTCATTATTTCACCTACTTCTTGTATCAATATAACCTATTATTATATTGACTAACCTATAACATCAAATAAGCAGTATTCTTAGCTACTTATTTGATGTTTTTTTCTTGCTCACGCTTTGTTGATTTTTACTACCTTATTTTTAATGTAATTTAACGAATTATTACATTATTTATCGGTACTACCAATGCCACCAGATCTTACAGTATTTATTTCAATACCATCAGTTTCATACTTAACAAAAATAGCTTGTGCTATACGATCTCCTGCTTTTAGCTTAGTAACGCCTGGGCCAAACTTATAAAGCGATAAGCCTATATTTCCGCCATTCTCAGCGTTGTTATAAAAATCCGAATCAATTACTCCAATGGTATTAACAAGCATTATTCCATGTTTAAAACCAATGCTAGATCTAGGAACAATTAACATCACTGTATCATCATCAAATTTGCATTTGATATCTAGCTTTGTGGTATATGTCATACCTTGAAATATTTCTATATCCTCAGGTAGATATATATCAAAGCCAGCGCTATGCTTTGTTGCTCTTGTTGGCATAACGATATTAGCCTTTGGATGGCATCTAAATTTATCTTCTACATTTTCCCATTTGATCATAACTTTTCCTCCTAAAACAAACTTAACTGTATATTTTTTCTATTCTTTTTATAAAAATATTCCAATTCACTATATGAATTCGTAAATGTTCCTGAATACGATAGACCATCAACATAGTATCTAGTTCCGTTATACTTTCCTTTAATTTCTTCTAAGATCAACACCCCACATTTAGTATCAATCCAATATTTTGCGTTCTTAAATCGATTTAATATTATTTGATCAGGAAGATGAACTTCGTATTCTTGCCCAAAAATATCTGTAGCTATCATAATGAGTTTTATATAAAACTTGGAGCAACAAATTGTACTTGAGGATTATATTCATTTGTATTATTTACAATATTTAGCAATTCCTGCTTTGCACTATCACTCATTACTTTTATCATTTCTTGCGACATTCGCTCATGCTCCATTTGCTTTCTTTTTATATTTTTTAAAACATTCATTTCTTTTTCAGATATTATCACATAAACATTTACTTCTTTTTTTTGGCCAAATCTCCAACATCTTCGTATAGCTTGATAGAATTGTTCATAACTATCGGAAAGGCCACAAAAAATCATATTATTGCAATTTTGCCAATTCATCCCAAACCCGCATATAGAAGGCTTTGAAATTAAATGTTTAATACTCTTATTAGCAAATCCAATCATAGAATTCTTTTTATGATTTTGATCATCTGATCCTTTTACTTCTACTGAATTTTCAATACTTTTATGTAAAGCATCACTTTCATAATTGTAATCACACCATATTAAACATTGATCTGTATCATTAGCTATTTGTTTGGCTTTCTCCACACGTTGATCTATGCTTTCTTTTCTAGCTTCTCTTCGCTCAGTTAAGGTTTCTGCATACTCAACAAATAAGCATTCTTCAGTTGGTTTACTTTCAATGATCACTTCAGTAATATTTAAATTTGGGAGATTAAACATGCTGCCATCAAATCCAATATCACTTGGATTTTTAATCATCATTGCCCATGTTGATATCCATTTAAAAAACTCTTTTTCTGCGTGGCCTTTTAATCTCCAACCAATGCGATCATTTTTTCCTTTTCTCTTGATACAATCATTAATAAAATATGTTGCTAACATTTCACTTCTAGGCATTATATTAAGAAATTCTGCAGTAGTTCCAATCTCTGTATAATCATTAGGGCTTGGGGTTGCAGTACAGCATAATTTAAAAGGTGTTAGTTTAAATCTTTCTTGTAAATCTTTTGTGGTTTTGCCTGAATATGATTTAATGATCGAGCTTTCATCTAAAACAATCCCAGAAAATACAGTAGTATTAAATTTATGTATTTTTTCATAATTTGTAATATTAACCCCATTTACAACATCATTGTCATTTTCAACTAATTTGCATTGTATATTAAATTTTATTGCTTCTTGTGCAGTTTGCTCTGAAACTGCTAATGGAGCCAAAATTAGAACTGGTTTATTTGTATGCTTATTTACTGCTTCTGCCCAAGCTAACTGCTGAATAGTTTTTCCTAAACCTGTATCTTCAAACAATGCTGCCTTCCCTTTTTTTAGCGCCCATTTGACAATAGATTTTTGATAATCAAATAAATTGCTATTTAAATCATCTGTTTCAAAACCGTAATATTCTTTCTTTACTTCCTTTTTCTTTAAAAACTCTTCATATGTCATATATCAAAATCCTCAAAAAGATCTATTTGTTTTTCAGTATGAATTGCTTTATAACAGTTTTTTACAGCCTGCTTATAATAGCTTTCTTTTAATTCAATGCCTACTGCTTTTCTTTTCATTTTTAATGCTTGATAAGCTTCACTGCCTATACCTAAGAACGGCGTGAAAACAATGTCTCCTTCAGCAGTCCATAAATCAATGCATCTTTCTATGACATCTAACTGCAAAGGACATATATGTTTTTCATCACGTTCTTCTCTAGCACTAGTTCTATTAAGCGTATATGATTGCTTAATATCCATCCAAACTGGGCTAGCATAATCTTGCCATTTTTCTACAGGAAAATTATCATTGGTATGTTTTATTGGTTTATCATTTTCACCATCTTTGCGCATAGTAATAATATAATCAGCAATTCCCTGCCTACACATAGCACTATCTTTCTTTATTTGTTTATGCAATAGACCTAATGCTTTTGTTCGTTGCATTGCCACTACTGGATCTTTCCAAATAGTTATTCTGCTGTGATATATAAAACCATATGAACAAAACAATCTAATCAATTCTCCAGGAAAATCTTTCAAGCCGATAAAACCATCAGTTGATTTCGTTGATGGCAAATCCATACAATGAATACTAATTAATCTACCTGGTTTTAAAATTCTATATAACTCTTTAACAATAAAACCAAATTGTTGGTAGAATTCTTCTGTGGATCGGCAATTACCTAAATCTCTTGGACTATCACTGTACGTATATAGATCTTCAAATGGTGGACTAAAAATAGAATAATCTATACTGTTTGGCTCTATATATTGCATAATTTCAGCACTATCGCCGTTATATAGTGCAAATTCATCATTTAATTCTTTATTCAGCACTTTCATCACGATTTATACTTGCTGATACTTCTTTTATCAACATTTTCCTTTCTTCTTCTGATATTTCTTCGTACTCTGTGTTATAAGTTGGTAAAACTCTCTTGCTATTCCTGCTATGCCATTCACGCAGCTTATCTTGCCAAGTAAATGTATTACCATTAACTAACCAATTGCGTTGGTTATAGTAATTAAAAAAACTATTTGCATCTACAGAAAGCATATTTGTTTTAATGTAATTTTGAAGCATTTCAACAGTAGGCGGTTTTAAATTTAAAAACCCAGACATATTATTATCTTTATCTGTATTATTATCCTTATCTTTATCCTTATCTTTATCTTTATTAAGGTTTTGATTTGGTTTTTGATTTAAAAACCCATTGGTTTCATTTTGGTTTTCGTTCGGTTTATTTGTAACATCAGTAACAGTTTTTGTTTGCTTTTTAGGTCTGCCACCTGCTTGACCATTTTTAATATTTGTTTCTCTTCTTTGTTGCTCTGAGTCAATTATTGGTTTAGCCATATTAAGAATTATCTTAGGTCCACCTTTTAAGCCTTCCAGTTCTATGCCAGCAGTTCCATACACACAAATTGCTTCATATGCTTTTAACCTATCTTTTGCTGGTAACTCACGAATGCTTTCCAAATATGATGCATGGAAAATAAAGTCTCTCATCTTTTCACACATAAAATATACTCTTTCTAAAATGGAAGATCATCTTCTGAAATTGCTAACGCTGGGGCTACATCAACATCATATGGCCAGTTTGCTTCGTTTTGAGCTTGTTTTTTCTTTTCCAACAAATAACATGTGCCAACTCTAACTTTCGTTACATATGCCGTTTTTCCGTCTCTTGTTTGAAATGTATCTACTTGTATAGATCCATTTATGCCAATTTGTGTACCTTTGCTTGTATACTGCTCTAAGAACTCAGCTGTTTTTCCCCAAGCTTCACAAGAAATAAAATCAGTTACGTCTTTTGTTCTTTTTACCGCCAGTGTAAACTTAGTTACTGTTTTACCAGTTGGTGTTTTATTTAATTCAATATCTTTGGTCAAGCGACCAATTAAACATACACTATTCATAATTCCTCCAAGTTATTTGTGTTTCTCGTTCATATTTTTTATCAAGTTGTGTTTCGTTAAAATAAATTCCTAAACAAATTAAATAAGAAATTAAATAAAATATAAAAATAATTGCGAAAGTTTTTTTAATAAATTTAAAAAACTTTTTCAAAAAATTTCTTTTACGCTTCATCTTTGCTCTCCCAACGATCACAACTTTTCCATGCTTTAACTGTTTTTAATCGCGGGCATGCACAATGTCCTTCATCTAATTCAACGAATCTACATCCAACTCCTATTTTTTCTCTTATGTAATGCTTATAAAAATGTTTACAATTTGCACAAATTTTATCGTTCTTGAATAATTGAATAAGGTACTCTGTTCTATCCATATATTAAAAGCCTCCTGTTTTTTCCTGTTTCCCTTCTTTTGGGTGCGTTGAAAATCACAAGAGGCTATGCTATACTTTTGTTGCCCCTTGTGGGTGATGTGTGGTAGGTGCCTTTCTGTCCGTCAAAACTGAAACACCTACCATTTTTATTTTAATTTTGATAATGCTAATCTAATTAAACTAGCTCTATCTTTGCTCCCATATCTCAATACAAGATCATCTAGATGTTTAAGTTCGTCTTCGCTAAATCTAACTTCTACTCGTATTGTTCTAGGATTGTCTATCTTGGGTCTTCCCATTTTCTTTTTTTCGGACATATTCCTCCTTCCTACTTTCTGTCCGTATATAAAGTATACTTTGCATACGGCTAAAAAGTCAAGGCTTAAGTATAAAACATTTCCTCTTATTCAATTTTCAAAGAACTTTTTGTGTCAATATAACAAGGCATTATATTGACGCTCATAAAATGATATTTGAGTAGCTAATTTAGCTACTTTTTTAATATTTTTTATAACATCATGGTTTTTAATTTTTTTTGAGTAAAATTTAGTATTTGATTTTCTCTATTTTTCTCTTTTTCATTAAATCAGTAGATCTTGTATAAATGGTAGTTGTATCTATTTTTGAATGCCCTAAGATATCAGCAAGCTCTGATATTTCTCCACCTTCATCGAGAAACTTAATAGCAAACAAATGTCTAAAACTATGCGGATGAACTTTTGATTTTTTAATACCAGGAGTCAATGAAGCAAGCTTTTTCATACGCTTAAAAATAGTTGATGTATGTATCATCCTATCTTCATATTTTGGGCTTTTAAAAACATACCCACTTTTTATATGGTTATTTTTGCAATATGAAAGTAGCTCTCTCCTAAGATCATTTCTTACTATTACTTTCCTTATCTTGGCTTTATTAAAAATTTGTATGTAATTTGATTGAATATTCTCAAAGGTAAAATACTTTAGTTCTTCAATACGAATGCCGGTATAAGCTAACACCTTCATGATCATATACATATCATATTGTTTATATTGTTTGGCCGTACGAAGAAGCCTTTTAAACTCAATTGGTTCCAAGACTTCTTCAAGACTAGCTTTCTTCTGAATTTTTAAATATTTAACTCTTAATTCAGGGCATCCAAGATAAGCTAAAAACTTATTGATTATTAACAAATAATTGTTAACAGTCGTAGGGCCAAATTTATCACACATAAGCTGTTTATACTCAATTACTACCGACTTTGTGACCTCTTCAAAATCACTAGCATATTTAATAAATTCGCTTATGATATGATCATAATGTGTTATAGTTGATTGCCTTTTTTCCTGATCAATCATATCTTCTAAAAATTTTCTATGCCATTCATTTAGATCAATTACCAATTACATCACCTATCATTCTAATTTTTGTTGTAATGATTTTTTCATAGTATTCATATCAGCAACTAAGTGTAATATTAGCAGCTGTTGTGTCTCAGATATTTTTATAGCGGCAGCATCAAATTGATCCATAACTTGAGATAATTCATCATATGAATTTCTAATCGTGTCATTATTTACGATCATGGCGCTCACCTTTCACATACTCAATGAAATCAATTTCTTCTAATTCTCGTGGCTCAGTATCCTTTGGCTTAAGCTCTGGATATTTTGCAACCACCATTCTTCTTACCCTGCTAATGCTATGAACACTAGGCAAGCCTAATTGACGGTGCCGGCGACATATATCCTTAAATTGCATTCCACCAATAAATGGCTGAATATGAGAATAAACCTCATATAGAAGAATAAAATCATCCGATCTAGCTTCTTCGTTTTCAATAAGCACATCATGGACCAATCTTTCAATTGTTTGCTTGTTCATAAAGTTGCTCCTCAATACTAAGTATTTCATCATTCAATCCAGCAATTTCTTCGTTTAATTCATCAATC
>CALVCO010000049.1 GCA_944326095.1 uncultured Erysipelotrichaceae bacterium | reverse complement strand
AATTACAACTTTAAGATATATACAAATTATTACGGTAGTGTATTTGTATCAAAATATGCGATTTTTGACACTACCCACTTAAAAAAGGGGGTAATGATATGTCAAAGTTACAGATGATATATATTGAAATCTTTTTGATCCTATTTGGCTATTTTTATATGTTTAATGCTTATCAGATAGTTACGCTTATTTTAGTAGGTTGGGCCTTGTTTTTAGCGATTTTCAATTTAGAATTAGATAATAAATTATTTATTAGAATTGGTATATTTTTTGGTATTCAAGTTATTATGATTATTACAAGTGCCATCTATAATAATTTTGAAGAGGTATTTATTTTAAGCTTAGGTAGTACGATAGTATGGGAAAGTTTTATGAGTATTTATAAACAAGGAAATGATTTATTAAAAAAGAGAATGGAAAATATTATTTATGGCATTATTTTAATTTATTTAGCTTTTATGATTATATTAATTATTATGCCAATAAGTTTAAAAAGTAATTTTGTTATTATTCAATTATTATTTATACCAGCAATTGGTCGCTTTTTCTTAGAAAAAATATGATACAATAACTTACTGGAGAGTGAAAACATGACAAAACTATTAATTAGATTATTTGTTAAGAATTATGATGAAATCAATGATGATAAAGTTAGATGGAACTATGGTAGATTAAGTAGTTTTGTGGGTATTTTCAGTAATATTCTTTTATTTCTTGTGAAATTTATTATAGGTTCTATTAGTAATTCTATTGCCATAACTAGTGATGCTTTTAATAATCTTAGTGATTGTGTTAGTTGTATTATTACTTTATTTGGTTATCATCTTGCGAGTAAACCAGCTGATAAGGATCATCCTTTCGGTCATGGTAGAATGGAATATATTATTTCCATTATTATTTCCTTTTTAATTTTTATGGTGGGTATTGAACTTTTGAAGAGTTCTTTTAATAAAATTATTAGCCCTGAACCAGTTGAATTTAGTTTGTTTATTTTAATAATTATGCTTTTAACTGTATTAGTTAAAGTTTGGATGTTTCTATTTAATCGTTATTTAGGTAATAAGATTAATAATTCGGCAATGGTAGCTACTTCAAAAGATAGTCTTAATGATTGTATAGCTACAAGTGTTGCGATAGTATCTTTGATTTTGAGTAATTATATTGATTTACCAATAGATGGTATTATGGGTATCTTTGTTTCATTATTTATCTTATATTCTGGATATGGAATTCTTAAAGATACCTTAGATGATCTTTTGGGTAAACCAGCGGATAGAGAAGTAGTAACAAAAATTCATGAGTTAATCATGGAAGATCCACATATTATTGGTATTCATGATTTGATAATTCATGATTATGGGCCAGGTAAGTCAATAGGTTCTTGCCATGTAGAAGTTAATGCCCATGATAGTTTTATCGCAGTGCATGATGTTGTTGACCAAATCGAAAAGAAAATTCAGGAAGAATTACATATCATGATGACTTTGCATATGGATCCAATTGATAATGATGATAAGTTGACTAATGAATATAAACAAATGATTTTAGATATAATTAAAAAAATAGATAAAAACTTATCTATTCATGATTTTCGTATTGTTAGTGGGCCTAGCCATACTAATTTAATTTTTGATTGTGTTATTCCTTTTGATAGCGAGCTTACAGAAGATAAGCTTAAACAATTAATTGATGATGAATTAGCTAAAAAGGATAAAAAGTTTTTTACAGTTATTACCTTTGATCGGGATTATTGTTAAAAAAGCCTCTAAATTTAGAGGCTTATTTATTTGCTTTAATCATTAGTTCGCATATTTTATTAGCGTATGCTACAGGATCTTCAATTGGCATTCCTTCAATCAATAGGGCTTGATCATATAAGATATTAGCATAATCATTTAATAATTCAGGATGATTATCATTAATATCTTTCAAAGTCTTAAATACTTCGTGATCTGGATTGATTTCTAGAATTTTATTGGCTTTTATTTGTTGACCATTAGGTCCTTGGGATAAAATCTTTTCCATTTCAATTGATAGACCATCATCAGATACTAGACAGATTGGATTTTGTTTTAGACGAGAAGAAATTTTAACTTCTTTTACTTTATCATTTAAAGCATTTTTCATTGCTTCTAACATAGTTTTATTTTCTTCTTGTTTCTTATTTAATTCTTGTTTTTCTTCTTCACTATCTAAATCTAATTCTCCTTTATTAATAGATTTGAAAGGTTTATCAGCATATGTTTGCATGATATTAATCATGAATTCATCTACATCATCTAAGAAGTATAATACTTCGATATTTTTATCATTAATCTTTTCCATTTGTGGTAACTTTTGAATTTCTTCAAGATTTTTACCACATACATAATAGATGGCTTTTTGATCTTCTTTCATGCGGTCTACATATTCTTTCAAAGTAACATATTTTCCTTCTTTATTGGATCTAAATAAGATTAAATCTTGAAGGATATCTTTATGCATACCATAATCTTTATAAATGCCAAATTTCATATTTAGACCGAAGTTATCAAATAATTTTTCATATTCTTCACGTTCATTTTTAAGCATATCTTCTAAATATGATTTAATTTTCTTTTCAATTGATTTAGCTAATGCTTTAACTTGACGATCTTGTTGAAGAATTTCACGAGAAATATTTAAATTTAAATCATCACTATCAATTAGACCTTTAATAAATTTAAAGTAATCAGGGATAAGATCTTTAGCTTTATCCATGATAAATACACCCTTGCTATAAAGTTGTAGACCACCTTCATAATCAGCATTATAGAAATTATATGGTGGAACACTTGGAATAAATAATAGGGCAGTATAAGAAATATTTCCTTCGATGGCATAATGAATTACTTTTTGAGGATCTTGCCAATCCATGAATTTACTCTTATAGAATTCATTATATTCTTCAGGGGTAATCTTTTTCTTATTTTTCTTCCATAAAGGTACCATAGAATTTAGCGTTTGAATTTCTTTTACAGTTTCAAATTCTTGGTCATTATCCTTCTTTGGTTTAGATACTTCTACTTCCATTTCAATTGGATAACGAACATAATCGGAATATTTCTTTATTAAGTTTCTAATTTCATATTCTTCTAAGAAGTTAGAATATTTTTCATCTTTAGTATCTTCTTTAAGTTCAAGGATGATAGTAGTACCATAATCTTCTTTATCAATTTCTGAAATTGTATAACCATCTTCACCAGAACTTACCCATTGATAAGCTTTTTCATTGCCAACTTTTTTAGACATGACAATGATACGTTTAGCTACCATAAAGGCTGAATAGAAGCCTACACCAAATTGGCCGATAATATCAATATTTTTAGTGGCTTTTTCTAATTCATTTTTAAATTCTAAAGAACCACTTCTTGCGATTGTTCCTAGGTTTTTATCTAGTTCTTCTTCATCCATACCAATACCTGTATCTTTAATAGTTAAGGTATGATTTTCTTTATCAGTTTCAATTGTTATCTTTAAATCTTTTTTATCAGTTTTATATTCTTCATTAGTTAATGATAAATAATATCTTTTATCTAGAGCATCTGAGGCATTAGAAATTAATTCACGAATAAATATTTCATTATTAGTATAAATAGAATTAATCATTAGATCTAATAGTCTTTTAGATTCTGCCTTGAATTGTTTTTTTGCCATATTATCTTCCTCCTTTAGCACTCATTAAAACTGATTGCTAAATAAATATAACATTATCACTCTAATCAGTCAAGTGCTAAAAGCTTTTTTTAGCTATAAAAATAATGTGGCTGTGGTAAAATTAATATGAGGAAATAATTATGCGAAATATTAATGTAGAGATAATTAAAGATGCTATTTGTGATGCATGTCATAGTTTATTATTTGTTTATCCAAAAGATATTGAACAAGCAATGTTAGATGCTAGTACAAAGGAAGAGGGTAGGGCTTCTAAGGCTTTTGAATTATTGTTGGAAAATAGTAGAATAGCTAAAGAAGAACATATACCTATTTGTCAGGATACTGGTATGGTTATTCTTTTTGTACATATTGGTAGAGAAGTAATTATCAATGGAAATATTGATGAGGCTATCAATGAAGGAGTTAGAGAAGGATATCGTCAAGAATATTTGCGCCAAAGTGTGGTTGATGATCCATTATTTAAAAGAATTAATACTAAAGATAATACGCCAGCTATTATTCATTATGATTTTATTGATGGCGATAAAATTATAATTGAAATGATGGCGAAGGGTTTTGGTAGTGAAAATACTTCTAAATTAGCAATGTTAAAACCTGCTCAGGGAGTAGATGGAGTTAAAGAATTTGTTTTAGATACTGTTAAACAAGCTGGACCTAATGCTTGTCCACCGATGATTGTTGGTGTTGGTATCGGGGGAAGTTTTGAACTTGCACCTATGTTGGCTAAAAAAGCTTTGTTAAGAGATTTATCTTTGGCGAATCCTAATGAGGATTATAAAAGATTAGAAGATGAACTTTTAGAATTAATTAATGAATTAAATATAGGACCTTTGGGTTTAAAAGGAAAGACTACTGCTTTAAAAGTAATGATTGAATATTATCCTACCCATATTGCGGCATTACCTGTTGCCGTAAATATTTGTTGTCATGTTTCTAGACATAAGAAGGTGGTGATTTAAATGATAATTAATATTAATCATGAACAAGAACTTTTTAGTAAACTTCATGCTGGGGATATGGTTTATTTAAGTGGTGAAGTATATACTGCTCGCGATGCTGCACATAAACGTTTGCTAGAAATGATTAATGGAAATGAGAAATTACCTTTTGATTTAGCTAATAATGGTATATATTATGTTGGACCTACACCTGCTAGGCCAAATCAAATTTATGGAAGTGCTGGACCTACTACTAGTACTAGAATGGATATTTATACACCTACTTTATTAGATTTAGGACTTAAATTTATGATTGGTAAGGGTAAACGTAGTCTAGAGGTAAAAAATGCGATAATAAAAAATAAAGCTATTTATTTTGTAGCGGCAGGTGGAGCTGGAGCTTTATATGGTAATTGTGTAAAGAAAGTTGAAGCAATTGCCTTTGAAGATTTATTGAGTGAAGCAATAAATAAAATAACGATAGAAAAATTTCCAGTATTTGTAGGAATAGATATGTATGGAAATGATATATATGAGGAGGACTAATAATGGATGTATATGAAAAATCTTTAGAATTGCATAAGAAATATCGTGGTAAGTTATCTATCGAAGGAAAAGTACCTTGTGAAAATAAGGAAGATCTTACTTATGCATATACCCCTGGGGTTGCGAAACCTTGCTTAGAGATTGCCAAAGATGAAGAAAATTCTTTTGTTTATACTAATAGAGGTAATTTAATTGCAGTAATAAGTGATGGTAGTGCGGTATTAGGTTTAGGTAATATAGGAGCTAGCGCTGCTTTACCAGTAATGGAAGGTAAGGCTTTATTATTTAAAAAGTTTGCGGATATTGATGCCTTTCCTATTTGTTTAAAGACGCAAGATCCTCAAGAGATAATAAATATTTGTAAGAATTTAGAACCTTGTTTAGGTGGTATTAATTTAGAAGATATTAGTGCACCTCGCTGTGTAGAAATTGAACAAACATTGATTAAAGAAATGAATATTCCCGTATTTCATGATGATCAACATGGGACAGCTATCGTTGTATTGGCAGCATTGATTAATTGTAGTAGATTGATGCACAAACCATGTGATGAATATAAGATTGTAATTAGTGGTACTGGAGCTGCAGGTAGTTCAATTATAAAGATGTTATATAATTATGGTTTTAAAAATATAATTGCTTTTGATATTCAAGGTTGTTTAAATCGTGATGATATGGATAGTTATGATGATTTAAAGAAAGAATTATTAAATTATGTTAATTTGGATAATAAAAAATATGCTAGTTTAGAAGAAGGATTAAAAGGAGCTGATGTATTTATTGGGGTTAGTGCTCCTAATCTATTAACTAGTGAAATGGTAAAAAATATGAGCGATAAGCCGATTGTTTTTGCAATGGCTAATCCTACTCCAGAAATTAGTTATGAAGATGCTAAAAAGGGTGGAGCTTATATAATTGGTACTGGAAGAAGTGATTATCCTAATCAAATCAATAATCT
Source organism: uncultured Erysipelotrichaceae bacterium (assembly GCA_944326095.1). Taxonomy (GTDB): domain Bacteria; phylum Bacillota_I; class Bacilli_A; order Erysipelotrichales; family Erysipelotrichaceae; genus JALEVB01. The sequence continues at coordinate 3,612 of CALVCO010000049.1, read as the reverse complement.
TTTAGCTTTTCCTGGTATTTTTAGAGGGGCATTGGATGCTAAGGCAACAAAAATTACGGAAAAACAAAAAATTGCGGCTAGTAAAGCTATAGCTATGTTGATTAGTGATGACCAGTTGAATCCTGAATATATTATTCCTTCACCATTTGATGAAAGAGTAGTGCCAGCTATTTCTTCAGCAGTAAAAGAATCATGTATCTTAGAAGGAAATATTCGCAAATGAAACTCTATAAAAAGATAATAACGGTTGCTTTATTAATTTTTTTAACAGGATGTGCTAAAATTCATTGGAATTATGAAATTGATCGTCAAGGAAATATTGAAGGATCGGTTGATGTTTTAGTTTTAGCTACTTTACTTGATGGTTATGATAATAATATTGAACTTCCTGAAGGTAGTTCAATTATTACTGATGGAGATTATCAAGGATATAGTATACCTTTAGATCAACAATTAAAGGATGAATTAGCTAGCTATATAACTATTGAAAATAATATATTAACCTTTAATATGCCTAATGATGTAAATAATCAATTTCTTAATAATTTTTTATCAGCTTTTTCCAATAGTGGTTTAAGCTTAGATGAATTAAATACTGATGATTTAGAAATTACTATGGACTTTAGTGTTCCTGGCAGAATTTTAGATAATAATGCAACATCAATAATTGATCATAAATTACATTATGATTTATTAAAATTTAATGAAGATAGTATTTATTTTAGTTGTGAATTAGGCATGAATCCTATGATAATCTATGCATTATCTGGTTTAGGTATTATTGTTTGTTTTGGCTTAATAGGTTGGATAGCTTATTATTTTATAAAAAAGAAGAGAAATCGCAAATAATAACGATTTCTTTTTTTATATTGCAAAACGTCTGGTAATATAAAAAATAATCAAATAGATTAACTTTAATTACGTCATTTATATTTTAATTTAGTCATTTTTCGAAAAAAGACTAAATTAAATTGAAAAAAGACTAAATTAAACTTATAATAATGATAAAGGAGGTAACGATGAAACAATTTGAATATAAAGAAAGTTGGAAAAAATTATTAACTCCAAATATAGTTTCCCTTTTAACTTCTATTCATGAATATAAAGGAGAACAAAATCTATTTATTGAGTCTAATGCTGACAAACTTGTTGAATTATTAGAAATAGCAAAAATTCAAAGTGCGGAAGCTTCAAACAAAATTGAAGGAATTATTACTACGGATGAGCGTTTGAAGAAACTTGTTATGGATAAGACGATGCCTAAAAATAGAAATGAAAAGGAAATAGCTGGCTATCGCGATGTATTAAATACAATTCATGAAAGTTATGAATATATTCCTATTAATGCTAATTATTTTCTTCAGTTGCATGGTGATTTATATAAATATAATAGTTCAAGTCTTGGGGGAAAATATAAATCTTCAAATAATATAATTTCAGAAGTAGATTCTTCTGGAAATCAAAAAGTTAGATTTCAACCGATGGAAGCTTGGGCCACACCAGAAGCTATGGTTAATATGTGTAATGCTTATAATAAAGCCATTAATGAAGGTATTGATCCTTTGATAGTAATGCCAATGTTTATACTGGATTTCTTGTGCATTCATCCTTTTAATGATGGAAATGGAAGGATGAGTAGACTACTTACATTACTTATTTTATATAAGTCTGGATATATAGTCGGAAAATATATAAGTATAGAAAAATTGATTGAAAAATCAAAAGAGACTTATTATGAAGCACTAGAAGCTAGTTCTAGTGGTTGGCATAAGAATGAAAATGATTATGAACCATTTGTAGAATATTATCTTGGAGTAGTTGTTGCAGCATATAAAGAATTTTCAGGTAGAGTTCAGACGTTGATTAAATCTGGAATGAGTAAGCCAGATAGAATTCGTGAAGTTATAAGAAAAAATATAGGAAAAATCACAAAGAGTCAAATAATGGAGAGATGTCCTGATATTAGTGATACTACAATTCAAAGAACTTTATCTGACTTATTAAAAAACAAGGAAATTATTAAATTGAATGGCGGAAGATATGCTGCATATGTATGGAATGAGGAGAAAGAAAAATGATTACAGGTGAATTAAAAAATAAAATTGATAGTTTGTGGGATATATTTGCGGCTGGTGGATTAACTAATCCTCTTGAAGTAATTGAACAAATAACATATTTAATGTTTATTCATGACTTGGATGATACAGATAATAAAAATGCCAAAGAATGTGCAATGCTAGGTCTACCATTCAAAAGTATTTTTTCTGATCAAATTATAATTGGTGAAAAAAATATTGATGGTCAACAACTAAAATGGTCAAAATTTAGAGATTTACCACCAAACAAAATGTATGAAACAGTTCAAGAATTGGTATTTCCATTTATTAAGAATCTACATTCTGATAAGAATAGTGCATATTCAAAATATATGGATGATGCAATATTCAAATTACCTACACCATTAGTATTATCTAAAGTTGTTGACTCATTGGATGATATTTATTCATTAATGGGAAAATCAACAGAAATAGATATTCGTGGTGATGTATATGAATATTTGCTTTCTAAGATTTCAACAGCTGGACGAAATGGACAATTTAGAACTCCAAGACACATTATTCGTATGATGGTTGAACTGATGAAACCAAAACCAAACGAAAGTATTTGTGATCCAGCATGTGGTACAGGTGGTTTCTTAGTAGGAGCAAGTGATTATTTAAGAGAGACATATCGCAATGATATTTTAATGAATAAAGAAAATAGAGATCATTATATGAATCATATGTTCCATGGATTTGATATGGATAGAACTATGCTTCGTATTTGCGCAATGAATATGATGACTCATGGCGTAGAATCCCCATTCATTGAATATAGAGATAGTTTATCTGATCAAAATATTGATACAGACAAATATTCTTTGATTCTTGCGAATCCACCTTTTAAAGGAACATTAGATGCTGATTCAGTATCAGCAAATTTATTAAAAGTAACCAAAACAAAGAAAACAGAACTATTGTTTTTAGCTTTATTTATAAGAATGTTAAAAGTTGGTGGTAGGTGTGCTTGTATTGTTCCAGATGGTGTACTATTTGGGTCAAGTAACGCTCATAAACAAATAAGGAAAGCAATTATTGAAGATAATAGACTAGAAGCAGTAATTTCAATGCCTTCAGGTGTATTTAAACCATATGCTGGGGTATCAACAGGAATATTAATATTTACTAAAACAGGCCATGGTGGAACCGATAAAGTCTGGTTTTACGATATGAAAGCAGATGGATATTCATTAGATGATAAGAGATCACCAGTCAATGAAAATGATATTCCAGATATCATCGAAAGATTCAGTCATTTGGATGAAGAAGTAGAACGCAAAAGAACTGAACAAAGCTTCTTAGTAGATAAAAAAGAAATAGTAGATAACGACTATGATCTTTCAATTAATAAATACAAAGAAGTTGTTTATGAAAAAGTAGAATATCCACCTACCAGTGAAATACTAGCTGATATCGAAGAACTAAATAAAGAAATAGATAATAATTTAGAAGAACTAAAAGCTCTTCTAAAAGGATAGAAAGGAGGAAAAATCTGAATGATAAATTCGGATTT
>CALVCO010000048.1 GCA_944326095.1 uncultured Erysipelotrichaceae bacterium | reverse complement strand
ATCTTTAAAGCCTATGTTGATACTTACCTCATATTATTTTAAAGCAATATATCAACCTCATCCAATTTTAGATTATCGAGATAGGTCCTTTTAATATGGTATAATTAAGAAAGTGAAGGAGGTATGGTGTTGCGAAGATTGGTAATATTACTGATTGTGCTGCTTGTTTTGGGTGGTTGTAGTGATAGTAGTGCTTCCTTTAGTAATGATGGTATAGAGAATCCTGTTAGTCCTTCATTGAGCATTGATGATATTCGTTTGCCTAGTGCTGATGGTGTTATGGTTGGTGGGGATGATTTGGTTACCGTTGATTATAGTAATACCTTTCAAGGATATATCATGGTCAAGACCAATACTGCGGATCATAAAAAATTAAAAGTACAATTGATCAAAGATGATATGACTTATAATTATGATCTTAATGTTGATGAAGAGTATGAAGTGTTTCCTTTGAATATGGGTAGTGGTACTTATACTATTCGTTGGTTGGAGAATATTGAGGATACTAGGTATGCTTTGATTGGTACATTTGATTTTGATGTTGATTTGGTGGATGTTAATATTGTTTATTTGTATCCTAGTCAGTATGTTGATTATGATTCTAATACTATGGCAGTTAGGAAGTCTTTTGAATTAACTCAAGAAGATAAGACTAAATTGGATAGGGTGTATCATATTTATCAATATGTAATTGATAATATTGATTATGATTGGGATAAGGTTGATGAAGTTCAGGGTAAATTTGTTTTGCCTATTGTTGATGAGACTTTTGAGAAAGAAAAGGGAATTTGCTTTGATTATGCGGCTTTGATGGCTACGATGCTTAGAGTGCAGGATATTCCTACTAAACTTGTTACGGGTATGGTTGAAGAGGGTTATCATGCTTGGGTGGAAGTTTATATTGATAATATTGGTTGGATTGCACCGCATATCTACTTTAATAGTGATGAGTGGACGCGTATTGATGCGACTTTTGATGCAATGGATAAAGCATATGATGGTTATTATGATACTAAATATGAATATTGATGGAGGCTTTTATGAAGAAGATAATGTATGATGAATTGGCTTTACTTTGTGAACAGTTGGCTATGATTTTGGATAGTGGTATGGCCTTGAATGATAGTATTAGGATGATTGCTAAAGAGGTTGATAATAAAGATTATGCTTCAATCTTAAATAAAATGGCTGATAATATAGATGCTCAAATGTCTTTTGGTGATGCATTAAAAGAGGCTAAAGTTTTTGATGATTATATGATTAAGATGGTTGAAGTTGGTGAGAGTAGTGGTTATCTTGATACTGTTATGCATCAATTGTCTTTATATTATAAAAGGTTGAGTGATACTAATGATAAGCTTAGGGATGCTTTAACTTATCCTAGTATATTAGTTATTATGATGCTTGGAGTTATTGGTTTATTGGTTATTAAAGTTTTGCCTATGTTTGAGACAGTGCTTAATAATATGGGAGTTGAACTTGGAGGTTTGGCTTATAATTTAATGCATTTTGGTAATTTGTTGGCTAGATATGGATTTATTATTGTCTTAATTATTATATTGTTTGTTTTATATTTATTATTTGTTAAAAAGGATAAATTGATATTTGGTAAAAGGCTTAAATATGAATTGGATGTTGCGAAATTTGCTTTTGTAATGAGTTTGTATTTGAATAGTGGTTATGATATTAATGATGCTTTAAATAATATTAAAGGATTAATTAGTAATAATAGTTTAAAGGTTAAAGTTGATAAATTTATTGAAAATATTAATAATGGTATGAATGTTGGTGAAGCTTTAAGTGAAGCAAAAATCTTTAAGAGTATTTATAATCGTATTTTAGTAATAGGATTTAGTTCAGGTAAAGCAGATGAAGCAATGAGTAGGATTGCTAAGGCATATGAAGATGAAGTAGATAATAGTATTACAAGAATGTTAGATATTATTGAACCTAGTCTAGTAGGAGTATTGGCTATTATTGTGGGAATGATCTTATTGTCAGTAATGTTGCCGCTGATGAGTATTATGTCTAGTCTATGAAATTAAAGATTAATTGGGGAATTTTATTTAGTATATTGTCTAGTGTATTAATTATTCTAATTTTATTTATGGGCTTTAATAATACACAAAAGGCAATTAGTGATGATGAGCTAATTAGACTTAGGGATAATATTATGAAGGCAGCAATCAATTGTTATGCAATTGAAGGATTTTATCCTGATGATATAGCTTATCTAGAAGAAAATTATGGTCTAATAATTGATGATAGTTATAATATCTTTTATGAAGTACAGGGCTCTAATATGATGCCTAGTATTAGTGTAAATAGGAGGGGTAGATAGTGCGTAGATCTTATGTGGTTGAAATATTATTTACTTTAGTTTTATTTACATTATTTGTGGTTGGTAGCTTTTTTATCTTATTGAGTGGGGCTAATGCTTATCAAAAACAAGTTGAAGAAATACAAAATGTTGAAGAATTGCGTTTGCCATTAAGTTATATTAGTACTAAATTGCATCAGGCTAATAAAGATAATGTTAGTATTGAAATTGTAGATGGTATAAATTGTTTATTAATTGAAGAAGTAATTGATAATAAAACATATGTAGATATGTTTTATTATCAAGATGGTTATTTATATGAAACTTTTAGTGCTTTAGATATTCTTAGTATAAAAAATGGTGAAAGAGTATGTGCAATTAGTAATTTAATAATGGAAGATCGTGGAGAAGATGGTTTATATTTTGAAGTTACTAATGATGATAATATTACTAAGAGCTTAAATATAGTGCTTAGATAGGTGAATGTTATGAAGAAGTCGCGTTCGTTTAATTTTTTAATTGAATTGTTAATTGTTATTGTATTTTTTACTATTTCAGTTATAATTTGTGTAAACATATTTTATCAAGCTAAAATTAAGAGTGAATTGGCTAAAAATATTAGTGATGCTACATTGAGTGTACAGAATCTAGTTGAATATTTAAAAGTTAATAATTTAGATAATAATAATTATAAATATGATGATTATGAGATAAATATTATAAAAAAAGAAGAATTATTTAATAAATATATTGTATATGAGATAAAAGCGGTAGATAATAATGGTAGAGAGTTATTAAAAGTAGAGACTACAGTTGATATAGGTGAATTAAAATGAAAAAGAAGTCAATTGGTGTGGGTATTGGTGTTTCTAGTTTAATGATGATATTTACGGTATTGGGTTTAACTATTTTTTCCTTGCTTAGTTTATTACAGGCTAATTTGGCATATGAAAATAGTTTAAAATATAAGAATAGCGTTGTAGATTATATAAATGGAGACAGTGAAGCTATGAAACTTAAGAGTAAACTTGAAAGAAAAGAAACATTAAAAGAAAGAGAAAGAAATAATTTCCAAGTAACGTATAAAGAATATATTCATTATCAAGTTAAGATTAATGATAAAGATTATTTAGATGTTATTCTAGATTATGATTATAATGTTATACGTTGGACAGTTATTAATTATTTTAATGGTTTTTATGGAAGTCGTGGATTCGATTTTTAGGTGAATTTAATGGATATAAATTATGTTTTAAGAAGGGCTATAGATAGTGGAGCTTCAGATATTTTTATAGTGGCTGGAACTAATTTATGCTTTAAAATTAATGGGAATATCATTAGACAAGATGATAATATTTTAAAACCTGATGATACTAAATCATTAATTGAACAAATATATCAATTAAAAAATGGAATTAATAGTAAAACTATAAGTGAAGTAGGAGAAGATGATTTTAGTTTTTCTCTTAGTAATCTAGGTAGATTTAGAGTAAATGTATATTATCAAAGAGGTAGTTTAGCAGCAGTATTAAGAGTAGTACGTTTTGAATTACCAGATTATAAAGAATATCATATTAGTGATACGGTAATGAAGTTTGCTAATCTTACTAAGGGATTAGTGCTTGTTACAGGTTCTGCTGGTAGTGGTAAGTCCACTACTTTAGCTTGTTTAATTGATAAGATTAATAAAGAAAGAAATGATCATATTATAACTATTGAAGATCCGATTGAATATATTCATCGTCATAAACAATCAATCGTTTCTCAACGTGAGCTTTATCATGATACTAAGAGCTATTTAGAAGCTTTAAGAGCGGCTTTACGTGAGGCTCCTAATGTTATTCTTGTTGGAGAAATGCGTGATTTAGAAACGATACAAACGGTCTTACAAGCAGCAGAAACAGGACATCTAGTCCTTTCTACTTTACATACTATAGATGCTAGTGAGACTATCAATCGTATCATCAATGTTTTCCCATCTGAACAACAACAACAAATTCGTATTCAACTATCAATGGTCTTACAAGGAGTAATTTCTCAACAATTAATTCCTACATTAGATAATAATATGCGCGTAGCTTTTGAAATCATGGTAGTAAATAATGCAATACGTACACAAATAAGAGAAAATAAGATTCATCAAATACCTAATAGTATTGCTTCAGGCAAAAATATGGGTATGATAACTATGGATGATTCTATCTTAGAATTATATAAAAATGGAATAATAAGCAAAGAAAATGCAATATTATATGCGTCTAATCCCGATATATTATCCAAAAAAATGATATAATATTAAAAATACATAAGAAGGGGTTAATATGAAGCTTCAAGTTAATTTCTTTGGGGGCTTAAAAGCAGAAATTAATGGTATAATCATCGATTTAGACATGTTGCTAGGTAAACAATTATCTAGCCTTTTTGCCTTGCTTATATATAAACATGGCAAAGTAGTTACTAAAGAAACACTTTATGCTTATCTGTGGCAAGATAGTGATAATCCTGCTAATGCTTTAAAATATGCTATATTTAGATTAAGAAATGCTTTAAAGGAAATAGATGAATTTAAAGATATTGAATTTATTATTACAGTTAAAAATGGTTATCATTTTAATAATGATATTGAAATAGTTTTTGATTATGAATTATTTAAACAAGCTGTAGAAGAAGCTAAAGAAACTAATGATTTAGATGATTATCAAAAAGCTTTAAATTATTATGAAGGAGATTTTTTAGCTTTAATTGAAAATGATTGGATTTATCTTGAAAGAGCTCATTATAAAATTAGTATGATAAATCTAGCAGAAATGATGTGTAATAGATGCTTAGAATTACAAGCTTATAATTTATGTTTAGATACTTGTAAGTTTGCTTTAAGATATGATGATTTTAATGAAGAATTAATTTATTGTTATATTAAAGCTTTAATTGAAACTAAACAATATAATGAAGCTTTAAAATATTATGATAGTGCTTCAAAACGCTTAAATAAAGAATTAGGGGTTAATTTACAAAGTAAGACTAATTCTTTATTCTCCATATTTAGTTCAAAAGAAACTAATAATAATACTAAAACAGATATAGATACTTTTTCTAGTAGTCTATATGATAAAAAAGATTTACATGGACCAATGTATTGTGAATATGAAATATTTAAGATGATAACAGAATATGAAATAAGAGATTGTATTCGTAATCATAATAATAAATATTTAGTATTTATTAATTTTGTTAATGATAATTATAATTTAGATGAACTAATAAATATTGTAGCAAAATCACTTAGAATAGATGATGTATATACGAAGGTAAGTAATAGTCAAATAGCTATTTTATGTAGCCTTAGACAAGTTAGTGATGCTTATATCGTTGGTGAAAGAATTATTTCTAAGTATTATCATAGAGTAGATAGTAATGCTAGATTAATGTATAATGTTAAACTTTTAACTGAAGCTAAATTATTTGAAGGTCATGAAAAAGGATCATTGTTTGTAGTGAAATAATAAAAGCACCAAAAGGTGCTTTTATTATTTCATAGATTGTAGCTTGTTAATTAGTGCTTCTTGTAATACTTGAGAAAAGTTAATATTATTAGCTAATGCTTCTTTGTTAAGCCATTCAGGAATGCTTAAGGTTTTCTTTATTGATTTGTTAAAATGAGCTTTAGCATATTCATCAACATCTATAGTAACAAGATTAGCAAAACATTCAACATAATCAAAGCCAAGTTGAGATGCAATATTTTCCGGTATAATATTATCTAATTTTGATGGTTTATTGATTTGTTCATTATTTATTTTAGCAGAATATAAATAACCCGCTAAACAATCGGTAGCCATTGCAAAAGCTTCTTCTAATGTTTTCCCATAAGTAGATAGATAGTTTAAATCAGGAAAGATAACTGAATAACCATCATTTTCCTTATAAAAGCATGCTGGATAAATTGTTAACATAATGTGTCCTCCTAAATAAACTTTAATAAACAGGGGGCTATTTTAGCCAACCTGCTTTAAAATGGAAAGTTCAGTACCTTTTGGAATAATTCCGGAATGGAATGGTATTGTAACCTTTCCTTTTTTAGTTGGGTGTATATAATGTCTGTGGGAACCCACTTGATTTTTAAACACCCAACCGTCTGCAAGGATAAGTTTTTCAATATCCTTAGACGTCATTGGCATATGATTTCCTCCTTGCAGTTTTATTGTATCATATAATACGTAATATATCAATACGTATTATATGATTGTGATTAAGTTAAAGCTTTCTATTAGATAAGAAAATTAAGTTTAATTCATTTTTTATATATAGTATTTCTTACATTAGTAAAAACATTATCATGGGAAAGTCTTTCTTCTGTTATTGATGATTGATAATCGGCTTCATCAAGCTTTATTTCTATGTTATCTGTTAGCCTTGCATATTCCTCTAGACTAATAACTACCATAGAGCCATATCCATTTTTAGTAAGGTAAACTGGTTTTCCGCTGTTGACTATTTTTTCAATCTCCGGAAATTTATTTCTAAGATCAGAGACAGGTCGAATTTGAATCATATAAAAGACTCCTTTCATATCACTTTTGCTATCTTTATTTTATCATAATTTTATCATAAAAATTCTTGTAATTTTTCTTCTTTTTTCATAATAATTTCTTATTTACTTTTGTACATACATTATGGCAAAACGCCGAACAAAAGTAAATTATTTTGATTGAGTTAAGCTATTGTATGATAAAAAAACTGTTAGCTTGCTCATCAGCTAACAGTTTGATTTATATAGGTTTTATTAATTAATACATTGAAGGCATTGCTGGAGCTGCAGCTTCTTTTTCTTTAATGATACCTACAGCAGCTTCAGTAGTGATGAATAGACCGGCGATACTAGCGGCATTTAGAATAGCACTTCTAGTAACTTTAGTAGGATCTACGATACCTGCTTCAAACATATCTACCCATTTACCATTTTTAGCATCAAATCCATAGTGTTCTGGTTGTTTAGTTTGTAAAGCTACAATTTCACTTCCATCATATCCACTATTTTCAGCAATTTGCCATAATGGAGCTGATAGAGAATCTAAGACAACATTGATACCTTTTTGTACATCGACAATATCACTGTGGCAAGCAGCTTTTACTTCATCATATACGCTCATTAGACAAGCGCCACCACCCATTACGATACCTTCAGCTACTGCAGCTTTAGTAGCATTTAAAGCATCTTCTAGTCTTAATTTCTTTTCTTTTAATTCTGATTCAGTTGTAGCTCCAACTTTAATTAAGGCTACACCATTAGTTAATTTAGCTAGTCTTTCTACTTGTTGTTTCTTATCATATTCACTAGTAGTATTATCAATAATATTCTTAATTTCATTTACTCTAGCTTCAATAGCTGCAGGATCTCCTACTCCTTCAATAATTGTTGTGCTATCTTTTTCTACAATAATCTTTTTAGCTTGTCCTAATTCTTCAAATTTTAGATCTTGTAAATTCATATTTAAATCTTTTTGATAGAATGTAGCACCAGTTAATGTAGCAATATCACTTAAAGTATTAGCTTGAGAATCTCCAAAGCCAGGAGCTTTAGTAGCTACTACATTGAAAGCACCTCTTAATTTATTTAATACGATAGTACTTACAGCTTCATTTTCTAAGTCATCAGCAATTATTAATAAAGGTTTATTGCGTTGAACGATTTGTTCAAGAATTGGTAAGATATCTTGAATTGAAGAAATCTTTTGATTAGTTACTAATACATAAGCATCTTCTAATACAGCTTTACCTTTTTCACGATCACTTGCCATATATGGGCTTACATAACCTTTGTCATATTTTAGACCTTCAGTAGTTTCAAGTGATGTTTCAAATCCTTTAGATTCATCAACATTGATGATACCATCTTTTCCTACTTTTTCCATTGCTTCAGCAATCAATTTACCAATTTCAGTAGAACCACTTGATACACTAGCTACTGAGGCAATATCAGCACTTGTATCAATCTTACGAGAATGTTTCAATAAGCTTTCAGCTACCATCTTACTAGCTGCATCAATACCTTCTCTCATCAATACCGGATTAGCACCTTTTTCTACAGCAGTTAATCCTTGATGAATCATCTTTTGAGCTAATAATGTAGCAGTAGTTGTACCATCACCTGCTTCATCATTAGTATTATTAGCTACTTCATATACTAATTTAGCTCCCATATTTTCATATGGATCTTCTAATTCAATTTCTTTAGCGATTGATACACCATCGTTGGTAATTAATGGTGAACCATATCCATTATCCAATACAACATTTCTTCCCTTAGGACCTAGGGTTATTTTAACGGCGTCAGCAAGTTTGTCGACTCCTTTTAACATTGCATCTCTAGCATCTTTTGAATATTTAATTGTTTTTGCCATGAATCATTACCTCTTTTCTATTCGCTTACGATTGCTAAGATGTCCTTAGCACTAATTAATAAGTATTCATCTTTGTCAATTTTTACATCAGTAGTTGAATATTTCTTATATAGAACTTTATCTCCTGCTTTAATTGGTAGGGGAACTAATTTTCCATCTTGATAAGTTCCTTCGCCTACTGCTAAGACCTTAGCATATGCTTGTTCCTTTTCTTTAGTTGAAAGAATGATACCACTAGCAGTTTTATCTTCAGTTTTTTCTTTTTCTAATAATACGTTATCATATAAAGGCTTAATATTCATATTTAGCACTCCTCCTTTTTAAATGCTAATTATATTTTATCCATTTTTAGCACTTAGTCAAGAGAATTGCTAAAAATCACATAATTACCCATAATTAAAAAATCACGTGAATTTATCATCACGTGATTAATAAGTATTAGTTCAATAATTAATTATTGAGCTGTTGCTTGAGCGATGCAGTCTTCTACAGCAGCAATTGCAGCTTCACTTGAAACAGTTGCTTCTGATACTGTATCTACATCAGTTGATTGAGCTTCAAGAATAGCAGCTGTAACTGTTTCTAGAGCTACATCTCCTAAACCTTCAGTTTCAGCTTGTTCAACGATGTTGATTGATTCGATTGCAGAATCGCTGAATGTTACTTCAATAGTAACTTCTCCATTCATACCATCTACTGTACTTGTGTAAGTACCTGCTGTATAACTAGCTGTTGTTGCTTCAGCAGTTTCTTCTGTAGCAGCTTCAGTAGTTTCAGGAGCTGTAGTTTCTTCAACAGCTTCTTCAGTAGCTGGTGCAGTAGTTTCTACAGTAGCTTCAGTAGTTTCTGGAGCTGTAGTTTCTGTAGTAGTTGCATTATTAGAAGAACATCCTACTAATACAAGAGCGCTTAAGCATAATGCTAATAACTTTTTCATTTAATTTTCCTCCATTCATATAAATGATATCTATCATTTATATTTCACAATTTTAACACAAATCTTACACAATACAAGCACTTATGTTAAAAATTGTTAAATGTTCAGTTAGAATTCACATTAAATATAAATATAAATTATTATTAAATTAGAAATGGAGGAATATCAATGTATAAAACTGTTGTTACAAAATATTTGCCTAAAGCAAAAGAAATGGCCAGTAAAATCGAAGAAATTTGTAATGAGAAGGAAATGGAGAATTTAGAATTTATTAGTTGTACTATTTGTCCTAGTGCTAAAGCTATATTAGTTTTTAAAGAAAAAATCCTCATTTGCAAAGAGGAGATATCAAATACCGGATTAATCGGATTTTTTTGACATAGCCTCACGATATTT
>CALVCO010000047.1 GCA_944326095.1 uncultured Erysipelotrichaceae bacterium | reverse complement strand
TCTTCTAATCCTCCTATCATCATTATTATGTAGGATGAACGCTTTTATTTATAGATGGGTACATTTTGACGCTTACATCATTAACGAACTAGAGAAGATAGGATAACACTTTATAGTGATGATGAATATCACTCAAGATATAAACTTACAGCTAAGCAAAAAAAGATCCTCTCTCTATATAATATAGATGAGAAGATCTTTAAGGATTATCAAGATAAGATTATAACCAAATTAAATGGTCAAATCAAAGAAATAAAGTCATAGATGTATAAAAATGAAAGAAGTAAACGTTACATTCATTGTTGATGTGTAACGACAAAAGCGTTACAATTAAAGTGTAGATGGAGGTGACATTATGGAGAAATCAGCAACACTTAATCTGCGTATTAATCCCACATTAAAATCAGAGGCAGAGACAGTTCTTTCGCGCCTGGGCATACCAATGTCAACGGCTATCGATATGTTCCTGAATCAAGTAGTTTTAGTTGGTGGGATTCCGTTTTCCGTTACGCTTCCAAAGGCACCGGCAGATATAGATGCCTCTCAGATGACGGATGCGGATCTTCATGCGAAGCTTCAAAAAGGTTATGATGACTACAAGGCCGGAAGGATAGAGAATGCTGCAGAAGCATTCAAAAAGTTTAGGGAGATTCATAGGTGATGAGAAAACGGACTGTAGAAATTACTCAGACAGCCCTTGACGATATGGAAAGAATCTATGATTATATAGCAAATGTTCTTCTGGCAAAGGAGAGTGCTATGGGTCAATATAACCGTATAGCAGATGCAATTCTCACCTTAGAAAATAATTCTGAGCGATGCCCGGTTTTCGAGGTAGAGCCAGAACGATCTTGGAGAATGCGCAGAATGGTAATTGATAATTATCTTGTCTGTTACATTGTAGATCCCGATAAAGTGATAGTCACAGATGTGTTATATGGCGCTTCAAATGTGCATGCAAGACTGAAGGCAAGGCATATGGAAGGCTCGGTCCCTAAAGGAATGTGATAACAAATTGATAACACAAGCAGAAACAGACCATTGATATATGACAGTTGGAAGCAAATAAAATCAAATAGAACAAAATTTTCTATACAAAACTGTATAAAACTATTTAATTTTTTGATAATTTGTTTGCTTTTTGAAGTAATTCATCATGATTATTATTAATTTTATTTTCGATTACTAATTGTAAGCATTCATTTAAAATATTGCCTATTTTAGTAGGATTAATATTTAAATTTATAAGATCTTTACCATTAATGGCTAAATGCTTTAAAAGAAATGGTTCATTATTTTTAATGATATTTTGATAGTTATTTAAGATATTAGTGGTATCAATCTTATGTATTGTTTGGATAAATAGACATAGTTTAGTTATGTCTATTTTTTTTGCCATTAAATTTTTTAGAATTATTTTATTATTTAAATCTTCATTATGATATTTTAAATTATTTTTAATAGTTTCTTTTTGGAAGTTGCTTAAGGATAAATTGTTTAATATTTTGATATCGTTAAAATAACTTAGAATTGATAGTGTTGTAATAAAATCTTTGCTTTTTTGAAGGGTGGTTAGTATTTTTTTATCTATATTTATATTGAAAAGATAATTAAAGATATCGATATATTCATTTAAGATATTTGGATTATTGATTGTTAAAATGGTTTTTAGTTCATTAGTTATTCTTTCTTTGGATAAGTATTTTAATAGTTCTATATTTTTATGGATAGCTATGGAAGTATTTTCTTCAATACTGAAATTTAATTCAGATGCGAATCTTAGAGCTCTTAAAATGCGTAAAGCATCTTCATCAAAGCGTTTATTAGGATTACCAATGCATCTTATGATATGTTTATTTAAATCATTTATACCATCAAACATATCGATGATACCGGTATTAGGATTGTAACATAGAGCGTTGATAGTAAAGTCGCGACGAGATAAATCTTCATTTAAAGATGTAGTAAAAGTTACTGATGTTGGTTGGCGATGATTGATATAGTTGCCATCGATGCGATAGGTTGTTATTTCAATATTATGATGGTCTTTTATGATGGTTACAGTTCCATGTTTTATTCCGTTTAATAGCATATGATGGTCATTGAAAATATGTTGAATTTTATCAGTAGAGGCACTAGTGGTAATATCATAATCATTTATTTCGCGCTTTAAAAGATAGTCGCGTACACTACCTCCTACAACATATGCTTCATAGTCTTTTAGTCTTTCTAAAACAAATAAAATATAATTTGGTAATTTCATGAATAAATTATAACATGTATATATGTTATAATGGCTACAAAGGTAGGTATGAATTATGCGTATTGGACAATCTAGTGATATTCATCAATTAGTAGAAGGTAGAAAACTTATTTTAGGTGGGGTTGAGATTGAACATGAAAAAGGTTTATTAGGTCATAGTGATGCGGATTGTTTGACTCATGCTATTGCGGAAAGTATTTTAGGAGCTTTATGTTTAGGTGATCTTGGAAAACATTTTCCAGATACTGATCCAAAGTATAAAGGGGCTAATTCTTTAATGCTTTTGAATGAAGTTTATAAAATGATGGTTGAAAGAGGTTATGAAATTAATAATTTGGATGCATTAATTATGATTGAAAGACCTAAGATGGCTAGTCATATTTTAAAGATGCGCGAAAATATTGCCTTAGTTTTACATACAGATATTAATAATGTAAGTATTAAAGCTACTAGAGGTGAAAAGCTTGGTTTTGTGGGTAAAGAAGAAGGAGTGCTATGCCAATGTGTAGTGTTGATCAAAGAATCTTCAAAAGATTAGATGAAGTTAAAGTAATGCGTGATCCTATTCATGGTTATATTCATGTTAGCTATGAAATAATATGGGCAATAATTAATCATCCTATTTTTCAACGTTTAAGAAGAATTAAACAAATGGGTTCTTCTTATATTGTTTATCATACAGCGGAACATACACGTTTTGCGCATTCTTTAGGTGTTTATGAAATTGTTCAAAGAATGTGTTATGAAAATAAATATATTAATGCCGCTATTGATGAAAAAGATAAGATTATTGTTATGTTAGCGGCTTTATTGCATGATATTGGACATGGTCCTTTTAGCCATGCTTTTGAAAGTGTATTTCCTTTTAGTCATGAAGAATATTCAGTTAAAATAATTGAAAATTCTTCTTTGGCTATTTTATTGGATAGTTATAGTGAAAATTTAAGTAAAGAAGTTGCAGATATAATTGCCCATAAGAGTAATAAGACTTTATTAGTTAGTATGATTAGTTCGCAACTTGATGCGGATAGGATGGATTATTTATTGCGTGATGCATATTTTACGGGGACTAAATATGGTGAGTATGATCTTGAAAGAGTGCTTAGAACTTTGAGGGTTAAAGATGGTAAATTAGTTGTTAAAGAGAGTGGAATGCATACGATTGAAGACTATATTATGGCTAGATATCATATGTATTGGCAGGTATATTATCATCCGGTTGCTAGAAGCTTTGAAGCTATCTTGCATAAGATTTTTACTAGAATGAAAGATTTATATGAAATAGATAAACATGCTTTAGATGATGTGGAAATCTTTAAGCCTTTATTAGAAAATAATTTAACTTTAGAAGATCATTTTTTATTAGATGAATATGCTTGTGTATATGGTTTTGAAAGATTAATTAATCATCAAGATAAGATAATTAGTGATTTGTGTCGACGTTTGCGTGATCGTGATTTATTTGAATATGTTGAATCTAAGGATGTCGATGAAGAAAAGCTAGCAAGCAAACTTTTACAATTAGGTTTTGATCCGCGTTATTATATGGCCCAAGATAAGGTGAGACAATCTCCTTATCAACCATATCGTGGTAGTGATGAAAGAGGTATTTTAATTTTGATGGCTGATGGTAAGATTGAAGAATTATCCAAAGCAAGTATGATTGTAAATAGCTTGGCAAAAGGTATTAGTAAAGATGATCATAAGATATTTTTCCCTAGAGAAGCAATGTAGGTGATTATAATGAAAAATGGAGTAATGTTACAAGGGTTTGAATGGTATTTACCAAGTGATGGAAAGCATTGGGAACGCTTAAGAAAACAGGCTAAGAATTTACAAAAGGCAGGTTTTACGGCTATTTGGTTACCTCCTGCTTATAAGGGTAATGGTGGTATCAATGATACAGGATATGGGGCTTATGACCTTTATGATTTAGGTGAATTTGATCAAAAGGGCACTATTTGTACTAAATATGGTACTAAAGATGAATATTTGGCTTTAATTGATCAATTACATAAATGTAATATCGATGTTTATGCTGACATGGTATTCAATCATAAGATGGGTGCAGATGGCGTGGAAATGGTAGATGCTACACCTGTAGCAGGTGATAATCGTAATATAGCTATTGGCCAAGAAGAGAGTATTGAAGCTTGGACTTTATTTGATTTTCCAGGTCGCCATGATAAATATTCTTCTTTTCATTGGCATCATCAGCATTTTGATGGTGTAGATTTTGATAATCGTACTAAGAAACATAATATTTATGTTTTTGATGGTGAGACATGGGATAATAATGTTGATGATGAAAATGGCAATTATGATTATTTGATGGGAGCTGATCTTGATTTTGATAATCAAGAAGTTATTCAAGAACTAAAAGACTATGGCATGTGGTATTTGAATATGACTAAAGTTGATGGCTTTAGAATGGATGCTTGTAAACATATTCGCGCAACTTTCTTTAAAGATTGGTTGGATTATTTAAGACAAAATACTAATAAAGAATTATTTACAGTTGGTGAATATTGGAGTGCGGATATCAATGAACTTAGTGATTTTTTAAATGATAATGAATTTAAACTTAGCTTATTTGATGTAAGTTTGCATTATAATTTCTTTGCTTTAAATAATGCGAATGGTAATTTTGATATGCGCAATATCTTTGCGAATAGTTTAGTGGAAAGATATCCACTAAACGCTGTAACTTTTGTAGAAAATCATGATACGCAAAAAGGACAAGCTTTGCAGACGGTTATTGCGGATTGGTTTAAACCAATTGCATATGGGTTAATATTGCTTAGAACTAGTGGTTATCCTTGTGTATTCTATGGGGATTATTATGGCAATGAAGCAATGGGAATGAAATCTTTTAAAAAGATAATTGATAAAATGTTACTAGTAAGAAGAACTAAACTAGAAGGCCAAGAATATAATTATTTTGATGATAGTGATGTTATTGGTTGGAGTTATGATGGTTATGGTCAAGATGATAAGGGTTGTGCCATTATAATTAGTGATCGTTATGATGCTAGTAAATATATGTATGTTGGTAAACAACATGCGAATAAACAATTCGTTGATGCCTTAGGACATTTTAGAAAAACGGTTGTAATTAATAATGATGGTTGGGGTAACTTTATGGTAAAAGGTGGCTCCATAAGTTGCTGGATAGTTAAATAGTGAAAGATTTATATGATAAAAAACAAGTTAGGTATTACAGATTCTGTTCTTTTAGCTAAAGAAGAAGAGAAAATCAGCAAAAAGAAAGCTTTAGAAATGTTCGATAGTGGTTTTTTGGATAATTTAGAACCAGGTAAATTTGTGAGTCTTGCGACAATTCATAAGTATTTATTTGAAGAAATTTATGATTTTGCTGGACAAATGCGTGATGTAAATATAGCTAAAGGTAACTTTAGATTTGCTCCAGTAATGTATCTTAAACCATCATTAGATAATATTGACGCAATGCCCCAAAGTAGTTTTGAAGAAATAATTGAAAAATATGTGGAAATGAATATAGCACACCCTTTTAGAGAAGGGAATGGCAGAAGCACTAGAATTTGGTTAGATTTAATGTTAAAAAAAGAACTTAGAGTAGTTATAGATTGGTCTAAAGTAGACAAAGAAGATTATCTTATGGCTATGGAAAGAAGCCCAATAAAAGATATTGAAATAAAATATGTACTAAAGAAAGCTTTAACTAGCGATGTTGATAATCGTGAAATTTATATGAAAGGTATCGATCATAGCTATTATTATGAAGGATATAATACTTTTGAGATAGCTAAATTAAAATAGGAAGATGTAGGTTATATTTAGCCTACTTTTTTTGATACAAAGTTACAGGTTTGTAGCTTGTTAATATGTTGACAAGAAAATAAAAAGGATTATACTAATTAATAGTAGACCGGTTGTCTATAAAGGGAGGAAAGAAAAAATGAAAAAGTTATTGGCTGTTTGCTTGAGTGCTTTGATGTTATTATCAGGTTGTTCAAGCAGTCAAACTTCTTCTACAACTACTAGTGAACCTGCTACTTATACAGCTAGCGCTAAAGGATATCATGGTGATATTACTTTAGAAGTTACTGTTGATGGCGATACTATTAGTGATATCGTAGTTGTTGAGGAAAATGAAACTGAAGGCATTGGAAAAGATGCTTTACCCCAATTGGTTGAAAAAGCTTTGGAAACCAATTCTATTAATTTTGATGGCGTAAGTGGAGCTACTGTTACATCTGAAGCTTTCTTTACTGCTATGGAAGATGCATTAACTCAAGCTGGCATTGATGTTGCAGCTATGGGTTCAGGAACTAGCGAAACAGTAGAAAAAACTGAAGAAACATTAGATACAGATATCGTTGTTGTTGGTGGTGGAGGAGCTGGTTTAGCTGCTGCATTAACTGCTTTACAACAAGGTAGTGATGTTATCGTTCTTGAAAAGACTGGTGTATTAGGTGGAGCTAGTGCTATGGCTGGTGCTGGTACAGTGGCTACTGGTAGTAAGTGGCAACAAGAAGATGGTTTTGAAGATTCACCTGAAAAATTGAAGGCTGATATGTTAGCTAATGGTCATAATTTAAATGATGAAGCTACATTGGATATTTATGTAAATACTACAGGTGCTGCTTTTGACTGGTTAGTTTCTGAAGAAGGTGCTAATGTACCTTATAAAAGATCTGGTGAACCTACTAGAACTTATTCTGGTGAAGGTAGAGGTGCTGGAGTTGTTTCTAGTTTAGCAGATAGTGTTGAAGCAGCTGGTGGTACAATCTATACTAATACTAAAGGTACTGAATTAATCGTTACTGATGGCGTTGTTACTGGTGTAAAGGCTGAAGGTGAAACTGCTAATTATACTATCAATGCTAAAGCAGTTATCTTAGCTACTGGTGGTTTTGGTGCTAATGATGAAATGGTACCTGATCAATATAAAGAATTTGTTTATGCAGGACATGCTGGTGCTACTGGTGATGGTATCATCATGGCTGAAGCTGTAGATGCTGATTTAATCAATATGGATCTTGTTAATACACAACCTAACTCAATGATTTTACCTAGTGGTTTAGGTCAATATTGTAATCCTGGTGTTGGTGGTGCATATAATGCTAGTGGTGCTTTCTTGGTTAACCAAGATGGTGTTAGATTTGCTAATGAACAAGGTAATGCTTGGGATTTAATGCAAGCTATGAAAGAAAATAGTGCTCAATACTTAATCATGGATCAAACTTCATTTGATGCTTTTAACAAAGGAATGACAAATTCTAATATTTATAGTGAAGAAGATGTTGAAACTTGGTTAGCTAATGATGGTGAAGGTAATCCATTCATGGTAACTGCTGATTCAATTGAAGAATTGGCTGGTAAACTTGGTGTAGATGCTACTACATTACAAGATACAGTTACTAAATTTAATGAAGATGTTGCAGCTGGTACTGATGAATTTGGTCGTACTTTAAGTGCTCCATTAAGTGAAGAAGGACCTTATTATGCATTGCAAATGTATATTCGTTATTATGCATCTTTAGGTGGCTTACATATCAATGAAAATATGCAAGTATTAAATACTGCTCAAGAACCTGTTGAAGGCTTATATGCAGCTGGTGAGGTTGTTGGTGGTCTTGAAGGTGATGTATACATGGGTGGTACATTATTTGGTTGGGCTATTACTAGTGGTCATAATGCTGGTAATGCTGCTTCAAGTGCAATTGCTGAATAATTTAAATTATTTGAGGGCTATTAATTTAGCCCTTTTTTTGTAAAAAAGCTATAATTGATTGAAAGATTGTGTTAAACTTTCTAAGGTGACAAATATGACAGTAAATGATAAAAAAATGATGATAATTGAAAAGGCGGCTTTATTATTTTCGCGTAAGGGATTTTATGGAGCTGGACTTAATGAATTATTAACAGCTTGTAATGTTCCAAAGGGTTCTTTCTATTATTACTTTCCTAATGGTAAAAAACAGTTAGTTATGGAAGTTTTAGAAATGGCTTATGATAAGATGGAAAAGCATATTAAAAAGAATTTCACGATTAATAAAACGTCTTTAGCTTCTTTTGATTATATGGTAAGCAATCATATTGAAATATTATATAGTAAAAAGGAATCATATTATTATTCATTATTATTAAGTTTAATTGGCATTGAATCGGTATTTATGGAAGATAATGCAATAAATGATTATGTTAAGCACATTTATGAGCGTTGGCAAATATTATATACGGATAAACTTCTTGAATGTGGCTATGAGACTGATAAGGCTGAACAATTAGCGCAAGTGATGTTTGCAATTGTTCATGGTACTTTGATTTCAAGCTGGATTAAACAAGATAATGCTGATTTAAAAAAGATTAAAGCTTATTTGCCACAAATATTAGATAAATAATATTTGCATAATATTTTAATTCATGTTAACATAAGGCGGTTTGGTGATGATTACCCAATCGTCTACCCTCACACTTTGCATAAAACATTAGAAACTATCGAAGTGATGATAAGGAACCTTGGGGTTCCTTTTTGTGTGAAATGGAGGAATTAAAATGGAAGAAAATAAAATGGGTATAATGGAGATGAAAAAGTTAATATTAACAATGTCATTTCCTATTATGATTTCGATGCTTATTCAGGCATTATATAACATTGTGGATAGTATGTTTGTCGCAAGAGTTTCGCAAGATGCTTTAGCAGCAGTTAGCTTATGTTATCCGATACAGATGATTATTATTGCGGTGGCTTGTGGTACAGGTGTTGGTATTAATGCTTTATTGTCACGTTTTCTTGGTGAAAAGCATTTTGATAAAGCCAATAATGTAGCGATCCATGGAATAATATTATCGATTGTCAATTGGTTGATTTTTGTAATTATTGGCTTGTTTTTCTCAAGGCAATTTTTAACTTTATTTTCTCAAGATGAAACCATTATTTCCATGGGTGTTAGTTATATGCAAATTTGTACAATTTTTTCATTTGGAGTTTTTATTCAAATTACTTATGAAAGAATTATGCAATCTACAGGTAATACCATTTATAATATGATTATTCAAGGTATTGGAGCGATAATTAATATCATCCTAGATCCTATTTTCATCTTTGGTTATTTTGGCTTACCAGCAATGGGGGTTACAGGTGCAGCTATTGCGACAGTTATTGGTCAAATAATTGGTATGTTAGTAGGAGTTGTAATAACTCAAGTTAAAATTAAAGAAGTTGATCTTTCTTTAAAACATTGGCATATAGATTTTAGTTTAATTAAGAAAATATATGCTATAGCTTTTCCCGCTATTTTAATGCAGTCAATCATGAGCTTTATGACGGTATTTATGAATATGATTTTAGCTAGTTTCTCAGAAATTGCCGTTTCAGTATTTAGTGTTTATTTCAAGTTGCAACAATTTGTCTTTATGGCCGTATTAGGTATGACAAATGCTTTAGTACCAATAGTTGCGTATAATTATGGAGCTAATAAACCAGATAGAATTAAACAAGCTATTAAATTTTCTTTGATTATTTCGATAATAATCATGATTATTGGAACTATTGTATTCCAATTATTCCCTGAACAATTATTATACTTATTTGATGCCAAAGAAAATATGTTGGAAATTGGAATTCCTGCTTTAAAAATCATTAGTTTATCTTTTGTCTTTGCGGGTATTTCAGTGGTATTGTGTTCAATCTTTCAAGCATTGGCTAAAGCGGTTGATTCTTTAATTATTACTTTGCTTCGTCAATTAATTTTATTGGTTCCATTAACGGCATTTATGGCTTATAGCTATGGTTTAAATTATGCTTGGTGGGCATTTGTGATTACAGAAGTAATATGCATGTTATTGAGCTTTGTTTTCTTGATAAAGATAAATAAGCAAGTTATTGTTAAAATGTGATAGTAAAAAAGGTTGTTACAAATAGGTGAAATTAATCATCTTCTGTAGCAACCTTTTTGTAATTAATTAATTTGTTTTTCTAAAAAGTTATTTTCAAATGAGTTTGTAGTTTTTTTCCATATGGATTTAATAATTGTTTGTTTGTCGCGATAATAGTTTTGATTAAATGTAGAGAAGTTTACTTGGCTATTAATAACTTGTAATTCATTGTTTGATTGAGCATATCCTTGATTAGATATTATTATATAACTGTTATTAGGTAAGTTAGTTAATAAGTTATTAATTCGTTTATTAATGTCTTCTTTAGCATCCTCTTTACTAGGATAACAATGCATGAATATGTAATTTTCTTTGAAACCATAGGGGATGTTTTGGTTAATTTGGTAGGTTG
>CALVCO010000046.1 GCA_944326095.1 uncultured Erysipelotrichaceae bacterium | reverse complement strand
GGCATGTGGGAATTTATTGATGAAATATTTGTGTCCGCGCGACTTTAGGCGCGGGGAAATGGAGGAAAACATGAAAATATTAATCGGAGGCTTTGTAGCCGAATGTAACATCTACAGCAACAAACTATGTGAAATTCAAGATTTTAACATCTCTACAAGCGATAATATCGCTGACCTTTTAGGCATAAGAGAAATAGCTAAAGAAGAAAATGTAGAACTAATTCCTGCCATCTATGCTTGGGCAGGAGGAACTGGTGTTGTTAGCTATGATTCATTCGATTACATCTTAAAACAATTTAAAAAACACATTAGAAAACACTTAGATGAAATTGATGGAATGTTCTTTTTCTTACATGGAGCTAGCTATGTAGAAAATCTAGAAGGCTTTTCTGGTGACCACTATATCATGCGCGAAATCAGAAAGATTGTAGGACCATATTTACCAATAGCTGTAACATGTGATCCTCATGGTAATTTAAGCCAACAATATGCTAATGATTGTACAATTCTTAGAACATTTAGACACTCTCCACACACGGATAGAACAGAAGCAAAACAAATTACTTTTAAAGCATTAATCAACGTATTAAAAAATCCAAGAGAAATTCATGAAGTATATAAGAAAGTACCTATTCTATTAGGCGGAGAAAGATGCGTATCTACTGATGAACCTTTGGTATCTATCAATAAATTATTAAATGAAATAGAAGCAGATCCTAGAATATTAACTTGTTCATATCATATTGGATATTTACGCCATGATAGTGATAAATGTGGTGCAGGAATCATGGTAGTACCAAATGGATCAGAAGATGAAGAATATGCTAAAGAAAAAGCTCAAGAAATTTATGATTTTGTATGGGCAAGACATAAAGAATTCCACTTTACAGGTTATGCTGATGAACCAGATGTAGCCCTTAAAGCCATGATGGAATTTGAAGGATCACCATGCTTCTTAACTGATTCAGGAGATAATGTAACAGCAGGTGCCCCAGGTGAAAATACTTATGTATTAAAACAAGTATTAAATTTAAAAGACTATCATAATAAAGAAATTCTATTTGCTATGATTACTGATAAACCACTAGTAGATAATTATTTAAGTCATAAAAAAGTCAATGATCATATCGAATTTGCTTTAGGCGGACCAAATAACTGGTTTAAAGAAAAAGTAGACTTAAAAGGAACCATCACAGCCATTGGTGATTTACATCGCCACTATAGTGATCCAAATGTAGTAGGAACTGGCTATACCATCAAATTAGATAATTTACCTATTACTATTGTAGTAGGCGATGAACCAGTATCATTTGTTGAACATGTACAATATGAATGGGCTAATGTAGATATTAATAAATATGATTTAATTATCGTAAAACAAGGATATCTATATCCAGAATTAAAAGCGATGGCAAAACACTATGTAATGTCTTTAACTGATGGTGCATGTATGCAAAGAACTGAACGTTTACCATATAAGAAAGTTAAAAGACCTATTTATCCATTAGACAACATTTAGGAGGACTTATGAAAATATTAGTCGCAAAATTCACCCTTGAAGCAAATGAACATGTCCCAATGAAGTGTGACATGAACAATGTCGCTCTAAGCTTAGGTAAAGACGCTATTGCCCATATGCAACTAGGCGATTTATTCGATGATCCTGACATCGAACTAATTCCTGTATTATGTGCCGATGCAGCATGTAGTGGAGTAATGACTAAACCATGCTTCACTTATCTAGAAGATACAATTTTAAATAAGATTAAAGAAAATCTAAAAGATTTAGATGGTATTTATTTACACTTACATGGCGCATCATTTGTTGAAGAAATCGGTTCAGGTGAACATCATCTATTAAGAGAAATAAGAAAAATTGTAGGACCATATTTACCAATTGCCGTAGCATGTGATCCTCATGGTAATCTAACTAAAGAATATGTAGAAAACTGTAGTATCATCCGCAGTTATCGTGAAGCTCCACATACTGATATTCCTGAAACTATCAACTTTGTATGTAAACAATTAATAAATATGATAAGAAATGGCAAATCAATCAAGCCAACTTACACTAAATTATCAATGATTTTAGGTGGTGAACAATCCGTATCCGCCGACGAACCAATCTATTCATTTAATAATTATTTAAATGAAATTGAAAAAGACGAAAGAATCATGTCTATCTCTTGGCATGTAGGTTATTTAAGACATGATTGTCCAGAAGCAGGATGCGGTATCGTATGTGTACCAAGCGATATGAAATATTATGATTACGCTAAAGAAATGTGCGAAAAAGCAGCCAATGAAATCTTTAGTCGTCGTCATGAATTCCATTATACAGGATATACATTACCACCAGACAAAGCTATTGAAGAAGCTATTTCTTTCGATGATAAACCAGTATTTATCACTGATAGTGGGGATAATGTAACAAGTGGCGCTATGGGCGCAAATACTTTTGTATTACATCAATTCTTAAATATCGAAAACTTACAAAAGAGAGTATTAATTGCCGCTATCAACGATCCAAAAACTTGTCAAGAATTATATAAACAAGAAATAGGTAGCAAGCTACATATCGAATTAGGAATGGGGATTGACAAACTAACAACCAAAGCAAATATTGATGTAACTATCAAATATAAAGGACAACAAGAAGGTACCTTCATGTATGGTGAACATGGCAATTATGGACCACTAGTAACTGTAGAAGTAGAAGGAAAACCAATTGATATTGTCATAACTGACAACAATCATTCCTTTGTTGAAAAACATCAAATTGATGCTTGTGGTGTTGATTGGGACGATTATGATATTATCATCGTTAAACAAGGATATATCCACCCTGAAGAAAAAGCAAAAGGCAAATTATGTATCATGTCTTTAACTGATGGAGCAACCCCTCAAGATACTCGCCTAATTGATTTTAAATTAATTATGCGTCCTATGTATCCAATTGATAATATTTAGGAGGACATATGAAAATATTAATCGCAAAATTTACTCTAGAAGCAAATGAACACGTACCTATGAAATGCGATATGAATAATGTCGCCCTATCATTAGGAAAAGACGCTATTACCCATATGCAACTAGGAAATGTATTCGATGAACCAGACATCGAACTAATCCCCGTATTATGTGCCGATGCTGGCTGTAGTGGGGTAATGACTAAACCATGCTTCACTTATTTAGAAGATACAATTTTAAATAAGATTAAAGAAAATCTAAAAGATTTAGATGGTATTTATTTAAACTTACATGGTGCATCATTTGTTGAAGAAATCGGTTCAGGTGAACATCATCTATTAAGAGAAATAAGAAAAATTGTAGGACCATATTTACCAATTGCCGTAGCATGTGATCCTCATGGTAATCTAACTAAAGAATATGTAGAAAACTGTAGTATCATCCGCAGTTATCGTGAAGCTCCACATACTGATATTCCTGAAACTATCAACTTTGTATGTAAACAATTAATAAATATGATAAGAAATGGCAAATCAATCAAGCCAACTTACACTAAATTATCAATGATTTTAGGTGGTGAACAATCCGTATCCGCCGACGAACCAATCTATTCATTTAATAATTATTTAAATGAAATTGAAAAAGACGAAAGAATCATGTCTATCTCTTGGCATGTAGGTTATTTAAGACATGATTGTCCAGAAGCAGGATGCGGTATCGTATGTGTACCAAGCGATATGAAATATTATGATTACGCTAAAGAAATGTGCGAAAAAGCAGCCAATGAAATCTTTAGTCGTCGTCATGAATTCCATTATACAGGATATACATTACCACCAGACAAAGCTATTGAAGAAGCTATTTCTTTCGATGATAAACCAGTATTTATCACTGATAGTGGTGATAATGTAACAAGTGGCGCTATGGGTGCAAATACTTATGTATTACATCAATTCTTAAATGTTGAAAACTTACAAAAGAAGATATTAATTGTAGCCATCAATGATCCAAAAACTTGCCAAGAATTATCTAAACATGAAATAGGTGATAAAGTACATATTGAATTAGGTATGAACATCGACAAGTTAACTACTAAAGCCGATTTAAATGTAACGATTAAATACAAAGGTCAACAAGAAGGAACTTTCATGTATGGTGCACATGGTAATTACGGTCCACTAGTAACTGTAGAAGTAGAAGGGAAACCAATCGATATTGTCATAACTGATAACAATCACTCCTTTGTTGAAAAACATCAAATTGATGCTTGTGGTGTAGATTGGGACGATTATGATATCATCGTGGTTAAACAAGGTTATATCCATCCTGAAGAAAAAGCAAAAGGCAAATTATGCATCATGTCTTTGACCGATGGTGCAACCCCTCAAGATACTCGCCTAATTGATTTTAAATTAATTATGCGTCCTATGTATCCAATCGATGAAATCTAGAAAAAATTACCGACATGGCTAATAACTATGTCGGTTTTTTCACGAACAAAAAATAATTATATTTACTATATAGTATTATTTGTATATAATAAAGATAGAATAATACTATTTAATAGAAATAGGAGGTATAATATGAATATCCGCCCATCCGCAGCAATTCGCCAAAATTACAATGAGATAGCCGAACTATGCAGAAAAACATCAGAACCAGTATTCCTAACCAAAAATGGTGAAGGAGATTTAGTAGTAATGGATATTGAAACCTACAATCGCAGAGAAAAAATGTTGAAACTTCGTGAAGAACTACTTGCAGTTGAAGAAGATAGAATAGAAGGAAGAATTGGTTGTACACTCGATGAATTAGAAGCTTATCTTGATGAAATCATTGAAGAGGCATAGTATATGGTACCTAACAAAAACTACAAAGTCATTGTTTCCGATAGAGCAAAAAAAATGCTAGGAAGACACGTTCTTTTTATAGCGCAAATCAATAAAGAAGCAGCAATTGCAAAGAAAAAAGAAATCATGACAGCCATGCGTTCATTGAAACAATTGCCTCAACGTTTCCCTTTCTTCGAAGAATCATTTATTACTCCAAATAAATATCATAAAATGTTCATAGAAAAATGCTATCTTGTTCTTTACCAAATTAAAGATGACAAAGTCTTTGTGGAATATATCTTTGATTGTCGCAAAGATTACGATTGGTTCATCAAATAACAACAAAAAATATTATTCAACCATGTTATTTTATACCGACATATTTTGATATGTCGGTATTTTAAATTAATAAGAAATTCTAAAATAATCCAGATAAGCTTTATATCGATCTTGAGCACTTAGACAAGTATCTAACAAAAATCCTTTTTCACGATTCCACTCTTTTAAACCACGATAATAAAACATCTTTAAATCATCATCAATAATAAAAGGAACAATATTATATTTTAAACATTCCTTAAACATAATCAATCTACCTACTCGACCATTTCCATCTTGAAACGGATGTATACGTTCGAATTTTACATGAAAATCTAAGATATCTTCTAATGTTTTTACTTTTTTACTATTATAATCTTTTAATAATGATTTCATTTTTTTCGCAACCTCTTCAGGCATAGCAGTTTCTATTCCTCCAATCTCATTAGGATACTTTTTATAATCACCAATCGCTATCCAATCTTTTCGTGAATCACTAGTTCCATTTTTTAAAGTATAGTGCAGATTCTTAATGATTTTTTCACTCAATGTTACTTTAGCATGGTCAACAACCATATCGACACAACGAAAATGATTTACAGTCTCAATAATATCATCTACATTAACTGATTCTCCATCAATACCAATTGTATTAGTTTCATAAATGTATCTCGTTTGATCATGGCTTAGTTGACTCCCTTCTATATGATTTGAATTAAAGGTTAATTCAATTTGGGTCTTATGATATATTCCTCCAGAACATTTATTAGCTTTTTGTTCTTTTAGAATATCCAACAACGTAATAACTTTTTCTTTGCTTATATTGCTTCGTTGTGGTTTTTTAGCATTTTCAGGAATCATCCAAGTCTTACCATTCATCTTAGCCCCAATAACCCGTCCTTGAGCACAATAATTTCTAACACTTCGATTGGATATATTCCATTTTTTAGCTATCTTACTAACTGAAAGATATCGCATAAAACCTCCTAATCATTTAATTTAGTTTTATTTTATCACATATCGGCAAAAATATTATGATTTAGTTACAATATAAAATAAAATTTTGCCGATAAGCAATCTATTCTAATAAATTTATCAAAAAATACATTAAAGTCATATTAAAAGCAGCTAAGATTTTTCCTAGCTGCATATTTTATTATTTAACTACTTTAAATGCTTTATCATGTGCCAATAAGAATGGTCTTAAATATGCCACTGTAGAACACATTGGAAGTACATCTTTGCTTAAATCAATACCAAGTTCATTAATCATATACTCACGACGATTCATCATTCTTTCATACATATCTGGATATTGTTCCTTGATTTCATTTCTTAATTTTTCATCAGCTAATACTACTGTACTTTCAGCACTCGATCCAGTATATCCACTTACTGAAGGAATGATATCAATTTGTAACATCATACCTGATTCAAGTTTTTCATTTGAACCTTCATAGATTGGTGATGACATCCATTCTTCTTCACCAATTAAATGACCTGGGCATAAGCTCCAACCATATTTAGCTCTTGGTAGTTCTGTTTCAATTAAATCAAACATTTCACTACCCTTCATACCAATTTTGATATTTTCAAGCCATGCAACATAAGCATTAAAATAAGGTTTAGCTACTCTATCCAAATAATCCTTTTGACCATCAGGCAATTGGCTCTCATCTTTAACTGCGATACCATTGCGCGAACTAGAACCTCCACGATATCCATTAGTCAAAGAAATAGGATCACCAACTTTAACGGTATTATCACGAGGGAACATATTTGCCTTAATAAAACGAGGACCACTTGAAGCAATTGTAACAATCGAAGTATGTTGACCATAACGCACTAACTTATCACCTAAATCCAATTCATTAGCGCCTTCTAATACCGCATTCATCGCATCTAACATACAGTCACTAGCTAGAGCTGCTCCATATTCATAATGAGCAATTTCATTCGCATTATTGGTACATCTTGCGCCATGTTCTCCAATATAGATTGCACATTCATTAGTAACTAAATCTTTATTACCAACAATATCCATTATGGCATCCACAATATAATATGGAACATCAAATGTATGTGCATTATCTTCTAATGAGCTAGTAAAGTTCTTCCAACCAACTAAACCAACTCTTTCATCAGCTTTAATTCCTGCTTCTTTTAATAAATCTTTGAATGTTAAATCAGTTCTATTAGGTTGATTAGGCAATGAGAATAAAGAAACATGAACGGTTTTCGTAATTTCCACTCTTGATTTACTAGACTTATTTAAATTTTCATTACCCAATACAATATTCATTGTACCATCTTTATCAATTATCAATAAAGCTTCTTCAAATCTAGTAAAGAAACCTACTAAATATTCAAAATTTGAACCATGTTCAACATCACCATAGACTACTAATTTATCAAGATTTCTTTCTTTCATTCTAGTAAGAATCTTATTTTTACGATATTCTATTGTTTCATCAGTTAAAAATATTGGTTTATTTACGCCATCTTTTTTTGGTTCTTTAACATTTGTTAATTGTATATTTCGCATTTTTATTCTCCTTAAATTTTATCAATTGGATACATTGGACGCATGATGCGTTTAAATGGTAATTTAGCTGTATCTTGTAATGTAGCACCATTTGTCAAAGACATAATTACAAGTTTTCCTTTTTCTTTAATTTCTGGGAAAGCATATCCTTGTTTAACTACAATGATATCATAATTATCCCAATCAATACCACATGCATCGAATTGATGTTTTTCACACATTACTTGTCTTGTTGAAGCAACATTGACATCAATATTTGTTCCATTAATATGTACTAATACACTATGTCCATATACTGCATCATGAACATGCATCATATAACCTCTTAAATATCCTTTAGCTTTTACTGTAACATTGATATCTACACTAGTAGAATTCTCATCATAATTCATACCTAATTTAATATCAGTAGTTTCCCCAATTTCTAAATTATTCAAAATTGCAAATGCATTAGGATCACAAATATTCGCAAATAAGAACTTCTTATCACTATTTTGCGCTAAAGCTTGTCTTAAAACATAAGTATTCCAACCAGTAGACCCTGATGTTGTATTATCTCCAGAATCAGTAATCATTACTGGTTTTTCTTTAAATTCTAAAGCCATCTTCATTGCTTCTTCAGGTTGAGCAGTAAAGCCCGTATAGTGGAACTCGTGACGTTTATCCCAAACATATTTAGCTAATTCATCAGCCTTTTGTTCACAATATTCTTGATCATCTTGAGTTTGAGGAACTACCACAATACCACAACCTGCTTCTGGACAATCATGACGAATATAACCAACATGCCATGAAGCACTTCTAACACGGGGATCTTTTTCCATTTCATCCATATATTTATTAATTGAAGCTACTGGTTCATCAGTTGAAACCGATTGTTCACCACCTAAGATAAGTGGAAGTTTACGATAAATCGCATGAATATTTTGACGATTCTTTAAGAAATCACAAAGCATCTTAGCAACATATTTCTTTGTTTCATCCGCATCGGTATGTGGTGATTCACGATAACTTCTAATGATAGTACAATTTTCTACATATTCTTTAGTTAAATTACCATGAGGATCACAAACAACGGCAATTGGCATATAAGGCCCTACTACTTCACGTAATGATTTTAAAATATGATGATCTCCTGAACCTATTTCTTCAACTTCACTAGCCCCATGTAAATGTAACCAAATACCATCTAATTCATTTAAATGTTCTTTAGCTGCTTTTACAAAGCAACTTTCAATATATTCAAAACAATCCTTTTTAATAACTCCACTAGCTCCTGCTGATGCATAGATGGCAGGAATAATTTCAACACCTTCCTTGGCAAATACATCGTCTACTCGTGCTTTTTTCGCAACATTTTCGCCAAAGTCCACAACAAATTGAGTGATTTCATTTTTTAGTGGCACATTAGCATTTGATTCACAAGTAAATAATCCTACTAATACTTTCATAAGGCCTCCTAAATATTATCAATTGGATACATTGGACGCATAATGCGCTTATATGGAATCTTCTTAGTATCTTGAATAGTAGCTCCCATAGTTAGTGACATAACACATAGAGCACCAATTTCTTTTAACTCTGGGAAGATATATCCTTGTTTAACTATAGCTATATCATAATTTTCTAATAGTACACCTGCATCTTTAAATTGATGAACTTCAACAACAGCAAACCTACCATCAGCTACCATAATATCAATTGGTGTACCTTTAACATTTACTACTACACAATGAGCATAAGCTTTATTATGATCACGATACATAAAACCTGTAATAGGTCCTTTGCATTTAACAATAACATCTAAGGCAACTGGAGCACTATATTCATCATAACCTACACCTAAGTTAATATGTGCTTCACTGCCATCTTCATATTCTAATAATTCTTTATAAGTTTTAGGATCACAAATGGTTGCGAAAATAACTTTCTTTTGTAAATCTTTTAAAGCTAAAAATTGTCTTAAAACAAAGGTATTCCAACCTGGAGCTCCAGAAGTTGTATTATCTCCACTATCAGTAATAAATGCAATTCCTTCTTTTACATCTAAGGCCATCTTAATTGCCTCATCAGGTTCAGCAGTTAGACCAGTATAATGGAATTCA
The DNA here is from genome assembly GCA_944326095.1 of uncultured Erysipelotrichaceae bacterium. GTDB lineage: Bacteria > Bacillota_I > Bacilli_A > Erysipelotrichales > Erysipelotrichaceae > JALEVB01. The sequence continues at coordinate 984 of CALVCO010000046.1, read as the reverse complement.
TGACGTTTATCCCAAACATATTTAGCAAGTTCATCAGCCTTTTGTTCACAATATTCTTGATCTTCACTATTTTGGGGAACAACTACAATACCACATCCAGCAACATCACAATCATGTCTTAAATAACCTACATGCCAAGAAGCACTTCTAACGCGAGGATCTTTTTCCATTTCGTCCATATATTTATTAATAGATAATACAGGTTCATCTGTAGAGACTGATTGTTCTCCACCTAAGATTAATGGAAGTTTACGATATATTGCATGAATATTTTGACGATCATGCAATAAATCACATAACATTTTAGAAACAATACGCTTAGATTCTTGAGCATCCGTATGTGGTGACTCACGATAAGATCTAAGAATTGTACAATTATCAACATATTCTTGACATAGATTACCATGAGGATCACAAACAATCGCAATTGGTAGATATGGCCCTACAATCTTTCTAATCTCTTTTAAGATATGATGGTCTCCTGAACCAATTTTTTCAACTTCACTAGCGCCATGTAAAAATAAATAAATACCATCCAATTCATGTAAATGTTCTTTAACACTATTCACAAAACAACTTTCAATATAATTAAATGCATCCAAAGAAACTACACCATTTCCTCCAGCATCCGCATAGATAGAAGGAATAATATCAATTTGTGCTTCATCATAGATATCCTTTACTCCCATCTTGCGAATCAATTCATCCCCAAAGGCAATATCATAATTAACTATCGTTGCCATATTGGGAACATTAGCATTCGATTCTGTTACAAATGTACCAATTAGAACTTTCATAATAAAATATCTCCTTTAAGTTTATTATAATGTTTTTATGTGTAAATTAGTTTCAATCAAAAAAAGCAGACTATCAATTAATAATCTGCATAAAAGTAAATAAATTATTCGTGAACCACCCACACTTATAGAAGTGAAGGCTTCGTATAAGTTACAAAGTAACTTATTTTTAAGAAGTTTGGTTTTT
>CALVCO010000045.1 GCA_944326095.1 uncultured Erysipelotrichaceae bacterium | reverse complement strand
GCTCGCTTATGCTTACAACGTTAGTTGTATCGAACGAGAAGCTCCCCACCTCTTTAGGTGGTGAGAGTATGTCACAAGTAGACATTAAGTATACTTTAAAATTAATTTTTATATTTGTAAAAATTTTGAGACGTCATTATTAAATGGTGTCTTTTTGGTTAAAAAAATATAGGTAATATGCTAAAATAGTTAACATGAAAAAAGTGATTGTAATATTGATTTGTATATTAATGATTTTAAGTAGTGCGTTGATGGCGATGGGAGAAGAGACTAGTGAGCCTACTTCTACAGCAGAAAGTGAAACATACTATGATTTTTTACAATTGAATGCACCTAGTGCAATTCTTATAGATGCTAAAAGTGGGATGACCCTTTATGAAAAAAATGCTTATGAAGCTATGGAACCTGCTAGTATTACTAAAATTTTAACGGCTTATTTGGCATGTGAGAATTTAGATTTAGATACGATGGTTACTTGTAGTGAATCAGCAATTTATGGTTTTGATCGAGCTAGTAGTCATATCTTTTTGGATGTTGGTGAAGAGATTAGTGTTAGAGATCTTTTACATGCTACTTTATTACAAAGCGCTAATGATGCTTCTTGTGTTTTGGCTGAAGCAGTTAGTGGGTCAATTAGTGAGTTTGTAAATTTAATGAATCAAACGATTACTGATTGGGGCATTGTTAATTCGCATTTTACTAATCCTCATGGTTTACATGAAGAAGGGCATTATGTTAATGCTCAAGATATGGCGATGATTACGCGTCAATGTTTGAAGAATGAAACTTTTAAAGAAATTTTTGGTACAGCTACTTATGCAGCTTCACCTACGAATAAACAACCAGATACTCGCTATTTCGCTAATGGAAATCAAATGTTGATTGAGGGTGAGCATTATTATGAGAATGCTGCAGGTGGTAAGATAGGATATACTGAGGCAGCGGGCTATACGATGGTTACCTATGCTAAAAATGGTAACATGGAATTAATTGCGGTAGTTTTAAAGGAAGATGCTGCTGAGCAACGCTATAGTGATACATTGAAGTTATTTAATTATGGCTTTGATAATTATAAAACTGTAGTATTAGGTCAAGATAAAATTGGAACTAAAGTAGTAGATATTAATAGTAATGGTAAACTATGGGCTACGGTTACTTTTAGTGTTGATGTTAACTTTAATGTCTTGCTACCAGCAGATACTAATGAAGAATTATTAACAACCGAAATAATGGTTAGGGATGAAGAAGATCCTAGTACTATTCAGGCAGATGTTATCTTAAAACTTAATGATGAAATTATTGGTAGTGTTCCGATGAATAAAGAAGTTAAGGAATATGATATTAGTTTTGAAGCTACTACTATGCCAACGATATTAAATGGCTTAAATTGGTTTAGTGTTGGGGTATTAGTTATGTTTATTTTAGGTCATTTAGTTTTTGCAATAAAAAAAGATGCGCAAAAATAAGAACTATTATTAAAATATATAAGAAAGAGGAATGAAAATGAAGTGTTTAAATTTAACAAATGATTTTACATGGTTAGGAATAATCGATGATAAATTAAGAGTTTTTGATATTATTATGGAAACTAAATATGGGACAACATATAACTCATATTGTTTAAAGACTGATGAAGGTTTAGTTTTATTTGAGAGTGTTAAAGATAAATTCTTTGATGAATTTTTAGAAAAGATAAATACTTTAGGTAAAGTAGAAGATATTGCTTATATAGTTGTAGATCATACGGAGCCTGATCATTCTGGTTCAATTGAAAAGCTTTTAGCTTTAAATCCAAATATTAAAATTATATCTAGTATGATTGCTCAAAAGTATTTGAAAGATATTACTAATAGGGATATCGAGGGTATCGTTGTTAAAGATGGTGATACTATTAAAGTTGGTCAATATACTTTGCGTTTTATTAGTGTTCCTAATTTGCATTGGCCTGATACAATTTATACATATATCGAAGAATTAAATATTTTAGTTAGTTGTGATTCTTTTGGGGCACATTATGCATTTGATCCTGTTTTATTATCAAAGGTGGAAGATGTTGAAGCTTATGAGGATGCTTTTAACTATTATACAACGATGATTATGGGACCTTTTAAGCCATTTGTGGCTAAAGCAATGGAAAAATTGACTGAAATTAAAGATGAAATTAAATTGATTGCTCCAGGACATGGTCCAGTGATTGATATAAATTGTGCTTCTTATGTTGAACGTTATAAAGAATTTGCAAAAGTTAAGATGAATGAACAAAAATTAGTAGTTATTCCTTTTGTTTCTGCATATGGCTATACTAAAATGATGGCTAAAAAGATACAAGAAGTTTTAATTAATAGAGGAATAGCTTGCGAAATATATGATTTAGTTGAAGCTGATAATAAGATGGTTATTGATAGAATGATTGCGGCTGATGGAATCATGTATGGTTGTCCTACCTTGTTGAATGATGCTTTACCTCCAATTTATAATGCCATGAATGCAATTATTGCAGGATATCATGGGCAAAAGGTTGTTTCAGCTTTTGGAAGCTATGGATGGAGTGGAGAAGCTGTTGGTAATTTATTAGTACGTTTAAAACAACAAAGAATGAAAGTTGTTGATGATGGTTTGAAGATTTGTTTTAAGCCTGGTGAAGATAAGATGAAATTAGTTGAAGAATATGCTAATAATTTTGGAGATAAGTTATAAAAATGAAGAGTTTAGTAGTTAATTTTTTGGCTTTGTTTTTGATTGATCAATTGTTTAATTGGGTTTCAATCGATTCTTATGCTACGATATTGGTAATGGCTTTAGTGCTTACCATTTTAAATGCGACAGTTAAGCCAATACTTAAATTTTTGTGTTTTCCAGTTACTATTTTGACTTTTGGTTTATTTTCTTTAGTTATTAATGGCTTAGTTTTACATTTAACTTTTATGTTTGTTGATGGGGCATATATTGCTTCATTTGGCAGTACGATAATTGCTAGTATAATAATTAGTATTGCGAATAGTATTTTGAACGAAAAATAGTTGACAGCTATATGCTTGTTGTGATAAATTATTATGGCTTAGTGAAATTAGAGCTTTCTTTGTGAAAGCTTTATATTATGCTAGTATTTGGCACACTTGGGAGTGTGTGCATGTATTAAGGCGAAAGGAGATTATGAAATGCCAACAATAAACCAATTAGTGCGTAAGGGTCGTGCTAACAAAGTATGGAAATCAAAATCACCTGCTTTAAATAGAGGATTTAACTCATTACGTAGTAAACCAACTAATTTAAGCAGTCCACAAAAAAGAGGCGTTTGTACCCGTGTTGGTACTATGACACCTAAAAAACCTAACTCTGCATTGAGAAAATATGCCCGTGTTAGATTATCAAATGGTATGGAAGTTACCGCTTATATTCCAGGTATCGGTCATAACTTACAAGAACATAGTGTTGTTATGATTCGTGGTGGACGTGTTAAAGACCTTCCAGGTGTTCGTTATCACATCTTAAGAGGTACTTTAGACTGTGCTGGTGTTAATGATCGTAAACAATCTAGATCATTATATGGTGCTAAGAAGCCTAAGGGCGGTAAATAGGATAGGAGGAAATTGAAATGCCAAGAAAAGGTTATATTGCGAAAAGAGATGTAATTGCTGATCCTATTTACAACTCAAAGTTAGTTACTAAATTGATCAACAAGATCATGTTAGATGGTAAAAAGGGTGTAGCACAAAGCATTTTATATAATGCATTTGATATCGTTGAAGAAAAAACTGGTCAAGCACCAATGGAAGTGTTTGAAAAAGCATTAGGTAACGTTATGCCTTTATTAGAACTAAAGGTTAGACGTGTTGGTGGCGCTAACTACCAAGTTCCAATTGAAGTTTCTGCTGAAAGAAGATTGACATTAGGTCTAAGATGGATTGTTAACTATTCTAGACTTCGTCATGAAAAGACAATGGAACAAAGATTAGCTGCAGAAATTATTGATGCTGCTAATGGTACAGGTGCTTCAGTTAAGAAGAAAGACGATACTCACAAAATGGCAGAAGCTAATAAAGCATTTGCTCATTACCGTTGGTAATAGAAGGGGATGGATATGGCAAGAGAGTTTGATTTATTTCACACTCGTAATATAGGAATTATGGCGCACATCGATGCTGGTAAGACCACTACGACTGAGCGTATCCTTTATTACACTGGAAAAACTCATAAAATTGGAGAAACTCATGATGGTGCTAGCCAAATGGACTGGATGGCTCAAGAACAAGAACGTGGTATTACTATCACTTCTGCAGCTACTACAGCTACATGGAAAGGCTATCGTGTAAATATTATTGATACACCAGGACACGTAGACTTCACTGTTGAAGTTGAACGTTCATTGCGTGTATTAGATGGTGCGGTTACAGTATTGGATGCTAAAGCAGGTGTTGAACCTCAAACTGAAACAGTATGGCGTCAAGCTACAACTTATAAAGTTCCTCGTATCGTATTCTGTAATAAGATGGATGCTACAGGTGCTGATTTCATGATGAGCGTTAATTCTATTGGACATCGTTTAGGTGCTAAAGCAGCAGCTATTCAATATCCAATTGGAGTAGAAAATACTTTCCGTGGTATCGTTGATATCATTACTCGTGAACAACATATGTATAAAGATGACTTAGGTAAAGATTATACTACTGAACCTATTAGTCCTGAATTTGTTGATGAAGTTGAAGCATTAAGAACTAAATTAGTTGAAATGGTTGCTGACTATGATGATGATCTAATGATGAAAGTCTTAGAGGGTGAAGAACCTACAGTTGAAGAAATCAAAGCAGCAATTCGTAAGGGTGTTTGTGCTTCTGAATTCTTCCCTGTATTATGTGGATCAGCTTATAAGAATAAAGGTGTTCAATTAATGTTGGATGCAGTTATTGATTATTTGCCTTCTCCATTAGATGTACCTGCTATTATGGGCCATACTGAAGATGGTAAAGAAGAAGCTAGACATTCAGATGATAATGAACCATTTGCAGCTTTAGCATTTAAAGTTATGACTGACCCATTTGTTGGTAAGTTAACATATTTCCGTGTTTATTCAGGTAGTGCTACATCAGGTAGTTATGTATTAAATGCTACTAAAAATGTTCGTGAAAGATTTGGACGTTTAGTACAAATGCATGCTAACCACCGTGCAGAAATTACTGAAGTATATTCAGGTGATATTGCAGCTGCTGTTGGTTTAAAAGCTACAACTACTGGTGATACACTATGTGATGAAAAAGCTCCTATCATCCTTGAATCAATGGTTTTCCCTGAACCAGTAATTCAAATGTCAGTTGAACCTAAGACAAAGGCTGATAGTGATAAGATGGGCTTGGCTTTGGCTAAACTTGCTGAAGAAGACCCTACATTCAAGACTTATACTGATGAAGAAACAGGTCAAACTATCATTGCTGGTATGGGTGAATTACACTTAGATATCATTATTGATAGATTGCGTCGTGAATTTAAAGTTGAAGCTAATGTTGGTGCGCCACAAGTTGCTTATCGTGAAACAATCAGACAAGCTGCTGAATGTGAAGGTAAGTTCGTTAGACAATCAGGTGGTCGTGGTCAATATGGTCATGTTTGGATTAAGTTTGAACCAAATGAAGAAGGTAAAGGCTTTGAATTCGTAGATGCTATCGTAGGTGGTACTGTGCCTAGAGAATATATCAAACCTACTCAAGAAGGTTTAGAAGCTGCATTGAATAATGGTTTGGTATGGGGCTATCCAGTAGTAGATATTAAAGCTACATTATTTGATGGATCTTACCATGATGTAGACTCATCAGAAATGGCTTATAAAGTAGCTGCAAGCTTAGCATTAAAAGAAGCTGCTAAAAAATGTAAGCCAGCATTATTAGAACCAATCATGGCAGTTGATGTTACAGCGCCAAGTGAATATTTAGGATCTGTTATGGGCGATATTACTAAACGTCGTGGACAAATCCGTGAACAAGAAGAAGTTGGAAATGCAATCAAAGTTAAAGCATTCGTTCCATTATCTGAAATGTTCGGTTATTCTACAGACCTAAGATCTTTCACTCAAGGTCGTGGTAACTATGTAATGCAGATGGATCATTATGCTGAAGTTCCTAAGAGCATTGCTGAAGAAATTGCAAAGAAAAATACAAAAGAATAATGTTGCATTATCTTTGTGTTTAGCTTAAAATGATTATGGTAAAATAAAAAAATAGGAGGAATTTGCAAAATGGCAAAGGAAAAATTTGACAGATCGTTAGAGCATGTTAATATTGGTACAATCGGACACGTTGACCATGGTAAAACAACTTTAACAGCTGCTATCACAAATCACTTAGCAAAATCTGGTTTGGCAGAAGCTAAAGCTTACGACCAAATCGATGGTGCTCCAGAAGAAAAAGAACGTGGTATTACAATTAATACTGCACACGTTGAGTACAAAACTAAACATCGTCACTATGCACACGTTGACTGCCCAGGACATGCTGACTATATCAAAAACATGATTACTGGTGCTGCACAAATGGATGGTGCTATCCTAGTAGTTGCTGCTACTGATGGACCAATGCCTCAAACTCGTGAACATATCTTACTTGCTCGTCAAGTTGGTGTTCCTAAGATGGTTGTATTCTTAAATAAATGTGACATGGTTGATGATGAAGAATTAATCGACTTAGTTGAAATGGAAGTTCGTGAATTATTAAACGAATATGGTTTCGATGGTGATGAAACTCCAATTATCCGTGGTTCTGCATTAAAAGCATTAGAAGGCGATCCTGCTTGGGAAGCTAAAATTGATGAATTAATGGATGCTGTTGATACTTGGATCCCAACTCCTACTCATGAATTAGACAAACCATTCTTAATGGCTGTAGAAGACGTATTCACAATCACTGGTCGTGGTACAGTTGCTACAGGACGTGTAGAACGTGGTCAATTAAAATTAAATGAAGAAGTTGAAATCGTTGGTATCCGTCCAACTAAGAAAACAGTTGTTACTGGTATCGAAATGTTCCGTAAATTATTAGACTTTGCAGTTGCTGGAGATAACATCGGTGCTTTATTACGTGGTGTTAACCGTGATGAAGTTGAACGTGGACAAGTATTAGCTAAACCTGGTACAGTTACTCCTCATACAAACTTCAAAGCTCAAGTTTACGTATTAACTAAAGAAGAAGGTGGACGTCATACTCCATTCGTAAGTAACTATCGTCCTCAATTCTACTTCCGTACTACAGACGTAACTGGTGTTATTACATTACCTGAAGGAACTGACATGGTAATGCCTGGTGATAACGTTGAAATGACAGTTGAATTAATCTGCCCAATCGCTATCGAACAAGGTACTAAGTTCTCTATCCGTGAAGGTGGTAGAACTGTTGGTTCTGGTAATATCACAGAAATCATTAAATAGTTTTCTAAGAAGGCTTAGGCCTTCTTTTTTTTCATAATAATATAGGAAAAATCCTCCTTATTTTCATTAGTTAGTTTTTAACTAAAGTGAAAATAGGAGGTTTTTTGCTTATATGTAATTTTTTAATTAAATGTAATGATTTTTTAAGAAACAATGATATTTCTTTGTAAATAATCCTTTTTATAATTTTTATATAAATATCTAATAGATAAAAATATTATAAAAGGAGGATTTGTAAAAGTTTTTATGAATAATAAAATAAGAAGTTTTATAAAGAAAATTGTCTTTTGTTTTTTAATAATTATATTTTGTATTATTTTAGCTATTGTTTCTATATTTGGGATTAAAGGATATTCCATGTATAAAGAAGCTATAAAAGCATATCCTATTTCTATAATGGTATCAACTATTCAAAGTAATGAAAATTATGTTGAATATGAAGAATTACCGTCGATTTATATAGATGCTGTAATTTCGGCCGAAGATAAAAGATTTGAATATCATAATGGAGTGGATTTAATTGCGATTGGTCGAGCTCTTTTTAATGATATTAAAGCCATGGCTTTTGTTGAAGGGGGAAGTACTATTACCCAACAGATAGCTAAAAATCAATATTTTACGCAAGAAAAGAAAATAGAAAGAAAGTTTGCTGAAATATTTGTGGCTAGGGACTTAGAAAAATATTGTTCTAAGGAAGAATTATTTGAGATTTATGTAAATACAATTTATTTTGGGGATGGATATTATGGAATTTATGATGCAGCTACAGGTTATTTTGGGAAATTACCTTCTGAATTAAATGATTATGAAGCCATAATGTTAGCTGGTTTACCCAACGCTCCATCGGCATATGGTTTAAATACTAATCCAAAGTTGGCTCAAAAGCGTATGGAGGTAGTTTTATCTAAAATGGTAGATTGTGATGTGATTAGTATAGAAGAAGTTAAAGATATTTTATTAAAGGATAATTTAAAAATAAAAAAAGTCTGCCAGTAATTTTTTGCAGACATTGTATTTCTTGGCGGAGTGGGTGGGATTCGAACCCACGGATCGACATTACTCGATCAAACGATTTCGAGTCGCTCTCGTTATGTCCACTTCGATACCACTCCAATGGCGAAGATGGAGGGATTTGAACCCTCGCGCCACGTTAATGACCTATTAGCTTTCCAAGCCAACCCCTTCAGCCTCTTGGGTACATCTTCATTAGCTAGTTAATTATATCATTAAAAATTAAAAAAGTTTACATATATAAAACAATTAGTAAGTTTTCTTTTTGCAAAAAATAGTATAAAATATTTGAGGAAGTAAAAAGAAAGGGGGCTCGTTTATGCAGTGTGATCATATATGCGCGTTGGATGATGGGCCTTTAATATGCTTACTAGATTCAACGCTTCTTAAAATTAATTATTTGATGAAAGGAAGCGAAGAAAATGAAAGAGAAGATTTTAGAATTTATTGAAAAGAAGCAATTTGCCCAATTAAAGGGTTATTTGCAAGCCTTAAATGAAGCTGATATTTCCGATATTATCGATGAATTACCCGGAGAAGATGGAGCTTTAGTATATCGTTTGCTTGATAAAGATGTTGCTGCTGATGTTTTTAGTAGAATGGAAAATGAGACTCAGGAGCGTCTAATTAAGCTTTTAAAGGAAAAAGAAGTCACGGAAATTATCAATAACTTATATGCAGATGATGCTGCTGATTTGATTAGTGAGATGCCAGCAGTATTAGTTAAAAAAATATTAGCTAATATAGATCCTCAACAAAGAAAAGATATTAATGAACTATTGAAATATCCTGAAGATAGTGCTGGTAGTATTATGACAACAGAATTTGTTGACTTAAAAATGGATATGACAGTTAAAGATAGTTTTGATCGCATACGTAAAGTTGGAAAAGATACAGAAACTATTTATACTTGTTATGTTATAGATGCTGAGCGTCATTTAATGGGAGTTGTGACAGTTAAAGAATTATTATTGAGTAAATATGAAGATTTAATTGAAGATATAATGGAAAAAAGTGTAATTAAGCTTCATACTTTAGATGATCAAGAAGATGTAGCTAAAACATTTGATAAATATGATTTTTTAGCTATGCCTGTTGTCGACCAAGAAAATCGTTTAGTTGGAATTATTACGGTTGATGATGTAATTGATGTTATGCATGAAGAAACAGCAGAAGATTTTGAAATCATGGGTGGTTTGGAACCTAGTGATGATTCATATTTCAATACTACTGTGTGGGAACATGCTAAACATCGAATTGTTTGGTTGTTATTTTTAATGTTATCCGCTACTTTTACGGGCGCGATATTAACTCATTATGAAGAAGCCTTTGCTTCAGTGCCAATTTTAGTTAGTTTTATTCCTATGTTAATGGATACTGGGGGAAATAGTGGTAGCCAAGCTAGTACTTTGATTATTCGTGGGTTGGCTACTAATGATATAAATGTTAAAGATATTTTTAAAGTTTGGTGGAAAGAAATTAGAGTAGCTTTAATATGTGGTTCGATATTGGGAATTGTTAATGGAATTAGAGTAGCAATTCAATATAATAATATTATGTTAGCTATAGTTATTGCGATTACAATTCTTTGTGTAGTTATAATTTCTAAATCCTTAGGTTGTTTATTGCCTTTGGGAGCTAAAGCTTTGAAGTTAGATCCTGCTTTAATGGCTTCACCTTTATTAACTACAATAGTTGATGCATTGGCTTTAGTGATTTATTTTACTATAGCTATGCATGTATTAGCTATATAATATAGTCAATCTTAAATGGTTGACTTTTTTTATGGTTGGGCGTAATGGTTTACAGCATAAAAACACAATGATAAAATGAAAAAAAGTAAAGGAGAAATATAATGAAATTAGTAGTTGTTGGAGGGGTTGCTGGTGGTGCTAGCGTTGGTGCAAGAGTTAGAAGATTGGATGCTAAAGCTGAGATAGTTATTTTTGAAAAAGGTCCACATGTTTCATTTTCAAATTGTAGTTTGCCATATCACTTAAGTGAAACAATTAAAAATAGTTCATCTTTGGTATTGATGAGTCCGGAGGCTTTTGATAGGCAACATAATATAGATGTACGAACACTTAGTGAGGTTATTAAGATAGATAGAGAAAATAAGTGTGTACATGTATTAGATCATCGTAATAATAAAACATATGTTGAAAGCTATGATAAATTAGTTTTGGCACCAGGAGCTGAACCAATATTGCCAAAGAGTATTAAAGGAATCGATAGCGATAATGTTTATGTAATAAGAAATGTTGTTGATATTGAAAAATTAAAGGTGGCAATTGATAGTGAAGATGTACAAAATGTTGCGGTTATTGGTGGAGGATTTATTGGTTTAGAAGCTGCAGAAAATATTAAATTAGCAGGTAAGAATGTAACTTTAGTAGAAGGCTTAAATCAAGTTATGGCACCTTTTGATTATGATATGGCGCAAATATTACATAAGGAAATTGATGATAATGGTATTGATTTGCATTTAAATGCTATGTTAAATGAAATTGGTGATAAAAAAATTATTGTAAAAGAAAATGATGAGTTAGTTAATTTACCTGCTGATATTGTAGTGATGGCAATTGGCGTAGCACCTAGTACCAAATTAGCTGTTGATGCTGGACTTAAAATAGGCGAAACACGTGGCATTTGGGTAAATCATAATTATCAAACAAGTGATTCAGATATATATGCAGTTGGTGATGCAATAGAAGGATATAATGCTTTAACACATAAAGCTGGTCGTTTAGCTTTGGCTGGACCTGCACAAAGACAAGCTAGAGCTGCAGCTGATCATATGTATGGTAAAAATCATAATGAACAGGGATTTATTGGCTCAAGTTGTATAAGAATTTTTGAACAAAATGCAGCATGTACAGGTTTAAATGAAAAAAGTGCTAAAGCTGCTGGTTATAATTATGATAGTGTTTTAATTTTTCCAAATGATAAAGTAGGATTAATGCCAGATGCGCATTATATGGCATTTAAATTAGTTTTCGAAGTTCCTACAGGACTTATTCTTGGGGCGCAAGCAATTGGTAAAGGTGATGTGACCAAAAGAGTTGATGTTATAGCAACTTTAATTAGAATGCATGGAACTTTAGAAGATTTAAAAGAACTAGAATTATGTTATTCACCAGTATTTTCTACTGCAAAAGATGTTACCAACATGGCTGCATTAGTAGGTTTGAATATTTTATATGGCGATTCTAAACAAGTGCATGTTGATGAGGTTCGTTCATTAGTAGAAAATAATGCCTATATAGTCGATGTACGGGAAGAAAATGAATTTGCTTTAGGTCATTTAAAAAATGCACATAATATTCCTTTATCTAAGTTGCGCGATAGAATGAAGGAAATACCTAGAGATATTCCTGTTTATGTACATTGTAGATCATCGCAACGTAGTTATTATGCTTTATGTTGTTTGAAGGGCAATGGTTATAAAAATATAATAAATATCAGTGGTTCATTCCTTGGGATAAGTTTATATGAGTACTATATGGATAAAGTTACTAAACGTGAGCCTATTGTAACCAACTATAATTTTAATTAATAATTGTTTGATTTTTAAGGATGCTTAGGCATCCTTATTTTTGTTATGGATTTTTTTTGAAAAAATGTAAAAAATTACTTGCAAGAAAGTGAAGAATGTTATATTATAAATGGGCTGTGTTTCAACAGATAGAAAACTTTGATAAAAATGTTAAAAAAACATTTGACAATTAAAGAATAAATTGATAATATAATACAGCACCTTGCGAGAGTAAGGGAAATGCAAGATCTTTGAAAACTAAATAGAAATTAAACACAAACGTCAATTAAAAGGAAAAAACTGACGAAAGAAGTCAGCG
>CALVCO010000044.1 GCA_944326095.1 uncultured Erysipelotrichaceae bacterium | reverse complement strand
CAAGGTGCTGTATTATATTATCAATTTATTCTTTAATTGTCAAATGTTTTTCTTTCTTTTTTTATCTTTTTTTCTTGAGTGAAAAGTTTTTTTAAACGCAACCCTCGATTTTATAAAAGGTTGCGTTTACTTTTTCATTTGAACATTTTTTAAAAGTTATAAGCATTAATATGTTTTTGATAGTCACGAAAATATTTTTTAATAGTATTTTCATCAAATGGTGGTCTATAATTTTTAATTTCATCAAGCAAACAATCTAATTGCCATTCAATAATTTTTTTTAAATCCTTACTATAATTCATCATCTTACCATGTTCTATATATTCATCTTCATCTAGTATTTCATAATATCCATCTGGAAATAATTTAACATCAAGATCATAATCTATATTCTTTATTGCTTCACCATCAAAAATGCTAGGTGATGCTAAGTTACAATAATAATATGTTCCATTTTTTCTTATCATCGCAATTATGTTATACCATTTATCAGGATAGAAAAAACAAACCGCAGGCTCTCTAGTAATCCATCTTCTTCCATCAGCCTCAATTACCCACGTTTTATTAGTCACTACAACCATATGTTTTTCATCTGCTACTAACACAAATCCTTTAGACCATGTTCTATGTAATTTGCCATTATGTTTGTAACTTTGAATATAAACATGGGTATATTTTAATGGCAACATATCATCAGCCTCCTTACATATGTATATAATTTTAACATTAATAAAAAGGCTTGTCGATATAGACAAACCTTAGTGATTTTTATTTAAAATTGGTTTTAAACTATTATATAAAATTGGCACAATAATTAATGTAAGAATAGTTGTAGGTATCATATAAGAACATTGATAGCCAATAGATCCCCATAATGCCGTATCCCAAACAACTACACCAGAAATGGTACTACATAAAAATCGAATGAAATTAGTAATAAGCACTCCGCTATAAAACCAACCAAAGTTAGGAAATATACTAGCTAAGCCATAAGCACTAAATGCTAATAGATAATCTAATAAGAATCCTACTATATCTGGTGTATACATTGGTCCTGTAATAAATTGTGCAAAAACTGACAACAATGCAACCACTAAGCCTTTTTTCCAACCTAGATGATAACTTGCCATCAATAATGCAATTACTGAAACACCTAATGAACCACCATTTGGCATTTGAAAAATTTGTAAAGCATTTATAAAGGTATCTAATACCATAAATAAAGCTACATAAAATGCCATAAAACAAAGATCTTTAACCGTTACTTTCATAAAAAAACACCTCCATCATGAAGGCGTAAGGAACTATAATGTAAACTCCCTACGCTAGGTCTAACTAGATCAGGTGATAAGGGTATCTCTCAGCATAAAAACTATGCACCCCTGTTCACATATGGTATTATAACAGTAATATTTATGAAAGGAAAGTCAAATATGAATATATTAACAAATCAAATTCAACTTCTATGCGAAGAACCAGATTTATTAGCTACACTTTGCAACATCACTGCAGCATTAAATGAACATTTTGATAATATTAATTGGGTAGGTTTTTATTTTTGGAAAAATAATGAATTAGTCTTAGGACCATTCCAAGGAAAAGTAGCATGTACCCACATTCCATATGGAAAAGGAGTATGTGGATACTGTGCTTTAACAAAAGAAACAATTATCGTAGATAATGTTCATGATTTCAAGGGTCATATTGCTTGTGATAGTTCTTCATTAAGCGAAATTGTTGTTCCATTAATCTACAACAATCAATTATTAGGAGTAATTGATATAGATGCCCCTATCTTAAATCGTTTTACTTTAGAAGATAAAAAGCAACTTGAAGAAATTGCTCCAATTATAACTAAAAAAATAATTACTTGCCTTTAAAAATTTATCGATATAAAGAATATGGTAAATGTTTATCTAAATAGTTGGTCGCTTCATCTATTGCTGTATCAGCCCTAAATAATCTTATCTTGCTTTCACCAATATAATTCATCGCCACCATGTGCTTACTTTCCATTACTTTACCTACTTCATTAAATATTACACTATCAATATCTAAATCTAAATATTTCTTCCATGTTTCTTTACCATCATGTTCAATTTTACTTCCCGAAATATATATTGGCCTACTTTCTGTCAAATATTCAGCTAAATGCATGCAAGTACACTTATCATAATCACAACCCATCAAAAGCACACAACCTTTTAATTCATATAAACGAGCTGTAGGTGATTCTTGAGCTAAGGAAAAATGTAATGATTGTCTATTGCATAATGCTTTAGCATATTGTCCCCATGCCATATATGAAGCTTGTGGATGATTAGAAAAAACTATATTACTACGTTTACGAAAATTATCATTAATTTTACCCATACCTAATGATTCAGAACCTAAATAATTATAAGCAGGCATATTTTCTCTAACCATCTTATATATTTCCGGACTTACTTCTGGATTAACCCAAAGACTAGGTTCTGAATTTTCACCCATTTGATATGGCATTAAAATAGTTCCTTCTACAGTAATAACATCCATCAATGCATCAACAACCGTTTGTGCTCCACCTATTACATAGCCAAAACTAGAAAGAGAAGCATGCACTTCTACAATCATTCCTCTTTTTAAACCCATCCTTGTTAGAATTTTGACAATATCTTTTTTTGTAACAACTTTTTTATTTAAGGTAGTATATTTAGACATCTTATTCTCCTATTTCATTAAGCATTAAACGTTTTACAGCGATTAATTTACTAGCAAATGCTAGAGTACCCATTCTTAAAATAATTTCATCATCTACACTAAAATTAGGTTTATTATCATAATCATAACATTTAAAACACAAACTTAAAACATAACGAATGCTTTCTTCCAATTGTTCACAGAATAGATTATAAGCATTATGCGCACCTTTTTCTTTAGCAACCACTTCTATACCATCTTTTATCAATTGGATATTCACCACTTGTTTTAATATAGATATTACAATTAAATAAGCTAAATTTTCTCTATTATATTGTTTCTTTTTGTTAGGAGGAGGCATCATCTTCCATTTAACATAATTATTAATCATACTACTAGTAATAATTTTATCATCCATAGAAATTAAAGATAAATGACGTTCAATAAAAGTAATAACTTGATCACGATATAAATCAATATCAGGCAATTCCTCCCAACGAGGCAAGGTAAAATTCATTGCCAAATCACACCATTTTTCTATCTCTTTAGTCATAATCTTACCTCCAGAAATTTAATATTAATAAAAGACTCATAATTAATTATTGAGTCTTTTATAAATTACATATGATAATTTTTTAAGATATTAGAAATTGCATTAGAAACATCATTAATCTTTTTTAAATCAGTTTCATTATTTTTACATATAGAAGAAGCCTTAGATATCCACTTCTCCAAATATTTAATTTCTTCTTCACTAGCTTGCGAAATATCAATTTTATTTAAATGATTTAATTGCTCTTTCAAAATGTTAATTTTAGAAATAGCTTCTCTTTCATTCCTCAAGGTACGAATCAGACGTTTTAATTTCCACTCTCGATTAACAGGTGTCACAGATGCAATAATTCCATCAAACTTAATCAAACCACCAGTCTGACTAAAAAGTTTTTTAATATCCTCTGGCGTTAAGTCATTGCAAATAATTACAGGCTCATCCACAATTTTAATATATTTGCGATCTCCTAAGCGTAAAATAGATTTAATTTTACTATTAACATCATACGCACAAATAATACTTATACCATATCCATTAAGTTTTTTAGCCATCAATAAATAATCATCTAATGCGAATCCATACAATATTATACGTAACATAATTATATTTTCCTTTTCACGTTTTATTATATATATTGTATAACATTTTACAAAAATATAAAATGCTTTTCTTAATAATATATCAATATGTTACAATATTTTTACAAAATGGCGCACCTAACAGGGCTCGAACCTGCAATCTTCTGAATCGGAATCAGATGCGTTATCCAATTACGCTATAGGCGCATGTCATAATTATACAACAAGGAGCTATAAAATGAAAAATATAAAGTTAGTTATATGTGATATCGATAATACTATATTACCTTATGGACATGACGACATATCAATTAAGCTTCAAAGTGCTTTTAAAATTCTAAAAAATAAACAAATAAAACTATTAATTGCTACAGGAAGACATTATAATTTTATACCAAAAAAATTACTAAGCCATTTAGATAACGATTATATTGTAACTATTAATGGTGCATGTCTAAATTCAAGCAACGGCGAAATAATAAGTTATTCTCCTTTAAAACTAGAAGATCTAAAAGCTGTAGAAGAATTATGCGAAACTTATGATGTTGGTTTAGGTCTTAAATTTAAAAATAATATTGTAACTTATCATAATCACCAAAAATTTATTGATGGTTATATTAAAAATCCTGCTTACAAATCATTAATTATTGATGATTGTAAAAATAAACAATATCATTTAACTAACGATTTGCCTTTAGGCATCTTCTTAATAGGTGATCCTACATTAATTTACAGTTGGCAAGCAAAATTACCTAATTTAATAATTGCTCAAAGTACAGACATTGGATTTGATGTTTTTGATAAAAATATTACCAAAGCTTATGGCATAGAACAATATTTAAAAATCAATAAGCTATCATGGAATGATTGTATAAGTTTTGGTGATGCTGAAAATGATATTGAAATGTTAAAAAAAGCCAAAATTTCAGTAACATTTAATAATGTTAAACCACAAGTAAAAAAAGTTGCTAATTATATTAGTGATACTTGTGAAAATGATGGGGTATATAAAGCCTTAGTTCATTTCAAAATAATTTAAATCTGAATAAACATCATTGGTTATAGTAACCATGGTGTTTTTTAATATGTCCTTAAAAGTTAGTTTATAGGCATATAAACCCATATATTTAAAATTATTATCTTTTTTTCCATAGATGATATCATTGACTATAGGAAATCCTAATGAGGCCAAATGCACTCTAATTTGATGGGTCCTACCAGTAAACAATTCACAATGAACCAAACTATAACCATTATGATATTTAACTAAAGTAAATTTTGTCTTTGCCATTTTTCCAGTATTACTAATACGATATTTATTATTAATATGGCGATCTTTTCCAATTTTATTTTCAATAATACAATCCTTCATTTTACCTTTTACTATAGCCAAATATTCCCGTTTGATATTCTTATTTGCTAATTGTTCATTATAATATGGTCCAAAAAAATCTATTTTTGAAAAAAATACTAAGCCTTGAGTATCTTTATCTAGCCGGTGAATATAACGAATATGCCTATTATAACCTTTTAGAGAATAATAAGTTGCAACATCATTTACTAAAGCATGATCGTTTGAATCATCATGAATAATTTGTCCAGCTCCTTTTTTTACAATTAAAACCAAATCATCTTCATAAACAATTTCACATATTTTACCACTAGGAATAAAATCTATCATATATGCTACGTTTATCGTAATAATATCATTTATTTGTAATTGATAATTTAAATTATTAACTAATATACCATTAACTTTTATTCTATCTTTCAAGATATCTTTAATTATATTTTTTCCTAATTTATAAATATTAAAAAAAGATGCAAGATTTTGCACTCTATCATTGATAATAAATAATACATCTTTTTTTAAATACATCTTTTTCATTATTATTTTCCTTCTTTAGTCAACAAAACAACCGATTCTAAATGATTGCTATGACAAAACATATCAAATAAAAACATTTCATTACAGCTATAACCCATTTGTTTAAACCATTCAATATCTCTTAATTGGGTATCTGGATTACATGAAATATAAACAACTTTCTTAATTTTTAATTTGCTAATAGCTTGGATAAAAGCATATGTACTTCCTTCACGTGTAGGATCCATAATCAATGCATCAATCTTCACCTTATTTTTAGCACACATTATCATAAATTTTGTAGCATCTTCATGATAAAAACGAATATTTTTTATATTATTTATTTTAGCATTTTGTATAGCATCAACAACCGCTTGCTTATTTAGTTCAACACCCATAACCTTATTAGCAAACTCACTAGCACATATTCCAATCGTACCCGTACCACAATAAGCATCTAAAACAATTTCATTCTTTTTTAAATCCAATAATGATATAGCTTTTCTATATAAATTTTCTGCTTGTAATAAATTTATTTGGAAGAAAGATCTTGAGCTAATACGAAATTTTTTACCATCAATCATATCCTCGATATAGCCTTTTCCAAAAAGTATTCTTTCTTCATCTTGTAAAACAATACTAGTAGCTCGCTTATTTACATTTTGAACTATAGTAGATATCATTGGATAAGCCTGACGCAATTCTTTAACAAAATTATTACGCCCTGGAAACATTGAAGAACTAACAACTAAAACAACCATATATTGATTAGTATAATAGCTTTTTCTAATCATTACATGACGAAACAAACCAACCCTTCTATCTTCATCATAAATAGTCAAATGATATTTCATAATTAATTTACATATTGTCTTTACGATATTATCACTAATTTCATCATGTAATAAACATGAATTATAACCTACAATACGATGACTATCTTCTTCATATAATCCAGCAATTACTTTATTATTGACCATCTTAAAACCTAAAATAATTTTATTGCGATAATGATAAATCTCAGGACTTGCTACAACATCATGTAATTTCAATTTTGTCTTTTTTGCAAGCTTTGCTTTCTTATAAGCTAACTGATAAGAATATTTCATATGTAAAAGCGCACAACCACCACACTTATCATATATAGAACATTTACATTCATTACGATAAGGACTAGCATTTATAACTCTATCAATTTTAGCATCAATACCTTTTTTATTTATTTTTACCACTCTAACTAATAATTTTTCTTCAGGTAAAGCATTAATTACATTAATTTTTTCTTTATTATAAAAACATTCACCTTTTTTATTAGTTTTAACTTCAATAATATCATTAATTTTTAACATTTAATTTCCTCAAAAATGGTTCTAATATTTCTTCACTAGCAATTGTTAATCCAAATTCACCCATCTTAATATGAGGTTTGTGCTTTCCATGAAAATCACTTCCCCCACTTACTAATAAATTATTTTTTCTACAATAATCTAAATAATACATATTTTGTTGATGATTATGATAATTACTAAAACACTCTATACCATCTATTTTTGCATCTAATGCTGCTTTTAATAAGTTATCTTGATGATAAAAAGTATTATATGGATGAGCTAAAATAGCAATTCCTCCTAATTCATGAATAAGATTTACAGTCGATGCAAAATCAGGATATGCTACTTTCACAAATAAATCTGTACCAAAAGTACATTTATCCCAAAAAAAGTTTACAGCACTCATATCACTTCTATTTCCACCTTTACGATAAGGCTTTAAATCATCAAAATTTTCCGCTTTAGGATCATTAAGTAAATCATCAATTATATTAAAGAAAGGATTTCCCCCATTAGCCTCATTAATACATTTTTCAAGATCAATTTTAATTCCATATTTAGCATATAACTTTTCAACTCTTAATTGTAAAGCATCATCCATCAAATCATTTATTTTTTGACTAAGACTATCTAAATATGAATTATGATAATCAATGCCATATCCTAATAAATGAACATCATGATCTAATAAACAAGTATCAAATTCAATAGCTGGTATAACCACAATACCATTTTCTTTACCCTTAGCTATCATCTTATCAATACCTTTATTTTCATTATGATCTGTTAAAGCTAAATATTTAAGATTTTTAGCTTTTGCCATAGCTAATAATTCATCAATGGTTAACTCTCCATCTTTACTATAGTTAGAATGCATATGAAAATCAAATTTTATATCCATATTTATAATCCTTCTTTTCTCAATAATAGACTAATTGATTCCACATGAGGAGTTTGAGCAAACATATCATATGGCACAATTTGTTTAACTTTATAAAATTTTTTCAAATCATTAATATTCTTGCCTAAAGTACTAGGATTACAAGAAACATAAATAATCTTTTTAGGTAATTTTGTCTTAATCGTCTTAATCATTCTATCATCTAATCCAGTTCTTGGCGGATCTACTAATAAAACATCTATAGCTTCATCTATCTTCTTTAATTCTAATGCTGCATCATTTATAACAAAATTAATATTAGTTATATTATTTTTACTTGCATTACTTTTTGCATTTATAATCGCATTTTTAACATTTTCAATCGCTATAATTTTCTTACATTTACTAGATGCCATTAAACTCATTGTACCAATACCACAATAAGCTTCAACCATTAAATCACAATTATCTATCAAATTTATAACTTCATGATAAATATTTATAGCTTGACTCAAATTTAATTGAAAAAAAGAATTAGGTAATAGACTTAAATTAATATTATCAATTTTAAAATCTAAATATTTTTGTTTAGCCAAATGAATAAAATTATTACTCATAATTTCTAAATTGTTTTTAGCAACATTAATATTTTGATAAATGCTTACAATCTTATCATTTTTAGCAAGCTTTTCAATTATTTTTGAATCAATTTTTTGTTTACCTGTAACCAAAGTAACTTGATAACAACCATCAAAACCACGAATAACTAAATAGCGATAACCTTTGGCAATTTTTGCATTATAATCACGACAATTATTTTGATTTAAAACATCCATAACATATTTACGAATATCTTCTAAATCTTTTTCATGAATCATACAATTATCCATATAAACTAAATGATTAGAACCTGTTTGATACATTCCACTATATAAGCGTCCTTTAATCATTTTTAAAGGAAGTTTCAATTGATTGCGATAATATAACTTTTTTGTAGGTATAGTTGGTTTTACAATTGATGGATCTAATAAAGCATATTTAGCAATTGCTTCTTTTACCATTTGTTGTTTATATTCTAATTGCTTATCATATTGATAATTCATTAAAGTACAAACTTTACAACGATCATAAATCCTACAAATAGGATTTTTACGATATTTACTCTTAACTAAAATTTTTACTAATTTAGCTTTACAATATTTGCCATGATCTTCAATTATATCCACTAAAACTTCTTCATCTAGTAAAGCCCCATCAACAAAAACTATCTTATCTAAAAGATAGCCAATGCCTTCACCATTAATTCCCATTTTTATGATTTTTATTTTTTGCATATAATCTTCCTTTAGTTTAAAAATACAAAATTGGTATCAGTTATAAAACTATCAACGCTATAAATTATATAGATATCATCATTTTCTTCAATCATTTCTTTTAAATCTTGTCTAAAATAACGCAAGTCAATCATTTCTATCTCTTCATATTCACTAATTAAATATGGTATCAAAATATGGGCATAAGAATCTTTAATAATAAAAGCTTTTTTTCCATTATTTAAAGATGTATTTATTTTTACATATGCATGATTACCACCCTCATAATATGTATATTTATCTTTTGTATCTAAAGCCTCATCTACATATATAGAATCATATATTTTTTCATCTTGATCAATTTGCATTTCAACTTGAATTGAATTTTCAGGCTCAATATGATAGATATTATCTCCTTCATACCAAAAAGTTCCAGCTCTAGATAATAAAGTACCTTTAAAATCATCCGCAACCAATTGATAATTAAAATTATTAGGCTCTTTATTTAAAACCTGATCACATATAGCCTCATAACCTATTCTAGCACCCTTTTCATTCCAATGATGATCCGTCTTAAAATAAATATCATCTTCCTTAAGCAAACTATCAACTAAATTAATATTATTTGCCTCAATATTACTATATGCTTGGTTAATAACAGCTAATTGATCATAATTATAACTAAACATTGGCAATAAATTTTTATTTATTAAAGCAGCAGTAGGAATAAGCATAAAATTAACTTTAGGATATTGAGAAACAAAATTATTAATATATTTAATATTATTCTCTACCAATGCTTCATTATAAGATAATTCTTGACTAATTAAATTTTGATCTTTGGCATAATATACCTCATTATTCGCAATATTTAAAGTAACTTGTTGATATAAGGACTTTAACATTATCCATTGATCACGAAAAATAAATTGATCATTAAAATAAGTATCAAATTCCTCATCAAAATCATTATTAAAAATATTATCTAAACTAATTTCAGGCATACTTGCTAAATAACGATTTTCATTTGCTGAAAATGATTTATCCACAATAAAAACATTAGCAATCGCAAGGCCAAAAATAAATATTAAAAATAAAATAATCGTTAAATATTGAACTTTTCTTTTCATAAATTAAAACCTAAAATATAAAAATGGATTATAAGTTGCATCACAAATAAAAGCTACACACAATAACATTATAACAATAATCCAAACTGGAGCTAACATTTCTAAATTTCGATTATGCTTCAATGGATTTAAAGATGTATAAATAATTGGAGTGCTTGCTAAAGTGCAAACTATTAATAAGAAAATATTATTGCGTAAATAATACATAAATAAATCATTTACTAATACTTGATGACCAAACATAATTTTTAGATATTCTATAATACTAGATATATCTGTAAATGCAAATAATACCCAACCAATTAAAATAAAGAATAAAGCATATCCATGTCTAATAAAACTAGGACATTTCTTTAATAATTTTAAACCTATAACTTTTTCAAATATTAAAATTAAACCATAAAACAATCCCCATAAAACAAAGTTCCAATTTGCTCCATGCCAAAAACCAGTAAGAATCCAAACAATAAGCAAATTGCGACAAGTCATTAACATACCATGTCTGCTTCCTCCAAGAGGTATATAGACATAATCTTTAAACCAAGTACTAAGGGAAATATGCCATCTACGCCAAAAATCGGTAATGCTACTAGCAATATATGGATAATTAAAATTTTCCAAAAAATCAAAACCAAACATTTTACCTAAGCCAATTGCCATATCACTATATCCACTAAAATCAAAATAAATTTGAAAAGCATAAGCAATTATTCCCAACCATGCTAAAGCAGTAGACATTTGATCTTGTGATGTAGCACTGATTGCTTCCCATAATATTCCAGCATTATTTGCCAATAGAACCTTTTTAGCTAAACCATTTACAAAGCGAATAATGCCTTCATAAAATTGATCAGCACTCTCTATACGGCTTTCCAATTGCTTAGCAATATCTTTATAACGAACTATAGGTCCAGCAATCAATTGAGGAAAGCAAGTTACATAACACATAAAATTAACCAAGCTTTTTTGTTCATCTGCCTGATTGCGATAAATATCTATAGGATAAGACATCGCTTGGAAAGTATAAAATGATATACCTACTGGTAAAGGTATATTTAATGGTTTTAAAATATTAATTCCTAGACTATTAATTATTCCAACAAAAAAGTCATAATATTTAAAAAATCCTAATAATCCTAAATTAAATATTACCAACAAAACCAATATCTTTTTTGCATCATTCTTTTTTATAGTTATCAAATGACCAAAATAATAATTAACTATACAGCTAATAATCATTAAAATAATATATTTTGGTTCAGACCAACCATAAAAAAATAAACTAACAATTAATAAAATGAAATTACGATATTTTATTGGCGCAATTTTCATAATAAATAATGTTATGGGAAAATAAGCAAATAAAAAAACTAAACTACTAAAAACCATATATCACTTACCTAAATTTAATTTCTTTTGTTAAATCATTCATATCATCAATAATAGCTAAAGACTCTAATTGATAGCCAAGATTACGAATTATCTTACCCCCATCTTGAAAACCTTTTTCGATTACAATACCAATTCCCTCTACTTTAGCATCAGCTTGTTGAACAATAGAAATAAGTCCTTGCAAAGCACAACCATTAGCTAAAAAATCATCAACGATTAAAATATTTTCATGAGCTTTAATAAACTTTTTAGAAACTATCACATGATTAATAGTCTTATGGGTAAAAGATTCAACTTCAGCACTATATACATCACCTTCAATATTAATGCTCTTACTCTTTTTAGCAAATACCATTGGCACATTAAATTCTTTAGCACACATACATGCTATAGCTATACCTGAAGATTCTATAGTCAAAATCTTATCTATTTTTTTATCATTAAATCTACTTTTAAACTCTTTGGCAATTTCTTCTAATAAACTAATGTCCATTTGATGATTTAAAAAACTATCAACTTTTAAAACATTACCTTTAGCTACAATTCCATCTTTTAAAATTCTTTCTTCAATAAAATTCATAACAATGTTCCTTATATGCTTAAGTATTATATCAAATAAATAAAAAAACACGCAATTAAGCGTGCAAAATATTAATAATTTTTAATGACAATGATGTCCATTACCATGATGACCATGATATTCATAATGATGATAACTACTATAATTTATATCATCATTATCATCAACATAATTAGCATGATGACAATTTGGATAATGATCACAAATTCCATCGTTATTTCTATCAACATAGTAATAACCACGAGCAAATACTGATATACCACCAATACCTAAAACAATACCTAAAGCAATTAGTACTGCTAATAACTTTTTCACAATCATTCCTCCATTTATCTTTACAATTAAAAAATAGCACTTTATCAGAATAATGTCAATATTGATACTATATACTTGTTTTTGTACTGTTAAAACTACTATTTCAAATGAAATAGGAATCTTCTGCCCTCATTGTAATCACAAACTAGTTAAACATCATGATAGAAAAGGTTATGTTGTTTACGTATGTAACAATAAAAAGTGTTCTTATTATCGTAATAATAAAAAGCTTTTTAAAGAAGGTAAAACTGATATATTAAGACTTCTTCTAAACAAAATCATTTCCGTTATCATTACTGTGAATTCAAATTTAATATTGATTTTTTAAAAAGAAAATCTGATTCACTAGGCTTTGATTTCATCGTAGGTTGCTTTACTTTCCGCCGCCGTTAAATCCAACTCATCCATCTTAAGTTCTATTTCGATATGATGGTCGACTTTGAGTTTGGACAA
>CALVCO010000043.1 GCA_944326095.1 uncultured Erysipelotrichaceae bacterium | reverse complement strand
GCTTTTACCAAGATTTCTTTCATTTCTTCAACCATTGGTACACGTGGGTTAGCTGGTGAACATTGATCTTCATATGCTAAGTAAGCAATCTTATCTAGATTATCCATGAATGTCTTTTCATCAATTCCTTGGTCTTTAAAGCTCATCTTGATGCCACAATCGATTGCTAAATCGCCACAAGCTTTTGCATACATTTCAACACCTTCAGCAACTGTTTTTGGTTTTAAACCGATTGCTAGGGCTAATTCATAATATTTTTCATCTGCGCGATAGTAGTTATATTTTGGCCAAATACCAGGTTTTTCTGGTTTAGTACCATTATAGCGAATAACATGTGGCATTAATATAGCGTTTGCTCTACCATGAGGTACATGATATTCGCCACCAATCTTATGAGCTAATGAGTGGTTAACACCTAAGAAAGCATTAGCAAAGGCCATACCAGCGATACATGAAGCGTTATGCATTTTTTCACGTGCTTCAGGATCGTTTTTACCATTATTTACAGCACGAGGAAGATATTCAAATACCATCTTAACAGCTTGTAATGCTAAACCATCAGTGAAGTCACTAGCAAGTGTACTTACAAATGCTTCTGTTGCATGTGTTAGAACGTCCATACCAGTATCAGCTGTAATGCTCTTTGGTAAACTCATAGTTAAGCTTGGGTCTACAATTGCAACTGTTGGTGTTAGTGAGTAGTCAGTTAATGGATATTTTTTATTTTCTTCTTTATCAGTAATTACGGCGAATGGTGTTACTTCAGAACCAGTACCACTAGTTGTTGGAATACATACTAATTTAGATTTTTTACCTAATTCTGGATAACGGAATGCACGTTTACGAATATCCATGAATTTTTGTTTTAAATCGTCAAAGTTTACATCTGGTTGTTCATAGAATAACCACATACCTTTGGCAGCATCCATGCTAGATCCACCACCGATGGCAATGATTGTATCTGGTCTAAAGGCTTCCATTAAGCTTAAACCACGTTTAACTGTTTGAATGCTTGGATCTGGTTCAACATCACAGAATAATTGTACTTGTACTTTATTTCTTCTTCTTTCCAATTGATCAGTTACTCTAGTTACATAACCTAAGTCTACCATTGATCTATCAGTAACGATGAATACACGTTCCATTTCACGCATATCATGTAGATATTCGATAGAGTCTTTTTCAAAGTAGATTTTGCTTGGAATCTTGAACCATTGCATATTATTTCTCCTTTTACCAATTTTTTTGATATTTAATAAGTTGATTGCACTTACGTTATCAGATACTGAGTTATGTCCATATGATCCACATCCTAATGTTAAAGAAGGAATGAATGAGTTATAAACATTACCAATACCACCAAAGGTACTAGGAGAATTCCAAATGATACGGCAAGCTTTTAAGCGAGTACCAAAACGTTTTGCTAATTCTTCATTTGAAGTATGAATTGCTGCAGAGTGTCCTACACCATTGAACATTACCATTTGTTCTGATTTGTCTAGACCATCTTCTACTGATTCAGCTTTTAACATTGCAAGTACTGGTGATAATTTTTCACGAGTTAATGGTTCATTAACACCAACTTCTTTACATTCAACCATGATGATACTAGTTTTTTCTGGAACTTCAAAACCTGCATTTGCTGCAATCCAATGAGCACTTTTACCAACGATATCAGGATTTAATACTGCTTTTGGACAGTCTTCTGGTTTTTCTACATTAAACATATATTTTTCTAATAATTTCTTTTCTTTTTCATTAGCGAAATATACATTATATTCTTTAAAGATTTCAATAGCGTCATGATAGATTTCTTTATCAACAATTACTGCTTGTTCACTAGCACAAATCATTCCATGGTCAAATGCTTTAGATAGACAAATATCATTTACAGCTTGTCTTAAATTAGCAGTTGTTTCAATATAAGCTGGAACATTTCCTGCACCAACACCTAATGCTGGTTTTCCACAAGAATAAGCAGCTTTTACCATGGCATTACCACCAGTTGCTAAGATTGTAGCAACTCCAGGATGATTCATTAAGGCAGTTGTTGCATCCATGCTTGGTGCTTCAATCCATTGAATACAGTTTTCAGGAGCACCAGCTTTAATAGCAGCTTCATAAACTACTTTAGCTGCAGCAATTGAACATTGTTGAGCTTTTGGATGGAAAGCAAAGATAATAGGATTTCTAGTCTTTAAACAAATTAATGATTTAAAGATAGCAGTAGATGTAGGGTTAGTAACTGGAGTAATACCAGCTACAACACCAACTGGTTCAGCTATATAAGTTAAACCTTTTACAACATCTTCATCGATAATTCCTACTGTTTTTAAATGACGCATGTGATTAACTACATATTCACAAGCAAATAAGTTTTTTGTAGCCTTATCTTCGAATACACCTCTTTTAGTTTCTTCGATAGCTAATTTAGCTAATTCCCCATGTTTATCTAGGGCAGCTACAGAACATTTTGCTACGATATAATCAATTTTAGCTTGATCGAAGTAATAAAATTCATCTAAAGCTTTTTGTGCTTTTGCGACTTTAATGTTTACTTCTTCGTTACTAGTAGGACCAGTAACTTTTTCTTCAGTTTCTTGTACTTTTTTTGTTGCCATATTTCCTCCTTGTGAAGTATTTCACTTATGACAGTAGTAATATTACCATTTAAAAAACGTGCTTGCAACAAAAATTGTTAACAATTTCACAAGTAAACGGTTACATTTTAAAAAAATTTTTTGTAAGCGTTTCCTTTGCAAAACTGGTAAAAATTTTTTAATTAAGTTAAAATTTAAGAGGGTGGATTTTTTGATTAAACAAAATTTACATACACATTCAACTTATTGTGATGGTAATGATACTATTGAAGAAATGGTTGAAACTGCTATAGCTAAAAATTTTAAAGTTTTAGGTTTTTCTGGTCATGGGCCATTTGAAAATGATGAATGTGCTATTCCTATGGGAAAATTAGCTGATTATATTGCAGAAGTTAAAAGAGTTAAAGAAAAATATGCTTCTAAAATAAAAATTTATTTAGGAATTGAAGAAGATGTTTTAGGTATAAAATTTAACCATGATACTTTTGATTATATTATAGGTAGTGTTCATAAGGTATATGATGGAAATATATATCAGACGATTGATTATCGTAAAGATGTTACAAATAAAATTATCATAGATGGTTATAATGGTAATTTTTTGGAATTTGCGAAAAGTTATTTTAATGAAATGGAAAAATTGATTGATGATTCGGAAATTGATATTATAGGGCATTTTGATTTAATTCAAAAATATAATGAAAATCAAGATATGATAGCTTTTGATAATGCTGAATATCTTAAATTGTGTTATGAAATATTAGATAAAATAATTGCTGCAAATAAAATTATTGAAGTCAATACAGGAGCGATTGCTAGAGGTTATAGATCAAAGCCTTATCCTCATGAACTATTATTGAGATATATAGCTAAAAATAATGGTATGATTTGCTTAAATAGTGATTGTCATAATCGTAATTATTTAGATTGTTATTATGATGAAAGCATACAATTAATTAAAAATTGTGGTTTTGATAGTATGATGATTTTAGATGATGATGGCTTTAAAAAAACAGCTATATAGCTGTTAATAATTATAGATAAAATCTTGTTCGTCATGAACGATAGGCAATTGTTTGATGGTATAGTTTTCTATATTAATAAACATATTGCCTTTTTTTATGATGGCTAAAAATTTGTCTATGGCTATTTCATTTCCTTGGATGAATATTTCTACCATACCATTGCTCATGTTGCGTACAGAACCGGTAAGTCCTAGTTGTTGGGCATTCATTACGCAAAAATAACGAAAACCTACGCCTTGTACTCTACCAGATACAATTACATGATATCGTTTCATTGTTTATTCTCCTTAACATTATTATATTAAAAATTTTTAGACAAAACAAATAAAATGTCCGTGGACATCATTTAAAAAATGCATTATACTAATGCATGTAATAGGGGAGTAGCTCTAGACATGTATTCGACAGCACGGAATATCCCGGATACAAATCTTTGTTTTAAAGAAGCAAGACCTATGACATAATAGGCTTTTTTTATGCCTTAGGAGGTTATATGTTTTTTAATGAATCAGTTCAAGATGTATTAAAGAAACTTGAAAGTGATGAACACAACGGGCTTACAAAGAAGAAAGCTCAAGAGAATTTAACAAAATATGGTTACAATGAATTGGTAGAACAAAAGAAGCAACCTTTATGGCAACGCTTTTTATTACAATTTACTGATCCATTAATCTTATTGCTGATTGCTGCTGCAGTAATTTCTATTGTTGTAGACCCAGCAGAATGGGTAGAAAGTGTAATTATCTTCGTTGTAGTTATTCTAAATGCGGCTTTAGGTACTTTCCAAGAGTATAGTGCTGAAAAGTCTTTGGAATCTTTGAAGAAATTAAGTGCACCTAATGCTAAAGTTATTCGTGATGGAGAGCGTTTAACAATTCCTAGTCGTGAATTAACTATTGGTGATGTAGTTATTATTGAAGCTGGTGACTATATTCCTAGTGATGGTAGAATTATTGAATCATTCAATTTACAAATTGATGAATCTAGTTTAACTGGTGAATCAGTGCCAGTTAATAAGAAAGTTCAAGCAATTGATAAAGAAGACGTTGCGCTAGGTGATCGTAAAAATATGGCATATTCTAGTACCGTATGTACATATGGTAGAGGAAAGATGGTCGTTACTAGTGTTGGTATGGAAAATGAAGTTGGTAAGATTGCATCCATGTTACAAGCTTCTGGTAATGAATTAACACCATTGCAAATTAAATTGAATCAATTGTCTAAGATTATTGGTATCATGTGTGTTCTTATCTGTATCGTAGTATTTGGCTTAGAATGGATGGAAGGACAAGATATCTTAGAAGCATTTAAAACAGCTATTGCTTTAGCAGTTGCCGCTATTCCTGAAGGTTTAGCTACCGTTGTTACTATTGTCTTATCAATTGGTGTTACTAAGATGGTAAAACAAAATGCTATCATTCGTAAGCTTCCAGCTGTAGAAACTTTAGGTTGTGCTAGTGTTGTATGTTCAGATAAAACTGGTACTTTGACTCAAAATAAGATGACTGTTGTTGAAACTTATCTTCCTTCAGTTGGTCAAAATAAGTTTGATGAAAATACTCCTAAAGATCAATCTTTAATAGAATTAATGCGTTATTTTACATTATGTTCAGATGCTGAATTAAAAGTAAATAATGGTAAAGTAGAATTATTTGGTGATCCAACTGAAACAGCTATGGTTAATGCTAGCTATATCTTAGGTGAAAATAAAGAAGAATTAGCTAAGACATATAAACGTACTAAAGAGATTGCTTTTGATTCTGATCGAAAGATGATGAGTGTTTTCTATGAAACAAGTGAAGGCATTTATTCATTTACTAAAGGTGCTCCAGATGCAATATTTGCTAGAAGTACTAACTTTAAAGATGCAGATAATGAAGCATATGAAAATATGGCTAATAAAGCTTTAAGAGTTTTAGCAGTTGGTATTAAAAAATGGGACAATTATCCTAGTGAAATAACTAGTGAAGTTGTAGAGAAAGATTTAACTTTCATTGGCTTAATTGGTATGATTGACCCACCTCGTTTAGAAGTTAAAGATGCGATTGCTCAAGCTAAAAAAGGTGGAATTAGAACTATCATGATCACTGGTGACCATGTTACTACTGCAAAAGCTATTGCCAAAGACTTAGGTATTTTAAGAGATGGTGATAAGGCTATTACTGGTCAAATGTTAAATGAAATGGATGATGAAACATTAGATAAAGAAATTGAAAATATCAGTGTTTATGCTCGTGTATCACCAGAACATAAAGTAAGAATTGTTAAAGCATGGCAAAGAAAAGATCAAGTAGTTGCGATGACAGGTGATGGTGTTAATGATAGTCCAGCTTTAAAGACTGCAGATATTGGTTGTGCCATGGGTATTACTGGTACAGATGTTAGTAAGAATGCTTCAGATATGATTTTAACTGACGATAACTTTGCAACTATCATTCATGCGGTAAAACAAGGACGTGGTGTATATCGTAATATCAAGAAGGATGTTCAATTCTTATTATCAAGTAATATTGGTGAAGTGTTGACTATTTTCTTAGCTAGTTTATTAGGTTTATTTGGTCATTCAGTTGGGGTGCCATTAGCTTCTATTCACTTATTGTGGGTTAACTTAATTACTGATACTTTACCAGCATTTGCTTTAGGTATGGAACCAGTAGATGATGATATAATGAATGAACAACCTAGAGCTAAACAAGAAAGTTTCTTTGCGCATGGTTTAGGATTCACAATTGGTTGGCAAGGTGTAATGATTGGTCTATTGACTTTAGCTTCATATTTATATGGTAATGGTCATAGCCATGAAATTGGTCAAACAATGGCATTCTTTACATTATCAATGTCACAATTATTCCATTCATTCAATATTAAGAGTGAACATAGTATCTTACATCGTACAATCGTTAATAACAAATTCTTAATTGGTTCATTTGTTATTGGTGCAGTATTAAATGTATTAGTAATGTATACTCCAATCAATTCAATATTTAATTTAGTTCCATTATATGGTGATTATTTATTAGTTGCTTTAGGATTAAGTTTTGCACCAATTATCATCGTAGAAATTTCTAAAGTTTTAAAAAGAGTTTTTGCTAAATAAAAATAATTATCAATAATTGAGTATCAAATTTTGAGAGTAAGTAATTTTAATATTATTTACTCTTTTTTTGTTTAGTAAAATGTTCAAATGTGTTTACATCATATATATGTGTTATAATTCAATAAAGACTATATGTTAAAAAAATCACAAATAATAAATAAGCAGAGGTATAATTATGATGGGACGGTATAAAAATGGTGATATATAATCTTTTATTTATTTTAAATTTTAATGTGTTTGTTTAAAAGTAATTAAAAGTAATAATTAAAAAGGAGGAATATAATAAAGTGGTTTCTAGATATAAAAATGGTGATAGGTTAATATTGAAATTTTTTTGTATTTTATTGTTAATATTGTTGCCAGCATGTAATATGCAACAAAATGTTGTTGATGATATTTCATCTTATGAGCCAAATATGAGTGAGTACTTAGGATTAAGCGATAACAAATGCTTTAAAGGAATTACTGTAGAAGAACTTTTAAAAATATTTGAAGAGGATAAATCTGCAATTATATATATGGGGTTCTCTGCTTGTGGTAATTGCCAAGAAGCTGTACCTGTAATGGCAAAAATTGCTATTGAAAAAAAGCTACCATTTATTATTTAGATTTTTATAATGATAATTATCCAATAAGTGATGAAAATCGTCTTAAATTAGAAGAAAATCTTAATGATTATTTGATGGTTGATCCTAGTGATGGATTGAAAGAAATATTTACTCCGCATGTATTTTCAATAAAAGATGGTAATATCATTAACTCTCAAGTTGGAACACTTGAGCAAAGTGAATTAGAAAAAACATATGAAAAGATAATTAATGATGTATATTAAAATATTAAAGAATTTTTCAAAAGTGTTTAAGGTATTTTTGGTCGTAACATTAATAACATTAAGCAATCATGTAGTTTATGTTAATGCAAATGAAAATGATATAGAATTATATAGAGCTTCAGTAAGGCAAGTCTATCAAGAAGTGTCATGTATGGGTTATACTGCTGTAATTCAAGGTACATATGAGGTTGATGGAAATGGAAATGCTAAAAATGTAAATTTAACAGTAAATGCTATTTCTTCTGGCCTTTCTGTATGGGGATTGAATGCTATTCCTTCGGGAAAAAGAGTTCAAGTATCATTTAGTTTCAGCTGCCCAAATGGAAATGCATCTTATTTTGGATATGTGAGTTAACTTAATTTAAAATATATTATTAAAATTAACCAAAATAAATTGCATATCATTTAATTAACTTACAAAATATAGCTAATTCTTCTTTTCCTTTATCTGTTAAATATGGATATAAAATATCCCAATGTATACGCATAAATGTTTCTTTGGGAATCGTAGGATAATTAGCTTTATGATATAATTCTCTGACCCATTCAAGATGGGCTAACATAATCATAGTAATAATAGATACAATTATGTTATGACTTAAATCTTTTATGAAATATCCTTCTTGTTGCAATACTTCAATTGCTTCAATTAGGATATTTTTTTGTTTTTGGACATTTTTTTGATTGTTTATAGCTAGTTTTTCGTCAATATTAGCTAAATTATCATTAGTAAAATAAAAGTGATTTTTGACTAGGCTTTCTAGCATTTCATTAAATAAAAAATCTAAATCACCTATTGTTTTTACTTCGATGGTAGTTTGTAATAATTTGTTGTCTTCTAATAAAGCTTTGAATATATCTTCTTTTTTATTGAAGTGGTAGGTTAAATTACCTACGCTGATATTTAATTTATTTGCGATTGCGCGCATACTTACTTGATCATATCCTTTTTCATTGAACATATTGCGAGCACAGTTTAATATTTCTTGTTTAGTTATCATTATTTATCACCTAAATATATAATAATTGATATTGACAATTAGTACAAGTGTGCTAAACTATTTTTAGAAAATTAGTACATTTGTACTAAAAAGGAGGAAAAATGAAGAAATTATTGATATTATGTTTAAGTGCTTTAGTATTAGTTGGTTGTAGCAGTAATTCTAGTGCTACTAGCGAAGAAACAACAGCTCCACAAACTAGTGAAGCTACAACAACTACTGAAGAAACAATTTATGCAGATACTTTTACTTCTGCTAGTTTAACTAGAAATGTACTTAGTGGTAATGCTTTAAATGAAGCTTATACGGCTTTAGCAAATCTTTCTAATGATTTGGCTACTTTAGCTGATTCACAAGTTGAAGGTTATAGTGCTCCTGAAAGTAAACTTGCTCAAGTGATGAGTGTTAATCCTGATGGATCTATTGCCATGAGTACTATTCATGCTTGGAAAGTTGATCCTGAAGCTCAAACTGTTACTATTGTTATGACTGAAGGACAAACAATTTCTAATTTAGCTGAAGTTGGTAAACGTGGTTCTATCTTAGTTCATGGTGATATATATTATAATATGCATGTTGAAGTAGCAGATGTTGTTAAGTTAGATTATAGCGATGAAGCATATAATAATGGTGAATTTAATGTAGATTATTCAGGAAAAGATAATCAATTTGCTGAATATACAGTTACATTAAATATTTTAACTATTGAAAGTACACCATTATATATCTTTGATTAATTTTGCTTTTTAATTTTACTTTTAAGTGTTATAATAGCAAGGTAAAGCGTTATAACTAAAGAAGTAGTAATAAATATTATTAGGCATAAAGAGAATGGTATATTTGGTGTAAGTACCTTGTCTAAAGATTTATGAATTCGTCTTTATAGTGGGACTAATAATCCTCGGTACTGCCGTTATCCAGTGAATTAAGGTGTATCTTTAATTTTATTAAAGATAAATCAGGATGGTACCGCGTAATTTGTAAATATTGCGTTCCTGTTTCAGGAATGCATTTTTTTATGGGAGGGCAAAATGGAAAAGGTTCAACAAGTTAAAAATGATGGCTTGAATGCAATTGAAAAATGTGAAAACTTAGAACAATTAAATCAAGTTAGAATTGATTATTTAAGTAAAAAAGGCCATGTTCAAGGTTTGATGGCTTTGATGAAAGATTTATCCAAAGAAGAAAAGCCAGCATTTGGTCAAGAAGTTAATGATTGTAAACAAGCTTTAACCAAGGCTTTAGATGCTAAGATGGAAGTTTTACAAAAAGATGCTTTAAAGGCTAAATTAGAAAAAGAAAAAATAGATATTAGTGTTGCTGGTTATAAACCAAATATTGGTACAGTTCATCCTTTGATGATGATTCAACAAGAATTAGAAGATTTGTTTGTTGGTATGGGATATAGTGTAGCGGAAGGTCCTGAAATGGAACTTGATCTTTATAATTTTGAAAGAGCTAATTTGCCTAAGGATCATCCTGCTCGTGATATGCAAGATACTTTCTATATCACTCCTAATACCTTATTGCGTACGCATACTACGGCTATTCAAATGCGTGTTTTGGAACAAGCTAAGGGTCAATTACCAATTAAATTGATTTGTCCTGGTAAGGTATATCGTCGTGATGATGATGATGCTACTCATTCTCATCAATTTATGCAAATGGAAGGATTAGTTGTTGGTGAAAATATTACTTTAACTGATCTTAAGGGTACTTTAAGATTCTTTGCAAAAAAGATGTTTGGCGAAGATAGAGAAATTAGGTTTAGACCTAGTTATTTCCCATTTACGGAACCTAGTGTAGAAGTAGATGTTAGCTGCCATATGTGTGGTGGTAAAGGTTGTAATGTTTGTAAGCAAACAGGTTGGATTGAAATTCTTGGAGCTGGTATGGTACATCCTAATGTACTTGAAATGTCTGGCTTTGATAGTAGTAAATGTAGTGGCTTTGCCTTTGGTATTGGTCTTGAAAGAGTTGCTATGTTGAAATATGGTATTGATGATATTCGTAATTTCTATACTAATGATGTTAGATTCTTAAAGAATTTCAGTCGTTTTGATTAGGAGGCATGAACATGAAGATTAGTTATAATTGGTTAAAACAATATATTAATTTAGATGATGTTACCCCATATGAATTAGCAGATAAATTGACAACAGCTGGTGTGGAAATTGAAGCTTGCGAGCCATATGTTATGGGTACAAATTTAGTAATTGCAAAAGTTGAAGAATGTTATAATCATCCAGATAGTGATCATTTGCATGTTACTAAAGTTAATGATGGAACAAATGTATATCAAGTTGTTTGTGGTGCTCCTAATGTTACAGCGGGTATTAAAGTTATTTTAGCTAAAGATGGAGCTAAATTACCTGGTGGTACCATCAAAAAAAGTATGGTACGTGGCGTAGAATCTAATGGCATGATTTGTGCTCTATTTGAATTAGGTGTAGATAAAAAGTATTTAACTGAAGAACAAATAAATGGTATTGAAATCCTTGGTGATGATGCCGTTGTTGGTCAAGATCCTATCAAGTATTTAGGCTTAGATGATGTAGTATTAGATGCATCATTGACTCCAAATCGTGCCGATTTATTGAGCATGTGGTCACTTGCAAAAGAAGTTGGCGCAATTTTAAGAAGAGATGTACATCTTCCAGAATGTTTGGATTCTACAAATATTGGTACACCTTCAACTTTCCATTTGGAAACACAAAGTGAAAAGTGTCCATACTTTTTAGGAAAAGTTGTAAATAAAGTTGTAGTAAAACCTAGTCCAAAATGGATGCAAGATGAACTACATGCAGCTGGTATAAAGGCTATTAATAATGTAGTAGATATTAGTAACTATGTTATGCTTGAAACTGGTCAACCTTTGCATTTCTATAACTTAGCTAAGCTTGCAAATAAGGATATTGTAGTTAAAGATAATATTGAGATGTCTTTAACTGCACTAGATGGCATTAGTTATGATGTTCATAAGGATGATATTGTAATTACAACTAATGGTGAACCTACAGGACTTGCAGGTATCATGGGTGGTGATGATAGTAAAATTGATGAGGAAACAACTAGTATCTTTATTGAAGCTGCACATTTTAATGATGTAGCTATTCGTAATACTTCTAGACGTTTAGGTCTAGCTACTGAAGCTGCAACCCGTTTTATTAAGGGCATTGAGCCAATGGCAGCTAAAAAAGCAGTTGATCGTTGCGTACAATTATTAAGTGAATTAGCGGATGCGGATGGTTTTGAAACTAATGTTGAGGCTGGTATAAATAATTATGAACCTGTGGTTGTTAAGGAAACTTTAGAGCATTGTAATCAATTATTAGGAACAAATTATACTAGTCAACAAGTAGAAGATGTTTTAAATGCTTTAGATTTTAAAGTTATAAATAATAATGATGAATTTACGTGTCATATTCCTAGTTATCGTACCGATATTAAGATTGCCCAAGATATTGATGAAGAAGTTATTCGTTTATTAGGATATAATGATTTAAAAGAAACTTTACCATTGATGAGTGCTACTGTAGGTGCGTTGAATCCTCGTCAAAAATTACGTCGTATGATTAAAGATGTTTTAGTTGGTATGGGCTTAAATGAAATCGTTACTTATACTTTGACTAAAGCTGATTATATGGAAGATACTATAATGCCTTTTGGTGATTATGTACAAGTAATGTCACCACTTAGTGAAGATCGTCGTTATATGCGTTCTAGTTTAATGGCTAGTGTCTTAAATTGTCTTGCTTATAATCAAAATCGTCAATCAGTAAATAATAATTTATTTGAGATTAGTTCAGTTACTACACAAGAAAAAGTTCAAGAACGTTTAGCAATTTGCTTGAGTGGTCATTTACAACAAGATCGTTTACATAAAGTAGATGAAAAGAGTGATTTCTATACTTTAAAAGGAATTATCTATGATATTCTTGAACGTTATGGATTTAATGAATCAAGAATAATGATTAAAGAGAATACTGTTGATACTACGCATTTCCATCCATATCGTAGTGCATGTGTATATATTGGTAAGGATTTACTAGGTATATTTGGTGATGTTCATCCTAGTTATGCTAGTAAGATGGATGTTACAAATTGTGTTTATGCTGAAATTTTATTAGATGTAATTTTAAATAATAAAGTATCAAAAGTACGCTTTGTACCATTGGATAAATACCCTAGTGTTTCGCGAGATATCGCCTTGGTTGTTAAGGAAGATATTCAAGTGCAGAAAATTGTTGAAACTATAAAACGTAGTGGTAATCAATTAGTACGTAATGTAGAAGTATTTGATATCTATCAAGGTGAACATGTGGAAAAGGGTTATAAATCAGTAGCTTTAAATATTATTTATCAAGCTAATGATCATACTTTAAAAGATGAAGAAATTAATAATTGTCATCAAAATATCTTAGATAATTTGCAAAATAAATTAAATGCTAATTTAAGAGGATAACTAAAAAAAGAACTTCTTTATTTGGATAATACCAAATGAAAAAGTTCTTTTTTAGTGTGCCGGGCATGGCACGAATTCAGTTGGAGATAAACCAACCACAGGTAGTTACCGCCAAGTGTAGCGAACCA
>CALVCO010000042.1 GCA_944326095.1 uncultured Erysipelotrichaceae bacterium | reverse complement strand
TCATTAGGTTTAACAATTACTTTATATCTTTTATTTTGATATAAAACTTCATATTTTTTATTAAATCTAATTCCTTGTTTATTTGATTTACCAGATATTGTTTTACGATCTTTATATTTTTTAAATTTAATATCTTTACCATTTCCAAACAAGTTTTTATCAATTGCTCGATAAAGATCATTAGCTAACATTTGTTGAGTAGTAGCGTCTATATATTTACTAAATTGTTGACGATTAACTTTTAGATATTCTTCTATGCTACTTTTAGAATTAAGTTTATATTTAGTTCTTAATTCTTTTAGTTCTGCTTTTTGTTTGTTAGATAATTCTTTATTTTGGCAATAACTATACATGATAGCTTGATAATCTTTATCTTTATAAAGTTTGTTTAATCTTCGCTTTGCTTCCTTTACACCAACATTATAGATATGATTAGCATAATAAAAAACCTTATTAAAATAAGCTTCTTCATTTTTATTAATATCTAATTTTAATGTTAATGTAAATTCATTCATATTCTTGCCTCTACTTGCCTTTTTGATCTTCGATATATTTTTTTATGGTTGACTCCGTTATATTTCCTACGGTTGAAGAGAAATAACTTCTTGTCCATAATGTTGGAAGTTTACTTTTTAAAGCAGGAAATTCATTTCTTAATATTCTGGAACTAATGCCTTTAAAATCTTTAATTACTTTATGTAATGATTTACGAGGATCAAATTCAATAAACATATGTACATGATCTGGCATTACTTCCAATGCTTTAATATCAATATTTTGTTCTTTAGCAATTTCATACAATATTTCTTTAAGCCTAATATCTATTCCATCTTTTAATACCTTTCTACGATATTTAGGGCAAAATATTATATGGAATTGATTTTTATAAACAATTGTTTTAGCTCTTTTATATTTATCTTCCATATAAATATTATAACATAAAAACCATCAAAAAGATAGTTTATTACGCAATTAAATATCATTTAATCTCAAAAAAATATCATTACATAAAGCTCTTTTGTCGCAATTCCACCCACGAATGAATTCGTGGGCTATCTTGCGAATTTAATTGTATATTCTCTTTCTATATATTCTTCCTTTATTGGAAACATATCTTGAATTAATAAGGCACTTATCTTATTATCATCAAGTTTAACAATATGTATAATATCACATGTTTTTCCTCTTCTTTTATTAATAATCTTATTATATTTTTCTACGTTACTAGATAAAGGTATCATCCAAAAAATCCCTTCAATTTTATCGTCAAAACAATAATAATGTGGTCTATTTTCACACTTATTCTTTTTTAGATATGGATCTGCCATATCTAAAAAAAATTTATCTTTAATTATATAAAAACCAGATTTTTTCATTTAGATACCTCCAAAAAAAGTCCTTTACCTAACGGTAAAGGACCACGCTTTCAACCCAACCACTTATATACCGCAATATTGGTCAGCGGTAAACTATCAACCCAACCACTTATATACCGCAATATTGGTCAGCGGTAAACTTAATTTACAAATGAATTTTAACAATTCTAAAATTGAAAGTCAATATACTTTTTACCATCAATAATTTTTATAATAATGAAATTATCCATGATATATATAAAAATA
The DNA here is from genome assembly GCA_944326095.1 of uncultured Erysipelotrichaceae bacterium. Classification (GTDB taxonomy): domain Bacteria; phylum Bacillota_I; class Bacilli_A; order Erysipelotrichales; family Erysipelotrichaceae; genus JALEVB01. The sequence goes on along the minus strand of CALVCO010000042.1, from coordinate 12,050 downwards.
AATTTAAAATTATCCTAAAACTTTCTCTATTTGTAAGAAATTAAAATAAACCACTATAAAAACCAACTTTTTACAATTTACCTTAAAAAGGAAGAAACTTATGCTTCTTCCTTTTCATCATTTATATCATTTACAACCACAGCTACCGTAGAAACTTTCGAATTTTCTGCAACCTTGATTAATTTAACTCCTTGAGTTTGACGTTTATAAATACCAACTTGATTTAAAGAAATTCTAATTACGATACCATCATCAGTAATAATCATACAATCTTCATCACCATTAACTGCTTGTAATGAAACTAATGGTCCATTCTTTTCAGTGATATTTATTGTCTTAACACCTTTAGCTCCTCTTGCTGTTAAACGATATTCATCTAGTTCAGATTTTTTACCATAACCATTTTCTGTAATAGATAAAATTAAATTACCTTCATTATTAGTAGCTACACCAACAACATAAGAACCATCGACATTGAATCCTCTTATACCCATGGCATTTCTACCCATTTCACGAATTTCTTCTTCTTTGAAATGAACTGCTTTACCATTTGCTCCAGCAATAATAATTTCATCATTTCCTGTCGTTAATTTAACAGCGAATAATTCATCATCTTCTTTTAATGAAATAGCTAATTTACCTGATTGACGAATATTATCAAATTCTTCAATTGGCACACGTTTTACTATACCATTCTTAGTTACAAAGAATAAATATTTATAATTGCTTTCATTTTGTTTTACTGGTACTAAAGCTTTAACTTTTTCTTCTTTATCTAAGTTTAATAGATTTACGATTGGTAAACCTTTACTAGTTCTACTACTTGCTGGAACCTTATATCCTTTAATACGATATACTTTTCCAAAATTAGTAAATATCATTAGATAATCATGGGTATTCATATTAATGAATTGATAGATAACATCATCTTCATTCATCGTCATACCTTTGATACCTTTACCACCACGATTTTGTACATGATAAGTATCTTGAGAAATACGTTTAATATAGCCATTTGTAGTTAATGTAATTGCGACATCTTCTTTTGGAATTAAGTCTTCATCTTCCATTTCTACATCAGCTTCAATAATTTCCGTTCTTCTATCATCACCATATTTAGCTTTAACTTCTAATAATTCATTTTTGATAATTTCTAGAACACGTGAATAGTTGGCTAAAATATCTTCTAAATCTTTAATTAAAGCTAATAATTGTTGATATTCTTCTTCAATTTTATCTCTTTCTAAACCAGTTAAACGTTTTAGTTGCATATCTAGAATAGCTTTTGCTTGAATTTCTGATAAACCAAAACGATTAATTAATTTAGTTGCTGCATCATTACTATCATTTGCTGTCTTAATAATTTCGATAATTTCATCGACATTATCAATCGCAATTCTTAAACCTTCTAAAATATGAGCTCTATCTTTAGCTTTATTTAATTCATATTTAGTCTTACGAATTGTAACATCAACTTGATGATCAATATATTTCTGCAATAATTCCTTTAGACCCAAACATTTTGGAGCATTATTTACTAATACAACATTATTAACCCCAAATGATGTTTGCATTGAAGTCATACGATAAAGTTGATTTAAGATAACTTCAGGTTGAACATCTTTTCTAAGTTCAATTACGATTTTAACTCCACTTAAGTTAGATTCATCACGTAGATCAGTAATACCTTCAATTACTCTTTCTCTTACTAAACTAGCAATTTTTTCTACTAGTACAGCTTTGTTAACCATATAAGGTATTTCATCTACAATAATTTGTGGTTTACCATTATCTAACATTTCAATATGGGTTTTAGCACGACAAACAATTGAACCTTTACCAGTTTCATATGCTTGTTTGATACCACTTCTACCTAGAATATAACCACCAGTAGGAAAATCAGGTCCACTAATATATTTATCCATTAATTCAATAACCGTTAAATCTGGATTTTCCATTAAAGCAATTATTGCATCAATTGCTTCATTTAAATTATGAGGTGGCATACTAGTAGCCATACCAACCGCAATACCAGTTGTACCATTTACTAGTAGATTAGGGAATTTACATGGTAAAACTACTGGTTCTTTTTCTTCACCATCATAGTTATCCATCCAATCTACCGTTTCTTTTTGAATATCTTTTAATAATTCACTAGATATTTTTGATAGACGGGCTTCAGTATAACGCATTGCTGCAGCGCCATCACCATCTAATGAACCAAAGTTACCATGACCATCTACTAATGGATAACGATAACTAAAATCTTGAGCCATTCTTACCATGGTCTCATATACTGCACTATCGCCATGAGGATGATATTTACCTATAACTTCACCGACAATACGTGCACTTTTCTTATGTGGTTTATCGGAAGTAATTCCTAAATCATTCATCGCATAAAGAATACGACGATGAACAGGTTTCATTCCATCTCTTACATCTGGTAAAGCTCTTGCGACAATAACGGACATTGAATAATCAAGAAAAGAATTTCGCATTTCATTAGCAATATCCGTAGTTTGAATTTTACCATGATTAAAATTTTCTACAATATATTTATCTTCCACGTTGCTAAATTCCTTTCTATTAAATATCTAAATTCTTTACAAAATGAGAATTTTCAATGATGAAATTTCTTCTTGGTTCAACTTCATCACCCATTAACATACTAAATACGCCATCAGCTTCTATTGCATCATCAATAGTAACTTTGATTAATGTTCTAGCTTCAGGATCCATTGTTGTTTCCCATAATTGTTCAGGATTCATTTCGCCTAAACCTTTATAACGTTGAATATTTAAACGATCACCTAATTCTTTTTTAATTACTTCTAATTGAGGATCAGTATAAGCATATCTTACTGCATTACCTTTTTGTACTTTATATAGAGGTGGTTGAGCAATATATACATAACCTTCTTCAATAACAGGACGTAAATATCTATATAAGAAAGTCAATAATAATGTTCTAATATGAGCTCCATCGACATCGGCATCGGTCATGATAACTATCTTATGATATCTTAATTTACTTGTATCAATTTCATCACCAACACCACAACCAAAGGCCGTAATCATACTACGAATTTCATTATTATCAAAAATACGATGAAGTCTTGCTTTTTCTACATTAAGAATTTTACCTCTTAAAGGTAATATAGCTTGGAATTTACTATTTCTTCCTTGTTTTGCACTACCTCCGGCAGAATCACCTTCGACGATATATATTTCGCAAATTTCAGCATCTTTACTTGAACAATCAGCTAATTTACCAGGTAAACTACTAATTTCTAAAGCACTTTTTCTTCTTGTAAGCTCACGAGCTTTTTTTGCAGCTAAACGCGCTTTAGAAGCTAAACTAGCTTTTTCAACAATAATTTTAGCTTCATTAGGATTTTCTAATAAGAATCTTTGTAATTGTTCACCAAAGATATTAGAAACAATCTTTCTAACTTCACTATTACCAAGTTTAGTCTTAGTTTGTCCTTCATATTGAGGATCTGGATGTTTAACACTAATTACCGCAGTCAATCCTTCACGAACATCTTCACTAGAAAGATTATCATCATCTTTTTTCAATAAGCCATTTTCTTTAGCATAATTATTGATAACTCTACCTAAGGCTAATCTAAAACCTTCTTCGTGAGTTCCTCCTTCTCCTGTATTGATATTATTACAGAAAGTATAGATATTAGGAACATAGCCATCATTATATTGCATAGCTACTTCAACTTGAATCTTATCTTCTTCACCTTCACAATATACTACTTGTTCATGAATAGGAGTTTTATTACGATTTAAATATGTAACATATTCTTTTAATCCACCTTCATAATGGTAAATTTCCATCTTTTTACTTTCTTCTTCTACTCTAAGATCAGTAAAAATAATTTTAATACCCTTATTTAAAAAAGCTATTTGTCTTAATCTTTCTCTTAAAGTTTCATGATTATATTCCGTAGTTTCTGTAAAAATAGTAGGATCAGCTTTAAAAGTAACAACAGATCCATGTTTATCTTTTTCACATTCACCAATTACTTTTAATGGTTCTACAACATGTCCACCATTTTCGAAGCGAACAAAATATACTTTTCCTCCATTATAAACTTTAACTTCTAGCCATTCACTCAAAGCATTAACAACACTAGCACCTACACCATGTAGACCACCAGATACTTTATATGCTCCTCCACCAAATTTACCACCAGCATGTAATACAGTAAAAATAGTTTCAACAGTAGAAATTCCTGTTTTTTCATGAATTCCCGTAGGCATACCCCTACCATTATCTTCAACTGTAACAACATTTTCTTTATCTACTAATACTTTAATAGTATCAGCATATCCTGCTAATGCTTCATCGATACCATTATCTACTATTTCCCATACTAGATGATGTAAACCTTTTTCGCTAGTTGAAGCAATATACATTCCTGGTCTTTTTCTTACGGCTTCTAGCCCTTCTAAGACCTGAATATCATGTTCATCATAAGAGTGCATTACTTTTTCATCGTATTCGCTCATTTGTTACCTCCTACTTTACCTTGATTTATTTTTATTACTTTAAAACCTTGTTCATAAAGATGAGAATTAATGGTTGTAGTTGTAATAATTGTTTGAATATCATTTGATATAGTTTTCAATAATAACAACTGTTTTTCTTCATCTAATTCCGATAAAATATCATCTAATAATAATATCGGCATCTTATTAGTTTTAAATTTAATATAATTTATTAACATTAATTTAAAAGCGATTATCGCTAAACGTTTTTGACCTTGACTAGCTACATCACATACTAGATGATCATCAATTTTAAAGATAAAATCTTCGCGATGAATCCCAGCATTAGTCACATTAAAAAGCAAATCTCTTTTATGATTTTGCTTATACATATTATTTAAATTTTCAATAATATTATCTTGTTCAATACAACATTGATAATTTAAATTTAAATTAATCTTATTATCATTTAATTTAGAAAATAATAAAGCTAAACGTTTATTAATAATATTTACTAATTCTTGCCTTTTTTGAATGATGATTACTTGATGTTCAATCATCTTATTTTCTAAAACACTTAAATAATTAAGATCGATATCTTCATTTTTTAAATAATTATTTCTTTCTTTTAATAATTTATAATAATTATTTAAAGCATAAACATATTTCTTATCAACTTTAGAAATTTCCATATCCACCACTTTACGGCGATATGAAGGTGATTTATCAAAGAAGGATATATGACTAGGTTCAAAGATAATAACATTCAATAAACCAATAAAATCACTAGTCTTATTAATAGGAATATTATTAGCTAAAAGGGTTTTACCTTTAGAAGATAAGATAACTTTAACTCTTTTTTTCTTATCATCAATAAAAGTAACTTCACAATCCCCAAATGCTTCACCATGTTTAATCATAGCTACATCATCAACATCTTTAAATGATCGACAATTTGAACATAAGACGATACCTTCTAATATATTAGTCTTACCTTGAGCATTATCACCAATGATGATATTTAAATGATCATCAAATTTAATAATTTCATCAATATAATTACGAAAATTTCTTAAATGAACCTCTAATATTTTCATTCAATTATTATTTTTCTACCTTCAATTTCAATTACATCATTAGGATATAATTTACGACCACGTCTAGTTTCAATTTCCCCATTAACTTTAATTAAACCTTCTTTGATCATAATTTTAGCTTCACCGCCACTACCAACAATATTTTCTTTTTTTAATAATTGTTGAAGCTCAATAAACTCTGTATCAATCTTAGTCATATTATCCCTTTCATTTTTGGTAAAATACCATGATAATTATACCACAAAAAAGCCATATAAGCTAATTTAAAGCTAAAAAAAACCTATATAACAAAATGTATATAGGTATATTAGAAAATTAATTATACGTTCTTACAGGCAATACAAGTTGTAAAACACTATTATCATCTAAACTAGTAATTACAAATGGTCGCATATCACCGCTAAAACTAATTTTAATTGTACTTGCTTCTAAAGTTCTAATTGCTTCTAGGATATATCTACCACTAAAGGTAATAGATAAAGGTTGACCAGTCCAAGATTCAATATTGATACTACCACTATATGAACCAATATCATCTGCCTTACTAGAAATAGTAACACTATCTTCATTACCAACTAGTTTAACAAAGTAAACACCATCATTACGCATCAAACTAGCACGATCAATCGCATTTAAGATTTCTCTACTATCTACTACTAATTCATGTTTAAATTCTGTAGGAATTAGACGTGATGTTTCAGGATATGCTCCATCAATTAATCTAGATTGAATTAAAGTATTATCAACATAGAATTGACATTTATTATTACCAATAGCTACTTTAACTTTTTCATCTTTTTCAATACTATGAGCAATTTCATTTAAACTCTTACGTGGAATAGTAACATTAAATTTTAATGATTCATCTATTTTAAAATATTTACGGGCTAAACGATAGCTATCTGTAGCAATACATTCAACTGTATCACCATCACATTTAAAATTAACTCCACATAATACAGGCTTATTTTCTTTATCACTGGTTGCAAAAGTAGTTTGATTAATAACTTTTAATAAAGTATAAGCATCTATATAAAATTTATTACTAGGTTCATTAAAATCAATCATAGGATAATCATGTGTAGACATACCATTGATTTTATATTCAGCATCATTACCATATATTTTATATAATTGACCATCAATTCTTTCAATGTTGATAGTATCACTATCAATTTTCTTAACGATATCAACTAGATATCTACTATCTATTAACATTGAACCTTCTTCATCTACTACTAATTTTAAATCATCATCATTTTTTAATTCTTTTTGAATAGAAATATCTGAATTACTACCTGTTAATATCATCTTATCTTTAGTAATATCAATTTTAATACCAGATAATGATGGTAAAGGTGATATAGAAGAAACAGCTCTAGATACGACTTGTAAACCGTTTAAAAATAAACGTTTTGAAATTTTGAAATTCATAAAATCCTCCTGCTTTTTTTATTATTTATTTAATTAATATTATTATTATAGGTGTGGAAACTGTGGAAAACTATCAAATAGTTCTATAATATAAGCTTTTTTTAATATTTTTTATTGTTGAAAGCTTGTGGAAAAAATGTGGATTAGTTTTTAACTAACGCTTCAATTTCTTTAACTGCTTGAGCAAAATAGGTATCATTTTTACTCAACTTTTCCACTTTTGAACAACTAGATATAATAGTAGAATGATCTCTTCCCCCAAATTCTTCCCCTATTTTTATATATGATAGATCAAGTAATTTACGAGATAAATATATAGAAATATGTCTAGCATTCGCAATTGGTCCTGTCCTTGTCTTACTAATGATTTGTTGGGGAGTAAGATTATAATAGTCTGCTACAGTTTTAATAATCTTTTTAATTGTAAGTTTACTTTTTTCTTCTTTAGCGGTAGTTTGACCTTTTAAAGCCTGCATAGCTGTTTCAAGTTTTATTCTTCCGCCATCTTGTTGAAATTGAATAGCATAAAATATAACTCGATTTAAAGCCCCCTCTAAATCACGAACATTACGATTAAAGTTACTAGCAATAAAAGTAAATACATCTTCATCAAAAGAAGCATCACTATATAAACTATTAGTAATTTTACTCTTTAACATTTTAACACTAGTTTCAAATTCAGGTGAATCTATACTAACTGATAAACCACTAGAGAAACGAGTAATTAAACGATCTTCAAGACCTTTGATATCCTGTGGTAAACGATCAGAAGCAATTACAATTTGTTTACGATTATTTACTAATTCATTAAATATTGTAAAGAAGATTTCATGCATCTTATCTTTACCAGCTAAGAATTGTACATCATCTATTAATAGTACATCGACATTATACATATACTTTTTAAATGCGTCGATTCTACCTGTTTTTAAACAATCAATAACCGTTTCGACGAATTTTAAAGTACCACTATAAAATATATTCGCAAGTGGATTTTGTTTATGTATATAATTGGCAATCGCACTTAATAGATGGGTCTTACCGAGACCAGAATTACCATAAATAAATAAAGGATTAAAAAACTTACCAGGATCAACCGCACAAGCTAAAGCTGCCGCATGACTTTCACGATTACATTTACCAACAATAAAATTATCAAAAGTTAATAATTTATTTATTGGTTCTCCTTCAAATACTTCATTTATTATTTCTTCATTTTCATTATCATCTTCTTCAGAATCATTTTTACCAGCTTCTAAGCGTTCATTAAGCTCACTTTCTTGTATGACATCTATAAGAAGATTATTTAAATTTAAAATATGTTCAAGTTCATTTTTAATATATTCAGAATGAGAAGCAATTAAAGATTTATGAATTATGGATGGAACTAATAATATACATTTTGATTCATTTAATTCATAGATAGAAGTATTTTCGAAGAAGGAATCTAATACCACTTCATCGACTACTTGGTTTTCTCTTAAGGATTTAATCACTTTATTCCAGATATCTTTAAAAAATAAAGTATTATCTATACTCATAAAGCACCTCATATTATTTGTTGCATATAATATGTTACTATCGAATTGTGGAAAAATAAAGAACAAAAATGGGACCAAAAAAGTTATCCACATATATTGTGGATAAAAATAGTAGTATATTTAGTGAATTTTTAATAGTTTTCCACAGTTTTCCACAAATTTTCATTGTGGATAACTTGTTGATAACTTTTCAACATTTTATCCACATGTGGAAAGTGTGGATAAGTATATTATTTTCAAAAGTTTCAAACATTTATTGTGGATAAATAAAACCTATAAAATAAGGCTAAAATGCACTTTTCCACCTTTTCAACATATGTGGAAAACTACCGATTGTGGATAGTGTAAAACTTGTTTATTACAATTTATTTTCAGTAAGTATTCCACAATGTTACATTATTAAAATATATCAGTTATTAACAACATTTACTAAAAAAGATAAAAATTATGTTGAAATGTGGAAAACTTTATTTAAAATAAATGATTTATTAATATTTATATTGTAGTTATCAACAGTATTAATTAATAAAACCTATATAAACTAATAGAAAATAAGTATGAAAGCTATATTGACATTATGTCAATATAAGAGATTTATAAATTTTAGTTATTGTAATCCTACAAAATTATATTTTGGTGATGAATCATTAAAATATTTAAATGAAGAATTACCAAAATATGGTAACAATGTTGTTCTTATCTATGGTAAAAATTCTATTAAGAAAAATGGTATTTATGATGAAGTAATGAAAATTTTAAAAGCTAATAATAAGAAAGTAGCAGAAATATCTGGAGTAATGCCTAATCCAACAGTGGATAAATTATATGAAGGTGTTGAAATTGCTAGAAAAAATCATGCAGATCTTTTATTAGCAGTAGGTGGAGGATCTGTATGTAATTATGTAAAGGCTGTTGCGGTTAGTATAAATTGTGATGAAGAACCTTGGCAAAAATATTATATTAATTTCGAAGAACCAACATGTGATATAATTCCAGTAGGATGTATTTTAACAATGGCAGGAACTGGATCAGAAATGAATGCAGGGGCAGTTATTACTAATCCTCATACTCATCAAAAGATAGGTCATGTTTTCCAAGATGAAAAAGTAATGCCTAGATTTTCTATTTTAAATCCAAAATATACCTTAACATTGCCACATTATCAAATGGTTGCGGGTATTTATGATATCTTTAATCATATTTGTGAACAATATTTTTCTAATGATGATGATAATACCAGTGATTATATTAGCGAAGGTTTAATGAAATCGGTAATTAATTCAAGTAGAATTGCGAATAAAGATAGTCAAAATTATGAAGCAAGAAGTAATATTATGTGGAGTGCTACTTGGGCATTAAATACACTAATTTCTAGAGCTAAATCTACCGATTGGATGGTACATATGTTAGGTCAAGCGGTAGGTGCATTTACCGATGCAACACATGGCATGACCTTATCAGCTGTATCTTTACCTTATTATCGTTATATTATGCCTTATGGTTTAAATAAGTTTAAACGCTTTGCGATAAATGTTTGGGATGTAGATGCTAAAGATAAAACAGATGAAGAAATAGCTTTAGAAGGTCTAAAAGCTATAGAAGATTGGATGAATGAATTAAATCTAGTAATGCATCTAAAAGATTTAAATGTAACAGAAGATATGATAGAAGGTATTGTGAATGCTACAATAATAATGCAAGGAGGCTATAAAGTATTAAATCATGAAGAAATAGTAAATATATTAAAATAAAGTATGTAGAAGGAAATAAATATGGTAATTAAGTCTGAAAAAGCAATTAGTTCGCGAAAAGAAGAAATTATAAATGCATGTCAAAATTTATATGAAACAATGTCTTTTAAAGATATAACGATCTTAGATATTAGTAAAAAGACATCTTTTTCTAAACCATAAATTTATAATTATTTTCAGACTAAAGAAGAGATTTTTTTAGCCTTATTAGAAAAAGAATATCAAGAATGGACTAATGATTTAAATAAATTATTAAATCTTAAAAATTTAACTATTGAAGAATTTGCTGATAAATTAGCTTCAACATTTATAAAAAGAAAAACAATGTTAAAGTTAATGTCCATGAATTTATATGATATAGAAACAAATAGTAGATTAGAAAATTTAGTATCATTTAAAAAAGTATATTATCAATCATTTGAAACTTTAACTAATTGTTTAAAGAATAATTATAAAAATTTAAATAATGAAGATATTGATGCTTTTATGTATGCTTTCTTTCCTTTTTTATTTGGTATATATCCTTATACTTATCATACTGATAAACAAATAGAAGCTATGAAAATTGTTAATATTAAATATAAAGAATATACTATCTATGAAATAATTAAATCATTTGTTTATCATTTTTTAAAAGAATATGAAAAATAATATATGGGGGGAAAAGAAAATGAAAATAGGTTTTATTGGTACAGGAGTCATGGGTAAAGGAATGATTAGAAATCTTTTAAAACATAGCTATATAGTTAATATTTATAATCGTACAAAAAGTAAAGCAGAAGAATTAGTAAAAGATGGTGCTATTTTAAAAGATAGTATTGAAGAATTAAGCAAAGATAGTGATGTTATTATTACTATAGTTGGTTATCCACAAGATGTTGAAGAATGTTATGAAAAGATAATTCCTAATGCAACAAAAGGAAGTATTCTAATTGATATGACAACTTCTAGTCCTTCTTTAGCAATTAAAATTAATAATAAAGCACAAGAAAAAGGTTTATATAGTTTAGATGCACCAGTATCAGGTGGCGATATAGGTGCCAAAAATGGAACACTTACTATTATGGTAGGTGGTAATAAAGAAGCCTATGATAAAGTCTATGATATCTTTAAAGCCATGGGCGAAACTATCAATTATATTGGTGAAGCAGGAAGTGGTCAGCATACAAAAATGGCTAATCAAATTGCGATTGCTGGGGCAATAGCAGGAGCTATGGAAGCTTTAACTTATGCTTTAAAACAAAATTTAGATATCGATAAGGTATTAAACGCAATTACTAAAGGAGCTGCTTCTTCTTTTCAATTAGACATGGTTTCAAAGAAAGTATTAAATAATGATTTTGATCCCGGTTTTTATATTAAACATTTTATTAAAGATATGAGTATTGCTAAAAATGAAGCTAATTATAAAGGATTAATTTTACCAATCTTAAATCAAGTATTGAATGAATATGAATATTTACAAGCAAGAGGCTATGGTGAATATGGCACTCAAGCAATCTACTATTACTATAATCAAAAATAATATATTCTTATAAAAATAAGTAAAAATAAATTACTAGTTTAAGAAAGCTAACTATAAAAAATACAAGTATTTTTTATAGTTAGCTTTCATATCATTATTTTGATATAATTGTACTAATTTGGCTTTGTCAAGAAAAGTGTGTAAATAAATTATAAATTTGTTTAAAGATGTAATTTTTATAATCCGATTAATGGTT
>CALVCO010000041.1 GCA_944326095.1 uncultured Erysipelotrichaceae bacterium | reverse complement strand
ATGAACTTTTAGAAACTACAAAACAAATGTATATTAATAATTATCGTCAAAGTGAAGATAGTATTGCTAGTTTGATGTGGAATGCTTTTAGAGAAAGTGTTATTCATGATAATCGTACTACATCAAAAATTATTGAAGATATACAAAATGTTACTAAAGATAGCATTCAAGCAGCTTTTAATGATGTTGAATTAAAAGTTACATATGTCTTAGCGCAAAAAGGAGCAAACAATTATGATTAAGCATTTTAATGAAGATTTTGAAGAAACATATTATGAAGAATCTTGTGATAATGGTTTAAAAGTTGTTATATGGCATAAAAAAGATTACCATACTAGTTCTTGTTTACTTGGAGTGCCTTATGGTAGCTTAGATTTAAATCAACAAGATGATAAAGGTAATATCATTAGTATGCCTAGTGGGATTGCTCATTTTTTGGAACATAAATTGTTTGAATCTGATCATAGTGATGTGATGGAAGAGTTTAGTAAACTAGGTTGTAATGTTAATGCTTTTACTTCATATGAGGAAACTTGTTACTACTTTGATACTAGTGCTCAAAATATTGATAAACCATTAGAATTATTATTAGATTTTGTTCAAAGTTTAAATATTAGTGAAGCATCAGTTGAAAAAGAAAAAGGAATAATTGATCAAGAATTGCAAATGTATTTGCAGATGCCTGATTCGCGCATTGTTTTTGAAAGTTTTAAAGCATTATATTCTAAACATCCATTACGCAATGATATTGGTGGTAATCATGATAGTGTTTATGCTACTAATAAAGTCCAATTAGAAGAATGTTATCGCCTAAATTATCATCCTCAAAATATGTATTTAGTAATTGCTACACCATTAGATCCTGAACATTTATTTAAGGTTATAAATGAAAATCAAAAAACAAAGCAATTTGCTAAATTTGTACCATTAAAACGTTATGTAGAAAAAGAGGAAGAAAGTGTATTTAAAACTAATGTACATATTAAGATGGATGTAGAAATTCCTCGTGTTGCTTTAGGCATTAAACTTAAGGTCAATAATGATAATATAAATAAATTAATTAAGGATGATTGGATTTTAAGAATGATGTTAGAAGCACATTTTTCAAGTATGAATAAAGATTTTCAAAAGTGGATAGATGATAAAAAGATTTCTCCTTTATTCTATTGTGATAATGAAAATACAAAGGATCATAGCTTAATGTTATTTGTAGATGAAACTAATGATGCTAAAGCCTTTATTGATTTTATTAATCAGCAATTATCAATATTAAAGAATAAAAATATTGATAAACAAAGTTTAGATCAGTTGAAGCATCGTTATTATGGTAGTGTTATGCGAACTTTTAATAAAGTAGAAAATATAACTATTCAACATTTTCGTAATATGAAAAATGGATTAACTATCTTTGACTTATTGAAAATTATTGAAAGTATTACTGTGGAAGATTGTTATGCATTATATCATAGTTTAAATTTGGATAATCAATCGTTAGTAATAATTGATAAAAATAGTGAAAATTGATTGAAATGATTATTATAAGCAAATATCATAGTTGGTATTTGCTTTTTTTGGGAATATTATGCTTATTCTAAGTTTTGTTTTCTTTTTATATTTTTGGGATAATTTTGTTCATAAAAGGAGGATAAGCAATGTTAAACGTATTTACATTAGTGGGTAAAGTGAAAGAAATGCCCCAGATTAAGCAGACAAGCCAAGGTAATATGGTTGCAACTTTAGTAATAGAAAGTGAAAGACCATTTCGTAATAGTGATGGTTCCATAAGTTTTGATTTATTTAATGTAACTTTGTGGCGTGGTATTGCCCAAATGTGCTCAGATTGTTGCAAAGAAGGTGATGTGGTGGCTATCAAGGGTAGAATTCAAGATACTATTTATCAAAAAGATAAAGATCATAGCTATCATAATGTTGAATTGATTGCCGAAAAAGTATCTTTTATTTCTTAAGCTTCTTTTGAAGCTTTTTATTTTTTTATGAAGCAAATAAATATGATATAATCAAAGGGAATTCGATTATAGGAGATACAATTATGGCGTTTGATTCATTGAGTGAAAGATTAAATAAAGCATTAAGAAATATTAGTGGTAAGGGTAAACTTACTGATGATAATATGGAGGCAATGTTAAAAGAGATTCGTTTAGCGTTGTTAGAAGCTGATGTAAATTATAGAGTTGTAAAAAATTTCTTAGAAAAAGTTAAAGAAAAATCTAAGGGTGAAGAAGTTATTGCTTCTGTAGATCCTGGACAAATGGTTGTTAAGATTGTTCATGATGAAATTATTGAATTGTTAGGTAGCAATGAAGCTTCTTTAAATTTTAAAGAACATGGACTTAGTACTATTATGTTAGTTGGTTTACAAGGTACAGGTAAAACAACAAGTATTGCAAAAATTGCTAATATTTTAAAAAATAAATTGAATCGTAAACCATTATTAGTGGCAGCGGATGTAATTCGTCCAGCAGCTATAGAACAATTAGAGACTTTAGGTCAAAGTATTAATGTAGAAGTATTTACTAAAGGAACAACTACAAGTGCTTTAGATACAGTTAAATTAGCAATGGAATATGCAAAAACTAAAGATTTTGATACAGTTCTTATCGATACAGCAGGTCGATTACATATCGATGAAGAATTGATGAAAGAATTACAGGATATTAAAACTTTAGTATCACCGGAAGAAATTTTATTAACTGTAGATGCAATGACTGGTCAAGATATCGTTACCGTGGCGAAAAGTTTTAATGATAGCTTGAATGTTAGTGGTTTAGTTGTTACTAAGTTTGATGGTGATTCTCGTGGTGGTGGAGTTTTATCAGTAAAAGCTATAACCAATGTTCCAATTAAATTTGTTGGTCAAGGAGAGAAGATAGAAGATATGGATATTTTCTATCCAGATAGAATGGCTGATCGAATTTTAGGCATGGGAGATATCGTTTCTTTAGTTGAAAAAGCTCAAGAAAAAATGGATATGGAAGCTAGCGAGAAAACTGCTAAGCGTTTGATGGAAGGTAAATTTACGCTAGATGATATGTTAGTTCAATTTGAACAAGTTAGTAAATTAGGACCTTTAAGTGGTATTCTAAAGATGATTCCAGGTTTTTCTCAATATAGTAATATGATTAATGATGAAGATACTGCTTCACAAATGAAACGTACTAAAGCTATTATTCAAAGTATGACACCATATGAAAGAGCTAATCCTGATACAATTCGTAGTTCTATGAAGCGAAGAATTGCAAGTGGTAGTGGTACGACTATTAATGATGTTAATAAATTGTTGAATCAATATGAAAAAATGAAAACAGCTATGACAGCAATGTCTTCATTATCGAAAAGTGGAAAACTTAATGAGGGCTTTTTGGATAAACTTATGAAGCAAAATCCTAAAGCTAATAAGCCTAATAGACCTAAATATCGTTTAAAATAGTGTGTAAAGTAAAAATACTTGACACATATATTTATTGTGCTATTATATTATAGTAAATTTTAGGAGGAATAAAAAATGGCAGTTAAATTACGTTTAAAAAGAATGGGTGCAAAGAAAGCTCCTTTTTATAGAATTGTAGCAGCTGATTCTAGATTTCCTAGAGATGGTCGTTCAATTGAAACTATCGGTTCATACAATCCAACTACTGAACCAGCAACTATCGTATTAGATAAAGAATTAGCGCTAAAATGGTTAAGAAATGGTGCTCAACCTTCAGATACTGTACGTAATATTTTATCATCTCAAGGTGTTATGAAGGCTTTCCACGAAGAAAAGAATAGTAAATAGTTATGGTTGAATTAGAAAAGGTCTTAAAAAATCTTTGTTTGCCAATGTGTGCAAATCCTGAAGCATTAGATGTTCGTGTTATGCCTAGTTTAAATGAAAATGAAATCTTGCTTTATGTTTACGCTAAGAATGAAGATGTAGCAAAGCTTATCGGTAAACAAGGCGTAATGGCTAATAGCTTACGTCAAATGTTATCGGTTGCTTCGCTTGAAGAGCACAAACGCATTGTTATTAAATTTGAGACAATATAGGATGTTTTCATACATCCTTTTTTTTCTAGGAGAAAAGTATGGAATATATCAAAATAGGAAAAATAGTTAATACTTTTGGTATCAAAGGTGAGTTAAAAATAATAAGCTTTACAGATTTTGATGAAGAACGTTTTGGTAAAGGAAATATGATCTATATTTTATGTGATGATAAATATTTACCTTTTACTATTGCTTCTTTTCGCTATCATAAACAAAATATATTAATTTCCTTTGAAAATATGAATGATATTAATTTAGTAGAAAAATATAAAAATTTAGATATATATGTGAATGCTAAAGACATTCATCATTTAGCTGAAGGTGAATATTATTTTTTTGAATTAAAAGATCTTGATGTTTATAATATGGATAATAAATTAATTGGTAAAGTATTAAAAGTAGAAGAAGGTTTGGCTCATAATAATTTGCGTATTGAATTAAATGATGGTAAAAAATGCTTAGTACCTTATGTTAAAGCCTTTATTCATAAAGTAGATCTTGAACAAAATAAAATTTGGATTAAAACCATTGAAGGATTATTATGAAAATAAGTATCTTGACTTTATTTCCTACAATGTTTGAAGGTTTTTGTAATACTTCAATAATAAAAAGAGCTCAAGAAAAAGGCTTAGTTACTATTGAATGTATTGATATGCGTGATTTTGCATTGGATCGCTTTAAACATGTAGATGATACTCCTTATGGAGGAGGAAGTGGTATGATTTTAAAATGCCAAGTAGTTATAGATTGTCTAAATAGTATTAGAACTAGCAAATCTCATGTAGTTTTAACAGCGCCAATAGGTAAAATTTTTAAACAGGCAAAGGCGCATGAATTTAAAAAGTATGAGCATTTAATTATTATTTGCGGTCACTATGAAGGTATAGATGCTAGAGTATATGATTATGTAGATGAATTGATAAGTATTGGTGATTATGTTTTGACCGGTGGGGAATTGGCTGCTATGGTTATGGCAGATGCGACTATTCGTTTGCTTAAAGGTAGTATTGATGAAAATTCTATTGAAGAGGAATCTTTTGAAGATGGACTTTTAGAATATCCCCAATATACCAAACCTAGTATTTATGATGGTAAAGAAGTTCCAAAGGTATTGCTTAGTGGACATCATAAAAATATTGAAGAGTATCGTATGAAGATGTCATTAAAAACTACACTTGAGAATCGTCCAGATTTATTGGAAGGTAAAGAATTAAGTGCAAAACAAAAGGAGCTTTTAGCTATTATTAAACAAGAAAAAAATAATTGCAATTAATTGATAAGTATGCTATCATAACAAGGCATGTTATAGTGCAATGTTTGTTCCGCTGATCCTTAGTAGATGTATGAACAAAATTATTGATAAAAAGGAGAAGAAAGATGAATTTAAATTTAGTAAATGAGATCACTAAAAATCAACTTCGTGATGATATTCCTGAATTTAGACCAGGTTGCACAGTTAAAGTTGATGTTAGAATTAAAGAAGGTGACAAATCTCGTATCCAAGTATTTGAAGGTTTAGTAATTTCTAAAAAAGGTAGAGGAATTGGCGAAACATTTACTGTTAGAAAGATGTCTAATGGTGTAGGTGTTGAAAGAACTTTCCCAGTTCATTCACCAATTATTGAAAAAATTACCGTATTAAGAGTTGGTAAAGTTAGAAGAGCTAAGTTGTTCTATTTACGCGGCTTATCTGGTAAAGCTTCACGTATTAAGGAGAAATAAAAAGTCGAGTAATCGACTTTTTTGTTTATTTTTATGAATAAAGAAAAGAATAGTTTTAAAGATGTTGCCTTAGATTTTTTAAAAACCTTATTTATTAGTTTAATTATTGTATATATTTTAACTCGTTTAATTGTTAGGCCAATTAGTGTTAATGGTAATTCTATGTATCCAACATTAAAAGATAATGATTTTGGACTTGCTACAGTTTTTAAGACTTTTATCAATGATGTTGATCGTTATGATGTTGTAATCATTAAATTAGATTCTGGAGAATATATTATCAAAAGAGTTATAGGTATGCCTAATGATACTATTTCTTGTATTGATGGTAAAGTATTGATTAATGGTGAACCTATCGATGAATATTATCTTGATCAAGAATATGTAAATAGTTTTGATAAATTTACGGAAGATTTTGAAGAGGTAACTTTACAGAGTGATGAATTTTTTGTTATGGGAGATAATCGTCCTAATTCAAAAGATTCTCGCTTTTATGGACCTTTTAAATATGATGATATAAAGGGAGTGGTTGATATAATGATTTGGCCATTTAAGGTGATGGAATAATGGCTAATATTCAATGGTTTCCTGGACATATGAATAAGGCGCGACGCTTGATGGAAGAGTCGCTTAAATTAGTTGATATGGTAATTGAAATTCGTGATGCTAGAATACCTTATGGAAGTGCTAATCCTTTACTTGATCATTTGATTAATAATAAACCACGATTTATTGTTTTATCTAAAAAGGATCAAGCTGATAATGAACAAACTAATTTATGGGTTGAATACTTAGCTAATGAAAATACTAGTTGTGTAGCCATTGATAGTTTACATGATAATGTGAAAAAAATTATTATTGAAGATTGTCGTAAAATAATGGCTAAGAAAATAGCTCGTATGAAGGCAAAAGGAATGAAGCCTAGAGCTATTAGGGCAATGGTTGTAGGTATACCTAATGTGGGTAAAAGTACTTTGATTAATGCTATTGCGAAAAGGAAGATTGCTAAAGTTGCCAATAAACCGGGAGTTACTCAAGCATTACAATGGATGCGTTTGGATGCTGATTTAGAATTATTAGATACTCCAGGGGTGTTGTGGCCTAAATTTGATGATCAAGATGTAGCATTGAGTTTAGCTTTATGTAAAGCGATTAAAGATGAAATAGTTAATATGGAAGATATTGCTAATTTCGCTATGAAGAAGATGATTGAATATTATCCTGAACGCTTAATTAAACAATATTCTATTAATATAGATGAAGATATATATAATATTTTTTCTTTGATTGCTCAAAAGCAAAAACTTATTAAAGCTAATGGTGAATTAGATATTGAAAGAACTTATAGTTTTTTTGTTGAACAAGTTAGACAAGGTAAATTTGGTGGTCTAACATGGGATAGAATCTAATGAAATATGTAACAAGTAATGAATATGAGAAAAAATATTATCCTTCTTTAGTAATGGGAATTGATGAAGCAGGAAGAGGGCCAATTGCTGGCCCATTAGTAGTAGCTGGAGTAATATTTCCTTTAGGTTATGAATCAGATTTAATTTATGATTCTAAAAAGCTTAGTGAAAAGAAAAGAGAAATGTTATATGATATCATTATAAAAGATGCTTTATCTTATAAGATATTAATTATAGATGAAAAGACCATTGATACATTAAATATCTATCAAGCAACTAAACAAGCCATGGAAAATATTGCTTTAGAACTAAATGCGAATGTTGTTTTAACCGATGCAATGCCTTTGGATAATTGTCATAAACAAGTAGAGGCTATTATCAAAGGTGATCAAAAGAGTGTTAATATTGCGGCAGCTAGTATTTTAGCAAAGGTTACAAGAGATCGTTTGATGCAAGAATATGATAAAATATATCCCCAATATGGATTTGCTAAGCATAAAGGCTATCCTACTAAACAACATCTGATGGCTTTAGAAGAATATGGTGCTTGTCCTATTCATCGTCATTCCTATGGGCCTGTAGCTAATTTGGATCAAATGAAGTTAGATATCTAGGATATTTAACTTTTTTTGTTTATAAATTATAGAGGTGGATATATGGATAAAAGAAATTATATTGCAAATCTATGCTATAAATATAAAGGCGATTGGAAAAAAATAGAAAAGGCATTTTTAAATGAAGAAGAAGTAAATTATTATAATATTAAAGAAAAATATATTACTATTTTCGATGATGCTTATCCTTTAGCTTTTCGTATGTTAGCTAATCCTCCTTGGGTTATTTTTTATCAAGGTAATATTGAATTGTTACAAAGAAAGATGGTTTCTATTGTTGGCTCAAGAGTTATTGATGCTTATGCTTATGAAATGACTGTGGCATTAGCTAAAGGATTGGTTAAAGAATATTGTTTAGTATCGGGACTTGCATATGGGGTAGATACTTTGGTGCATCAAGTAGGAATTGAACATAATAATACGATTGGGATAATTGGTAGTGGTCTAGATTATTGTTATCCAGCGGCTAATGCATTTTTGTATGCTCATATGAAAAAAGATGGTTTAATAATCAGTGAATATCCTCATGATGTTAAAGTGGCTAAACATCATTTTCCTTGGCGTAATCGATTAATTGCTGCTTTAGGAGAAATGTTATTTGTAACTTGTGCTAAGATTCAAAGTGGGACTATGCATACTGTTAATGCGGCATTAGAATTAGGTAAAGATATATATTGTATTCCTTATCCTTTAAATGATGAATTAGGTGAAGGATGCAATTTATTGATACAACAAGGAGCAAATATTATCTTAAAAGAAGAAATTGATTCATTTTTTACTTGCAAGTTTAAATAAATTAAGTTATTGTTATCAACAGTCAATGGTGAAAGGATGATAAGATGAAAAATTTAGTAATTGTAGAATCACCTTCTAAATCTAAAACAATTGAAAAATATTTAGGCAAAAATTATGAAGTAGTATCTAGTAAAGGTCATATTCGTGATTTAGCAACTAGAGGAAAAGATGGCCTAGGTATAGATATAGAAAATAATTTTACCCCAACATATGTAATTTCCAAGGGTAAAAAAGATGTAGTAGATGATTTAAAAAAGCATGTTGCAAATTGTGATAAAGTATATCTTGCAACCGACCCTGACCGTGAGGGAGAAGCAATTAGTTGGCATTTAGCAATTGTACTTGATCAAAATATAAATGAAGTTAATCGTGTAGTTTTTAATGAAATTACGCATGATGCAGTATTGGATGCTTTTAAGAGTCCTCGTAAAATTGATTTAAATTTAGTTAAATCACAAGAGACAAGAAGAATGCTTGATCGTATTATTGGTTTTAAATTATCAAAATTATTACAAAATAAAATCAAGAGTAAATCGGCAGGAAGAGTTCAATCGGTTGCTTTAAAATTGATTGTTGAAAAGGAAAAAGAAATTAGAGCGTTTGTGCCTGAAGAATATTGGACGATAGATGCTTTATTTGATGAAGATGGTAAGCAATTTAAAGCTTCTTTGACAAAAATAAATAATTTAAAGGCTAAAATTAATTCTAAAGAAGAAGCTGATAATATCTTAAATTGTTTAAAAGGTCCATTTATTTTAGATAATATTAAAACGCAAGTTCGTAAAAAAGATCCTAAATTACCTTTTATTACTTCTACTATGCAACAGGAAGCTTCTACTAAATTAGGTTTTAGTGCAAAAAAGACAATGAGTGTTGCGCAAAGATTATATGAAGGTATTGAATTAGCTAATGGCTTAGAAGGTATCATTACTTATATGCGTACTGATAGTACACGTTTATCAAATGTATTTATTAATAGTGCTAAAGATTATATTAATAAAAATTATGGAAAAGAATATGTTGGTTTTTATAAAGTTAAAAATGATGCTTCTAGTCAAGATGCGCATGAGGCAATTCGTCCAACTAATTTAGAAAATACGCCTGAAAAAATTAAAGAGTTTTTAACAAATGATGAATATAAATTATATAAACTTATATATGCTCGTGCATTAGCTAGTTTAATGGCTAGTGCTAAGCTTAATACTTTAACCTATACTTTTATGCAAGATGGTTATGAATTTGTGGCTAATGGCTCACAATTAAGCTTTGATGGCTATTTAAAAGTTTATGATAGTTATGAGACTACTAAAGATGTTATATTACCTATATTAAATGAAAAACAATCATATAATGCTTCAAAGGTAAATGCTGATCAACATTTTACAGAACCACCTTTACGTTATTCTGAAGCAAGATTAATTAAAGAAATGGAAGAGTTAGGAATTGGTAGACCTTCGACATATTCTACTATTATTGATACTATTCAAGCTCGTGGCTATGTTGAGTTGAAAAAACCAACTGATGGGGCAAAAACTAAAGTATTCTTTCCAACTGAACAGGGTGAATTAACAGAAGAAAAACTTGATGAATTTTTCTCAAGTATAATAAATGTGAAATATACAGCACAAATGGAAGATGAATTAGATATGATTGCGGATGGCAAAGAAGATAATATTTTAGCCTTACAAAATTTCTGGAATAAATTTAATCCATTAGTAGATAATGCTTATGAAAAAATGGAGAAAATAAAACCTGAAGAAGTAGGAGAAAAATGTCCAGAGTGTGGCAATGAATTGGTATATCGTACTGGTCGTTATGGAAAATTTATTTCTTGTAGCAATTTCCCTTTGTGCAAATATACACGTAAAATTGAAAGTGATAAGACTAAAAAGGTTGCAGAACCAACGGGTAAGATGTGCCCAAAATGTGGTAGTGAACTATTAAAAAGAAAGTCACGTTTCAATACTTATTTTCTTGGCTGTTCAGCTTATCCTAAATGCAATTATATGGAAAGCTTAGATGGCGTACCTATTGAGCCTAAGAAAAAAACTAGCAAAAAAAGGGGTAAAAAATAATGTTTGATGTTACCGTTGTTGGTGCTGGATTAGCAGGATGTGAAGCTAGTTATCAATTAGCTAATAGAGGATTTAAAGTTCGTTTATTAGAAATGCGTCCACAAAAATCTAGTGAAGCTCATAAAACGGATATGTTTGGAGAATTGGTATGTTCTAATTCTTTAAGAAGTGATGCTTTGACTAATGCGGTTGGCTTACTTAAAGAAGAAATGCGCATGTTAGATTCATTGATTATGAAAGCTGCTGATGCCTCACGTATTCCCGCTGGTAGTGCTTTAGCTGTCGATAGGGAAGGATTTGCTAAGATAATTACCGATACAATCAAACAACATCCTAATATTGTTGTTGAATGTCAAGAGGTAGACCATATAATTGATGGTCCTTGTATAATTGCTAGTGGCCCATTAACTAGTGATAAATTATCTAAAGCAATTAAAGAATATTTACATGAAGATGATTTCTATTTTTATGATGCAGCTGCCCCAATAGTTACTAAAGATTCTATTGATTTTTCTAAAGCATATTATAAATCGCGTTATGATAAAGGTGATGCTGATTACATAAATTGCCCTATGACTAAAGAAGAATTTGATCATTTTTATGATGAATTGATTAATGCTAAAGTTCATGCTCCAAAGGAATTTGAAAAAGAAATATATTTTGAAGGGTGTATGCCTTTTGAAGTTATGGCTAAAAGAGGAAGACAAACTTTATTATTTGGGCCTATGAAACCTGTGGGGCTTGAACATAATGGTATAAGACCATATGCAGTTGTTCAATTGCGCCAAGATAATGCCATTAAAACTTTATATAATATTGTAGGATTTCAAACTCATTTAACTTATGGAGAACAAAAAAGAATCATTCAAATGATTCCAGGATTAGAAAATGCTAATATTGTTCGTTATGGTTTAATGCATAGAAATACTTATATTAATTCACCTAAATGCTTAAAAGAAACTTATCAATGTAAATTTAGAGATGATTTATTTTTTGCTGGTCAATTAACAGGCGTTGAAGGATATGTTGAAAGTGCAGGTAGTGGTTTATTAGCTGGAATTAATATGATTCGCTATTTGAATCATCAAGAGCCTTTTGTCTTAGGTGATGAATGTATGTTAGGGGCTATGGCTCATTATATATGTCATGCTAATCCTTTGAACTTTCAACCTATGAATGCTAATTTTGGAATTATGCGCCTAGAACAAAAAGTAAAAAAATCTCAAAAGAAAGAAGCTTATGCACCTCAGGCATTAGCTAAGATAAAATCTACAATATGGAAGAATTA
Organism: uncultured Erysipelotrichaceae bacterium; assembly: GCA_944326095.1. GTDB lineage: Bacteria > Bacillota_I > Bacilli_A > Erysipelotrichales > Erysipelotrichaceae > JALEVB01. The sequence continues at coordinate 2,880 of CALVCO010000041.1, read as the reverse complement.
TTAGAACAATTTTTAGTTTATATTGAACTTTCTAAAAGTGGATCAAAGGCTACAAATGAAGCATATCATCGCGATATAGAAAGATTTATTTCTTATATTAAAAGCCAAGGGATAGATGATTTATCTAAAGTAGATAAACAGCTTATTTTTAAATATATAACAGTTTTACGAAGTGGTAAAATAACTGATGGTAAAATTTCTAATACAACATATAGTAGAAATTTGAGTGCTTTGCGCAGTTTTTTTAAATATTTACAAAAGATACATAAAGTGGAAGATAATCCTTTTAGACAATTTAAAAATCCAAAGAGTGATAAAAAATTGCCAGAGTTTTTAACATATGATGAGATTGATAAGATGTTAAATTGTTTGGATGAAAACGATCCAATTCAATTGCGTGATAAGGCTATTATTTCCTTGCTTTATGCTTGCGGGTTACGTTTAACTGAAGCAGCATCTATAAAATTAGAAGATATTGATTTTAATGAAAGATTTATTCGGATAGTTGGAAAAGGTAATAAAGAAAGATTAGTACCTTTTTATGAAGAATGTGGGATAATTTTAAAAAAATATCTTACAAATGCTAGAAATTTATGGATAAAAGATGATTTACAACATGTCTTTTTAAATCAAAAAGGTAAAATGCTTTCTAATCGTTATATTCAGATAATCGTAGAGAATGTAGGGATAAAAGCGGGGCTTAATAAAAAAGTACATCCTCATATGATACGTCATTCATTTGCAACTCATCTTTTAGATAATGGAGCTGATTTGCGTATTGTTCAAGAACTATTGGGGCATGAAAATTTAAGCACAACGCAAATATATACTCATATTACGATTGATAAATTAAAAAATGTTGTACAAAAGGCTCATCCTCGTGCAAAAAAGCCTTTATTTTAACTAAATTTTATGTTATATTAATTGTCGGCAAAATGCCTATTACACACACTTTGGATTCATCAATTCCGTGCTCAAATTGAGTTATTGATGTTAGAAAAAGTGGAGGAAAACAACGGAAAGGAAGGTAAAAATAAATTATGACTGTTGTTTCAATGCGTAAATTATTAGAAAATGGTGTTCATTTTGGACATCAAACTCGTAGATGGAATCCTAAGATGAAATCTTACATCTACACTGCTAAAAATGGTGTACATATCATCGATTTAGCACAAACTCAAGAAGCTATCGAAAAAGCTTATGCTGCTTTAAAAGAAATTACTGAAAACAATGGTAAAGTATTATTTGTTGGTACTAAAAAACAAGCACAAACAGCTGTATTAGAAGAAGCTTTACGTTCTGGTTCATTCTATGTTAACCAAAGATGGTTAGGTGGTACTTTAACTAACTTTAGAACAATTCAAAAGAGTATCAAAAAATTATTAGAAATTGAAGAAATGGAAAATAATGGTACTATCAATGTTTATCCTAAAAAGGAAATTGCTGTTCTAACTAAGAAAAAGGAAAGATTAGAAAATTTCTTAGGTGGAATTAAAGATATGAAAAAATTACCTGATGCAATTTTCGTAGTAGATCCTACTGAAGAACATAATGCAGTTGCTGAAGCTAGAAAATTAAATATTCCAGTATTTGCATTAATTGATACAAATGCTGATCCAGATGTAATTGATTATCCAATTCCATCAAATGATGATGCAGTAAAAGCTATTAAATTAATGACTAGTATTATGGCTGATGCAATTGTTGAAGCTAAAGGTGGTTTATTAAGCGTTGCTCATCAAGAAGATGAAACAGTAGAAGATGTAACAATGAAAGACGTTATGATTAATGTTGAAGAAGTTGCAGCTGAAAATGAAAGACGTCGTCGTCAAAAGAATGAAGAAAGACGTGCAAGAGAACTTCAAAGAAGAAACTTAGGTAATTCAGAAAGACGTTTCATTAAGAAAGATGCTGCAGCTGCTGTAGAAGTTGTTGAAGCACAACCAAAAGCTGAACAAGCAGAAGTTGCTAAGGAGGAACAAGCATAATGATTACAGCTGCTTTAGTTAAAGAATTAAGAGAAAAAACTGGCGCTGGTATGATGGATTGCAAAAAAGCTTTGACAGAATGTGAAGGCGATATTGCTAAAGCTATCGACTGGTTAAGAGAAAAAGGTATTTCCAAAGCTGCTAAAAAAGCAGATAGAATTGCTGCTGAAGGTTTATCTAAAGTATTGATTGATGGCAATAAAGCTTGTTTAGTAGAAATCAATTCTGAAACAGATTTCGTTGCTAAAAATGATCAATTCTTAAATTTATTAGATACTACAGTTAAAGCATTAATTAATAGTGATGCTAAAACTGTTGAAGAAGCTATGCAAGTAACAGTTGATGGCAAAACTTTAGAAAACTTATTCATCGATGCTACAGCTACAATTGGCGAAAAGATTACTTTAAGAAGATTTGAAGTTGTAGAAAAAACTGATGATCAAGTATTTGGCTCATATATGCATATGGGTGGTAAGATTTCTGCTGTTGTTGTATTAAATGGTGGCAATGCAGAAGTTGGTAAAGATATGGCAATGCAAGTTGCTTCTATGAGTCCAACTTATGTATCTCGTAATGATATGCCTACAGAAGTTATTGAACATGAAAGAAGCATTCAAGAAGAAATCTTGAAAAATGATGAATCTTTAAAGAATAAACCTGAAAAAGTATTAAAGGGTATTGTTGAAGGTCGTGTTTCTAAATCATTACAAGAAATGTGCTTAGTTGATCAAATTTATTTCAAGAATCAAGATTTGAAATGTGGTCAATATTTAAAAGAAAATAATGCAGAAGTTGTACGTTTTGTTAAATATGCTGTTGGTGAAGGCTTAGAAAAACGTGAAGAAAACTTCGCTGAAGAAGTTGCTAAACAAATGGCAAAATAAAAATAGCG
>CALVCO010000040.1 GCA_944326095.1 uncultured Erysipelotrichaceae bacterium | reverse complement strand
ACTTTTAGATATTCTTCTATACTACTTTTAGAATTAAGTTTATATTTAATTCTTAATTCTTTTAGTTCTGCTTTTTGTTGGTTAGTTAATTCTTTATTTTGGCAATAACTATACATGATAGCCTGATAATCTTTATCTTTATAAAGCTTATTTAATCTTCGTTTTGCTTCTTTTACACCAACATTATAGATATGATTAGCATAATAAAAGACCTTATTTAAATAAGCTTCATCATTTTTATTAATATCTAATCTTAATGTTAATGTAAATTCGCTCATATTCTTGCCTCTACTTATCTTTTTAATCTTCAATATATTTTTTAATAGATAGTTCATCATTACATTTTATGCTTTAATATTAATATTTTGTTCTTTAGAGATTTTCTAAAAATTCCCTTATGTTATATATATTCCATCTTTTTTTATTTTCCTAAATTATTATAGGTTAATAATATCGACTATATTGAATGTTAGCTTTTGGTTGGTCTTACCTTATATCCAAAAATTAATTATCAAAGTTCTAATAAGCAATAAGATAATAATTAGAATTATTATTTTTTCTTCCCAAGAATAAATGATAATTCTTTTTTCTTTCATATAACGCCAATTTATTACTATATATAAATAAAATAAAAAAGGTAAACTTATTACAAATATACTATGTGCTCTAAAAGCTTCAACAATATCCAATGATAATATAGCTAATATTGATTTTGTAATACCACATCCTGGACAATATAGCCCTGTAAACATATGAAAAAGGCATGGTATTCCCACGCCTACTGTCTTAAGCCAAACATAATATAAAATGCCAATAAATATTAATAATAAATTTACTCTTATAACTTTATTCATGTTCAAATTGATTTAATTCATTTTGTAATATGGCATAAGCAACTATTCCTAAGCCAAATATACCTAAAACTAAAGCTATAATTGCTAATCCACCATTACCATATCCTGAACCAGCTTTAGCGCTATCAATTTTACTACCACTAACATATAACCAATATAAGCCATATATGCCACAAGTGATAATCGATAATAATACAACCACAAAACCACTAAAGCCACTTTGATCATCAACTAATTGATTAACATCATTAGCAATTTGTGCTTGCCAATATAAACTAAACAAACCACAAGTAATAATTGATAAAACGATATATAAAGCTATACTACGTCTAGGCATTTCTTATTCCTCAATTTTTTCTAAATCACCATAACTAATATCTGTTGGTGTTTCACGGCCAAATAATAGAATTAAAACTGAAGCAATTTGTGTTTGATCATTCATTGCTGAAATCTTACCTTCCATACCACCAAAAGGTCCTGTAAGAATTCTAACTTCATCACCAACTGTAAAATTAACATTAACTAAAGCATCAGCTTTACCAAGTCTTCTTAATATTGCATCCATTTCATCTTGTGAAACTGGGAAAGGTTTAGCACCTCCACCACTAGATCCAATAAATCCTGTAACCCCTGGAGTATTTCTAACAACATACCAAGCATCATCAGTCATAATCATTTCAACAAATAAATAACCAGGGAAAAGATTATGCATCTTTTCTACTTGTTTACCATTTTTAATTTCAATTTCAACTTCTTCAGCTACCACAATTCTAAATAAACAATCTTGGATACCCATGGTCTCCATACGTTTTTCTAGATTTTCTTTAACTCTATTTTCATGGCCAGCATAAGTATTCACCACAAACCATTCTCTTTGATTTTGATTATTTTCGCTCATCTTTTACGCTCCAATTCCAATTAATCTTAAGAATAATGTTACAACAAATTCAAATATAACAAAAAATACCATAAAAAAGCCCATAAAAATTAAAGCTTCTATTGTCGAATTAGTAAGATCAGACAACTTAGGCCAACGAACACGTTTAGCTTCTTTACTGATACCGCTAATACTAAACCACTTTAACATGCATCATTCCTCCTATTTCGTTTCTTTATGCAAAGTATGACGTCCACACTTTTTACAAAACTTCATTAATTCTAAACGCTCACCTGCTGCGCGTTTATTTCTCTTTGTTGAATAATTGCGGGAAAGACATTCAGTACAAGTTAAAATTACCTTATCTTCTTTTGCCATAATTAAAACAACTCCTTTTTTACCAAATAACAATATCACAAATTATTTAAAATAGTCAATTTTATTCATTATCAAAGGCCGCTTTTAAGCGCTTTTTTACCTTTTGCACATGATTATCATAGTTTTTTCTAGTCATATTCAAAGCTTTAGCTGCCTTTTCATATTTTTCGCCCTTCAAATAATAAATTAAAACTCTACGATCAATTAAGCTCATATCATGATAATATTGTTGAAATTTTTCCATTGTTTGTAGATAATCAAAAGCTTCCTTAGGATCATTCATTGGTCTAGGTGAAGGAATTATCTCATAATGATAATGCTCATTCTCTTCACCAACAAAAGAATCTAAACTAAGACCATAATGATTAGCTTTAATACGATTACTATTATAATACCTAAATAAGGTCTTACTCTTATTAACTAAGCAAACCTTAATAAAACTAGTAAAAGTACTACCAAGATCTTCCCGATAACTATCAACACCATCATAGATACTTAACATCAGCTCTTGATATAAATCATCAACATACATCTTTAATACTGGTGATTTTTCAATCAAACTTTTAATACATGATTTAATTAATGGGTCAAAACTATTAAATAATTGATGTAATGCCCATTCATCTTTTTGATGCACATAATATAACAATTCATATGCATTGATCATAAAACTTCCCCCTTTTATAGTGGAAAGCGTTTGTTGTAAATTTCATATAATAATACAGCTGTTGCACAAGAAGCATTCAAGCTAGATATTTTTCCAACCATTGGTAATTTAATAATATAATCGCAACTTTCTTTAACCAATCGCGAAATACCTTTACCTTCATTACCAATTACTAAAACAACATTTTCTGAGTAATCACTTTGGCGATAATCAATAGCTTTATCAAAGCCAGTTCCATATATCCAATAACCTTTAGACTTTAAATATTCTATCGTCTTAGTTAAATTAGTAACACTAGCTACTTTAACCGTATCGATGGCTCCTGCACTAGTCTTAGCTACTGTTGCGGTTAAACCCACAGCATTATTCTTTTTTATTATTACACCATCTACGCCAACACAATCACAAGTTCTTAAAATAGCCCCTAAATTGTGAGGATCACATAATTCATCTAAAACTACAATCAATCCTGAATGACCCTGAATATCATTTAAAATTTCATCAACTGTATACATCTTATATTCTTCTTTTATTAAAGCAACACCTTGATGATTGTTAGTTTTTAATAATTTATCCAAATAGCGACGATCAACCCTAGTAATTTTTACATGGTTTTTTTGGGCCAAACTAATAATCTCTTGATCATTGATAGCTAAAAATAATTCTTGAATAGCTGTAGCATCCCTTAATAGTTGTTTTACAACATTCTTTCCATATATATATTGTCCCATCAATGCCCCTCCATATATGTTTTTATTTTGTCCCAAATCATTGCCAATTTTTCCCAATTTTCCTTCAAATATAGATAACCTATGATAGCCTCAAAGCCGGTAGAAATACGATAGGTCTGTACATCGGTATTTTTGGGAATACTAGAACTCTTAAAATTTCGACCTCTTCTAAAAATATCTTTTTCTTCTTCACTTAATTCTTCAATAAATAAAGGAATAAAACTAGCTTGAGCTTTTGCACTTACAAAAGCTACACTTTTAGTTTGTAAATCTTTAGCTTTTGTAAAACCTTTATCAATTAAATATTTTCTAACTATTAAGCTCCAATAAGCATCTCCAACATAAGCTAAAGTAGAGCCATTCAATTCTTCATAACTCATAATAAACCTTTATCCATCAATTGTTTACGATATACATCTGCCTTATCAAAATCTTTTTGAGCTTTAGCTTCATTCCATGAATTAAATAATTTTAAATCCTCATCATCTAAAATAGTAGGCTTATATTCAACACCTAAAACATCAAGCATCTGTAAAATACTATTATAGATTTTCATAATTTCCTTTAAATCACTATCTTTTTTACGCAACCCATTATTCAATTGTTTAACACATTCATAAATTTGCGTATAAGCATTAGGTGTATTTAAATCATCATCCATTTCATCTAAGAATTTTCTAACCATTACTTCATCATACGCATCATCCAAAGTAATATTAGCTAATTGATATTTAATATCAAATTGTCTTAATGCATTAAAGACTTTATCTAATTCTTTACGCGCAGTCTCAATAGTTTCATCAGAAAAATTTAATTCTTTACGATAATGCACTGAATTCATCAACCAACGCACAAGAGGTGCATCCAATTTAGCTATAACATCTTTAGCCCAACTAACATTACCTAAAGACTTAGACATTTTAGCCCCATTAATATTAATCATTGCATTATGCATCCAATAATTCGCAATACTATTATGACATAAAGCTTCATTTTGCGCTGCTTCATTTTCATGATGAGGGAATTTTAAATCCATTCCTCCACCATGAATATCAATCATGCCATGAAATTCTTTATTAATCATTACTACACATTCAGTATGCCAACCTGGTCTACCCTTTGACCAAGGAGAATCCCACTTTATACCCATATCGGTTTTTTTCCATAAGGCAAAATCAAAAGGATTTTCTTTTTTATCATTTTCTTCAATACGTGCACCAGCTTGCAAATCTTCAATTTTTTGATTACTTATTTCCCCATAGCTATCTACACTACTAACTCTAAAATAAACATCCCCATCAACAACATAAGCATGATTACTCTTTACTAATTCATCGATAAAATGAATGATATCATCCATTGTTTCCGTAACCCTAGGTGTAGCATCTAAAGGAATAGTATTTAAACTCTTTCTAACTTGTTCATATGCTTCAATATATCTTTTCGCAATAACTTCTTCGCTAACATTTTCTTCATTAGCCTTCTTGATGATTTTATCATCTACATCCGTATAGTTAGATACATATTTAACTTTATATCCTTCTTTTTCAAATAAACGACGTAAAGTATCAAAAACAATAATAGGTCGAGCATTACCAATATGCGCATGATTATATACTGTAGGCCCACATACATACATGCTTACTTCATTAGGTTTTATAGGTTTAAAATCTTCAATTTTCAAACTTTTTGAATTATATATTCTTATCATCAGTATTCTCCTTTTTTAACTGCATGTTTCTTAACCACTTCTTATCAATTTTCATCGCAATATAACCACCAAAAGTCGCAACAAAAGCACCTAAACAATCGACCATTAAATCCTGCATCGTATCACTTAAAGCTTCTCTACCAATAAATTGCGTACCATCTTCTAACATAAATTTTTGCATATTTAAGCCTAATATACCATCAAAAGTATATTCATATATCTCCCAAAATACACCAATCGCAATAGCGAAACAAAAAGCAAATATCGAAACAAAAATAGGTGATAAATCAACTGGCACTGCTTTTGTTTTATTTAATAAAGCAACTATAGAATAACCAAACATTCCTAGCATTGCTCCACTTAAAGTATGTAAAAAAGTATCCCAATATTTAAAATTATAATAGAAACTTCTTACTTCACCTAAAAATATGGCACAATATAAGAAAATAACATAAGGTATCATCATATGGCTAGGTATATCTATCTTCAAACGTTTTTCAATATAACTTGGAGCAAATATTGCTACACAACCTAAAATACATTGAGCCAACATTAAAGCATAAGTACCCCTCATACTCTCATCAAAATTAGCTGTAAAAATCGTTAAACGTAAACTAATAAAAATAATGGAAACAATTAAGGAAATTAAAACAAATAATGTTAAGGCCCTCTCCCAATTTATTTTCTTCTTTTTCATAATCCCTCCAATTTACTTAATTTTATTTTTTAAATCAAATATCATATTTAAAGCATTCATCGGAGTAAGCTCATTAATATCTACTTCTTTTAATAAATTAATAATTTCTTCATTCTTATTATCTTCAATGCTAAAAATAGGAATTGTTTGTTGAACTTCACGCTTATTATTCTCTAATTCTTTTAAAATTTCTTCACTTCTTAAAATTAAAGATGTTGGTAATTTTGCCAATTTCGCAACATTTATACCATAAGAACGATTAGCCTTACCATCTTTTACTTTATATAAGAAAGTAATGCCATTTTTATCTTCATGAACTTCTACATGTTTATTACTAACACCATCTAATATATCACTAATTGCAGTAAGTTCATGATAATGTGTACTAAATAAAGTCTTAGCGTGAATATTTGTAACAATATATTCAATCATCGCTTGGGCAATGGCCATGCCATCATAAGTCGAAGTACCACGACCAATTTCATCAAATAGTATCAATGATCTATCACTAGCATAACTTAAAGCGTTATTTGCTTCAACCATTTCGACCATAAATGTACTTTTTCCGCCAAGAATATCATCACTAGCACCAATTCTTGTAAAGATTTTATCAAAAATTGGCATTGTACAACTCTTACAAGGAACAAAACTACCCATTTGAGCCATAACAACAATTAAAGCAATCTGACGCATATAAGTACTCTTACCACCCATATTAGGTCCAGTAATAATATGTACAAAATCATTATGGTCCATATGAATACTATTAGATACATATTTCTTTTTCATCATCTTATCTAAAATAGGATGCTTACCATCTTGTATATCTAAAATATCATCATCAAATTTAGGACGAACATAACCCTTCTCACTAGCTATTTCACTTAAAGCATAAATACAATCAATTGTAGCTAAAACATGCGAAAGCTTCTGCAATTTAACCAAATAATTACGAATCTTTTTAAGCAAATCATTAAATAATTCTAATTCTAATTTTAAAGCATTCTCTTTAGCATGCAAGATCATATCTTCCTTATCTTTTAATTCTTGGGTAATATATCTTTCACCCGTAGTCAAAGTTTGTTTACGAATATAACCATATTCATCTTTTATTTGATTTACAGCTCCCTTAGAAACTTCTATATAATAACCAAAAACGCGATTATAACCAACTTTTAAAGTCTTAATACCCGTTCTTTGTTTCTCTTTAGCCTCTAATTCCACTATCCAATCTTGATTATCACTTTGAACTTTACGCAATTCATCAAGAGAAGCATTATAACCAGGATTAAAAATATTACCATCACGCACTTGCACTGGGGCATCTTCATTAATAACCCCTTTTAATATTTGATAAAGATCATTACAATTATCAACATCAATTAAATTTTTAAATATATCATTATCTAATAAGGCAAATATTTCTGGAATTTCTTTTAAAGTTTTTTCTAAACGCAAACAATCAATCGCATTAGCATTATTCATCGCAATACGCGCAATTAAACGTTGAATATCATAAACATTAGCCAATTTTTCTTTTAAATCATCTCTAAGTATAAAATTCTTTTGTAAAAATTCTACTCTATCTAATCTAGTCTCAATATCCCCTTTTATCAACAATGGTTTTTCAATCCATTGTTTTAATAAACGTGAACCCATAGCACTTTGACACTTATCTAAGAAAGTCCAAAGGCTCTCTTTTTTATTACGATTTTGCGATATTAATTCAAGATTACATAAAGTATCATAATCCATCGTCATAATCGCATCTTCACTCTCGATACTAACTACTTGTAAGTGACTTAGCATCCGCTTTTGAGTTTCTTCTAAATAATTAAGTAAGATTCCATATGCACTACGCAAGCGTTTATCCACAAGCTTATCACATAATGGTAAATAATTATCTTTTATTTCATCGACATCACAATAAGAAATAACGATATTTTCTAATTCACGAATATCTTTAATAACCTTTTCATTGAAATTACTATTCACTACAATTTCTTTAATATTATTTTTTAATAATGTTTGTAATAAAGAGGTAGTTTGATGATTAATATTAATCACAACTGTCTCACCAGTAGACATTTCTACCATCACAAGGCCATAACCATATTGATAATCTACGATACTTGCAATATATATACTATTTTTATCATCACCAATTTCATCCATGATAGTTCCAGGAGTTATAACTTTAACAACATCTCTTTTAACTATGCCTTTAGCTAAAGCTGGATCTTCCATCTGTTCAACAATAACAACCTTATATCCTCTTTGTACTAAGCGCATCGCATAATTTTTATAAGCATGAAAAGGAATACCACACATAGGTACCTTTTCCTCAACACCAGCATTGCGCCCTGTTAATACTAAATCTAACTCATTAGAAGCAATCTTGGCATCATCAAAAAACATCTCATAAAAATCCCCAAGACGATAAAATACCAAAGCATCAGGATAATTCTTCTTAACTTCTAAATATTGTTGCATCATTGGTGTATACTTTTTTTCCATAATTACCTCTTCAATATAAAAACCACTTGCCATGCAAGTGATCTAGTATGTAATATCGTTGAAATTCATTTCGTTCACCACATCATTATTTTCTTCATATGTGATGTCTTCTTCAACCTTTTCATCTAAAACTTTTTCAACTTTAACAATTGAACCTTCAAAACGAGAATCATTATTAAAATTACCAAAGCTAGCCAAGCCAGAAGGTCCTTGACCAAAATATTCCTTACTAATATCTTCATCAATGATAAATTCAATAACACTTCCACCATCAGTAGCACAACCATTAGGAACATGATTAATACTTTTCGCATCAGCTTTAATAACTGGTATAACCACACCACTAGATAAGGTAAAGTAATATCTTGAACCTAATTCACCAAAACTAGCGCCCAATGCTGCAGCAATAAAACCATCTTCATCATATAAAAAACCGGTTGTTTCATCAATGTTTAAACTAGAAATAATTTCATACTGTTTACTTGCTGTATTAGTAATAGCCTTATATGACATATATGTCTTAACACTAGAACTTGAACAAACGGTAATCTCTTCTGTTTTAAATTCTTTATGATAACTCTGCAAGTTATTTATATCAAAATCTTTTGCACTAAATCCACAAAGCAATAAGATACTGATTAATCCCAACAATAATTTCTTCACGTTTTTTACCTTCCCTGACATACTCACCATCAGCACATCTGATAGGAGGCTCTTATTGTAACCATTAAAGTTTTATGCATCACTACTACGGACTAATGTCGGCTTATAGATATAGCACTTTAATGAATAAGAACAATTTGTGTACAACAACCCAACGATCGCCTTAAGTACACAAGGTTGGATGCTACAACCTTTATGTTCTATCAAAATTCATCTTCACTAATATATAGATAGAAACTTTCTTTTAATTGTTTTGCAATTGATATTCTAACATTTTTTAATAGATATTACAAACATAAATCAAATATAAAAAAGTTATAATTAACGACAATTCTTCTAAAATTCATTTTTTAATTATTTTTAATCATTTGGAAGATTTATAAAATGATACACAAATTAATATGTAGGTTGGGTTTGATAAACGATTTTATATCATTCATTATCTTTTTGCTTAGATTATAATATTTCAACATATCCTGAAACCTCACAATTGATTTCCTTTATTGTTATATTAATTCGTTGATTATCTTTATTATTTTCTATATTTTTAATTATTTGCATATTATTAATATATAATTCTATACCAACACTATTATCTTCAATTTTGTTTACAAAATCATTAAAATCGTTATAACTTATATTTACTTTTATTTTATTATCATAAAGGAAAGAATATTCATCGTTAATTAATTCTAGTTCATGATTAAATTCTATTTCTTTACATTTATAATTTTCAATCAAAGAAAGAATATCGAATATAGTAATTCTTTCATCAAATAAAATAAGATATATATTAATGTTTTCCTTATTTGTACTAGCTTTAATCTTGATTTTTAAGTGAAATTTATTTTCTATTTCTTTTACTAGTAAATGCTCTAAAATATGATAATAATGGATATTGCAAATTGTTCTATTTATTTTTATTATTGTAACAGAAAAAGGATAATTCTCAATTTCATAAATTATTATATCTTTTTTTACTTTCATATTTACTAACCTCTATATCATTAACTAACTCACAAAACTTCTTATCAAATATATAACAAGTTAAAAGATTAAATGAGTATTTTATAATATCTTCATTAATCATAATATTATTTAAATATTCATTTAGTTTTGATATAAGTTTAGATGCATTTTCAGTATTACTAGTTTTGATTATTATTTCAAATTTATTGCTATACCAATCTATATCAATAAAATATGCATAAAACTTAAAAACTCTTCTTATGTTTCTAATCTTATTTTCTATATAATTTTTCAAAACAAATAAACTAATATAATCTATATTCAAAATAACATCAAATTCGATGGTAATGGAATTATTATTTTTATAATACCTTCTATTAACTTTTAATTTTACGGGAATATTATTTAAATCAAATTCATTATATATTTCGTTGATATAATCCAACGTATAGAAAGGACCATAATAAACTTTAACAACAAACACATCTTTGATATCTTTAAAAATAGACAAATCATATTTATCTGTGATTGAATAAATATAATAATCATTACGACAAATCATTTGATTGCAATTTATATTTTCAATTCTTTTTTTAGAGTTAACAAATGTATAATTATCTATACATGGTGATTTTATATATATTTCTTTTTGCATGTTTACCTCAAACCATTAAAGGGCAACTTTATCGAGTTGCCCAAATAAAAATTCAATTATTCATAGCGAGCTTTACCACCACCATGAGAACTACAACAGCAAGAACATTGAGGTGCAGATTCGTATAATTCTTCCACTTCAATTTCAGCCATTATTTCATCTAATGACATAAAATCCTCCTTTCTTATCCACCCTGTGAAGAATATCTTTTTAGTGATACTTTCCACATGATTTCAACAATAATAAATAATAAGACTATCCATAAAATAGGTAATATAATATCGTTCTTTGTTATTGTGCCAGATAATATTACGTTAATCGGCTCATAGTATATATATTTAAATGGTAAAAAGTTTGCAATATTTTTTAACCATTCAGGATACATACTTATAGGAATTATCGATCCTGAAAATAATCTAATTAAATTCCACATATTATCTCGTAACGCTAATACGCTTTCTATATAAAAACTAAAAATACCAATAATTATAAATAACAAATATACAAGTATAATAACGGATATATGTAAAATTAATATAAATATAAATTCTTTCAATGAAATTGAATTAAAATTCAAAATAATATTCAAAAATAAAATTGGAAAAAATAAAATTAATGTTTTAGAATTTGAAAAAAATTTCATAGATAAATATGGATAGGGTTTAACCAAATATATATCCAAATTCCCAGTTTTTATGTCATTCATCAAGTCATAAGTTATTACGCAAAATGGAGTAATCAAGAACTCGAAAATAATAACATTAACAAAATAGGATATTATCCAATTAAAAGAAATGTTACTATTTGAGTTATAAAGAGTAATGATATACCACAATCCCGCATAAATAATTAACTTTATTGGTGCAGACATAAAATTCGCAAACAGTTCTGACCTATATTCTTTAAGCTTTTTTAAATCTAAATGAATTATTTTCAGAGAAATTAATAAATAGTTAATTATTTGACTCATAGTGATCTAACCCTTTTTTTAGAATAAATTTAAATATAACAACTAAAACTAGTGTAATTATAAAGTATATTAATACAGTAGAAAGTGATAATGACATATGTCCAATCGAAATTTCAAAAGGATAATAAGTAATCAAACTCAAAGGTATAATAACTGTAAAAATAGTCCTAATTATATTCGGAAAAATTCCCATTGGATATTTTTTCATTTCCTCAAATGAAAATAATATGTTACGAATACTATCAACGATGCCATACCAAAACGAACCCATGGCAATTATGGCTGACAAAAGGCCAAAATCAAAAACCCCTATACACAAAAGGATAATTCCAATTATTACATCACTAGCAATATAATCACCAGCAAGAAAAGTAACAATTAAAAATATTAAAGATATTAAAAGATAACTTAATAAACTAATAATATTTATATAATTTGATAGATAGATTATTACTTTGTTTCCAGGTTTAATTAAAAATATATCTAATGTTCCATCATTTATATCATATGGTAGGCAGTTGTTACAAAAATAAATTTCATTTATTGCTGATGATAGTAACACTAATGAACTAAAAAAATATATGTCATTATTCGTATACTCATTTGGCAATATAAATATCGTAGAAAACGAAACCCAAAAAACTAAAATAAACATCAAATTAAATAAGGCATATAGCAAAGTCATCAATGATTCAAATTTATACTGCATTGCTTTTTTAAAGGATATTTTAATACTAGCCACGATAATATTTATCATAATTTACAACAACATCCTCTAATGAAGCCTCACTTGTATTAATTGATAGAATTTCTTCTGTATCAAACTGATTAATGTATTCATTTAGTTTATCTTTTTCTATCAAACAGTAACATGTATAATCATCGATACAATTAGTGTATATCGTCTTATCTAATTTATTATTAAATGTTATTTTAACGCTGAATAAATTTCTTTTGTTTTTAAATTGATTTGTATTACCATCATAAGTAATCCTACCATTTTCTAAATAAATTATTCTGTTACAGCATTCTTCAATTTCTTTAAGATCATGAGAAGTATATATTATCGTAGTTCCATAATCTTCACTCAATTTCTTAATAAAATTTACTAATTCTTTTTTACTGATTACATCTAATCCAATTGTTGGTTCATCTAAAAATAGTACTTTTGGTCTATTAATAATAGATGCAACTAACTCTGCTTTTCTTCTTTGACCTAAAGAAAGTTTTCTAACAGGTATTTCTAATAAATTATCTATTGATAATGCTTCTAATAATGGAAAAATAAAATTATTGGTATCATCCGAATCTAATTTATATACACTTTTTAAATAATCGTAAGAGTCTTTTATAGGTAAATCATAAAATAAAACAGAACGATTTCCCAAAAGTACCCCTATAGACCTTAAAAAATCGTTATCCCTTAATGATGGATTATAATTATTAACAGAAATCTTTCCGGTTGTAGGAACTAAAATACCTGTCATTAATTTTATTAATGTTGTTTTCCCTGCACCATTAAATCCTAATAATCCTACTATTTCTCCTTTATTTATCGTAAAAGAAATTTCATTTACAGCATCGATAATCTTACGTTCTTTTTTGAATATTCCTTTTCTTAAAAAAACATCATATTTTTTTGATACATTTCTCACTTCAATCATAAGAATTAATATCTCTCTTTCTAAAACATTTTTTCGTAAATATTGCTTTTAGGACAATATGGATCTTGTGAATATATTTTTCTTTTATTATGCAAATAACTACGAACGTAACATATTCCTTTTTTTATAATACATTGTTCAAACATCTCACAATTATAACACTCTTCTCCATCAAACAAATCTCGATTAGGTTCTATAACTGATTTTAATTTTTCACAATGCCATAAATCAAAAAGTGTATTATATTTTATATTTCCAATATTTAATATATTATCAGGCAATCTTTCACAAATTCCTACATTACCATTGCTATAAACTACCAACCCCATTTTTCCCCCAGTACAAAATTGCATTTCATCTATATTGGTATATTTTACTTTATCATAATTAGGAATTTTATAATCTATTCTATCATCTACTGGCAAATCACATTTTAATAATTTATGATCTTCAATATTACAAAAAAATATATCATCATGTCGTCCTAATGACTTAATGTAAGGAGACAAAAATATTTTATTAACACCTAATTCGAGTAATTCTTTAACTAATGTTGGTATCGTCTTAATATTAATTTTTGTTATTACAATATTTATTTTTACTTTTATTCCATTATTTATCAATTTTGAAATTACTATTTTTTGTCGAGAATAATAATTATCAATACCAATTAAATTTTTACATATTTCATCATCATAACTATCAATACTAATTTGCAATTCTTTAATGTTGCTTAATATTAGTTTTTTTATTTCCTCATCATTAAATATTTTTTTGGTAGAAATACTATAATTAAGTTTTAATTCTTCAATTTTCTTTATAATTTCATATATATCATTTCTTGTAAATGGATCTCCACCTGACAAATTTATACAGCCAACTCCCATATCATATGATTCTTTTAATATTTTAAATACTTCTTTTGTTGTTATAGAATCTTTTTTCCCTGTTGTACCATTAGCATAACAATATTTACAATTGGCAAAGCAATTTTCTGTAAGTACCAAACTAATACTTAAAGGCGTTATCAGTTTTTCTTTGTACTTATAATTCGTATTTATTCGATAATTATTTTTTATCTTTATTTCAATATCTTCTCTCATTTGTTTATTTTCTAAAAATAATATATATCTATGATATTTATCAATAAATTTTTTCACGATATCCTTAGAAAAAGAATAATCAATATTTTTATATTTTTTTAATATATTAATTAAATCATTTTCTGTATATCGCCCATCAAATAGTTTAAGAAAATGGTAATCACTTAAACTGATAAATATATAATTTTTTAAAATATATTCTATTCTTCTATCAAAGATAATTCCAAACTTATTCTCATATCTTATCTGATAGTTTGGATCTAACATTAAGTAATACATGTTAATAAATCCTTTCTCGCTTTTCTTGAATTAAACAACTTGAATCTGGAGAATATAATCTTCCGTTTAACACAAGTGAGTGTACAAAACAAATTCCTCTGGAATTTACACAATGATTAAAATATGCACAGTCAAAGCATTTTTCTTCTTTAAATAAATTTCTTTGTAATAAATAATATTTATATATTTCTTTTGAATTCCAAATATTAATAATGCTTTGTGTTTTTATATTACCAATGCTATATTTATCAAAATAAGACATTCTTTCACAAATGAATACATCCCCTGTAACCGAAATAATAAATCCATCTAGACAAGCTCCACAAGAATTATTCAGCTTATAATAAAGAGATTCCTCTGTAAAATTATTCAAAAAATTAGGATATTCAATTAATTTATTGTTTAATTTACTTGTTAAATAAGTAGATAATTTTTTATATTGTTCAACGGAAGGAAAAAAATCCTCGTTTCTATTAAAAAGATTGCTCATATAAGGACTTAACACAATTTTTTTAACCTCTAATTGTTTAAGTTTATCTATTAATAACGGTATATTGTCTATATTAAATCTTGTCAGTACCGAATTTGTTTTAACATTAATTCCTACTTTAACTAGCTTAGATATAAACGATAAATGATTTTTAACATAATTATTTATACCAAGTAATTTATACACTTCTTCATCTTTTATGGAATCTATACTTATTTGAATTTCATCAATACATTTATAATTCTTTAATTTCGTTATAATATTATCCGATAATATTATTTTTGTAGAAAGAGAAGTTTTAATACCATAATTATCAAATAAATTTAAAATATCTAATATATCATCTCTTGCAAAAGGATCTCCACCTGTTAAGTCTATCTTTGTTATTCCTAAATTAGTTGCTTCTTGTAAAACTCTTTCTATGATATCTAAAGATAACTCAGCACATTGGGTAGAATATTCTAAATTAGAACCTGCATAGCAATATTTGCATTTCATTGGACATTTTTTGGTCACTTGTAAAACAAGTGTTTTAGGTAAAAAACTTCTTATTCTATTTATATTTAATTTTGAATCAGCTTTTCCAAAATATGGTATATTCCTAACATCATTTTTATAATCACAGTCTTTTATTATAGGACAATAATAATCAAGTATTTTATCCAACAACTCTTTAGCATCAGATTTTTTATAAACATATTTTTCTAAGAAAGTTAAAGCGTCTTCTTTTGACATACCATTTAATGTATACAATAAATTATAGACTGGCCATTCAATTACTCCATAAATTTGATTATTTAATATTATTTTTATTTTGGAATCTATTTTTTCTATTTGTATATCATCTCTAAAAATTAACATTATTAATATACTCCCCCTATCATTTTTAAGGGTAGTGTCAAAAATCGCATATTTTGATACAAATACACTACCGTAATAATTTGTATATATCTTAAAGCTGTAATTAA